>NZ_JBMKHB010000007.1:0-166874 GCF_049238285.1 Enterobacter cloacae complex sp. IR53041 | reverse complement strand
GCTGAACAGGAGGGACAGCTGATAGAAACAGAAGCCACTGGCGCACCTCAAAAACACCATCATACACTAAATCAGTAAGTTGGCACCATTACCTATTTTACTTTTGTCACCCCATAACTTAACACCGCGGAGTGACTATTTAATGAAAAAGGCCGCAAACAGTGCAGCCTTTTAATGATATCAGCGATTCTCAGGCAAGAAGAAGGCTAAAGGTTCGCGACTGTCCCGGTCTGAACGCCCCGACAATGCCTTCGTCTTCACCGTGGTCCATCAGCCGTTCATTCATGTCCGTTTCGCAGCACCGCTTCACCGCCGGATTGACGGATAGCGTCGCGTCACATGCGCTGGACTGTGAAGGGTTGAACAGACGAAGAATGAGCTCATCACGATCTTCCGCTTTTTTGATCGCACTGAGTACGCATCCCGTTGGCGAAAGCGCTAACAGGCTGTAACTTTCCGGCGTGGTCAACGACGCGCGATTCAGCTTCATTGCATCCCAGGGGATCTTGTTATAACACTGCACCGGCGTTAACCACGATTGAGCCTGCTGCGCGACACCCGCGTTTTCCGGCGTGCCGCTGAAGCTGAAGAGGCTAAAGCGACAGCTTAGCGGACCACGCACCTGAGCGTCCGGGACCGGCATTTTGATACCGGATGGTCTGCCGGGGCGCAGGAGCAGATCTTCTTTGCCGAGTACCCCCACGCCGCGCAGCAAGGTCAGAGCAAATGCCTTTTGTTCATCACCCACGACTTCAAATTCACGCAGCCCCTCGGTAAATAGCGCAAGCCCGTTTCGTTTTTCCTGCAGGACGGCGTAGTTGAGTAAATTCCAGACGGGAACCGGCGCTTCTTTCCACCCCTCCTCCTGCCAGTTTTGCATCGCCGCGTCCTGCACCGGACGAGAGATCGTGCCAAACTGTGTATCCGCTAACACCTCCCGGGTCGCAAACGGCGTTGGGATGAGCACGCGAACGCGGTGGTCGTCGGCCTGATTATCCAGGCGCACCGCCACGTCAATGCGTCTGCTGTTGCGGCTTAGCGTAATTTCAAATTCAGCGTCGAGGTAGCCGTTTCGCTGGCGCGCCGCGCGTTCCGCCAGGTTCGCCGGAACGGCGATTCGATGGCGGATAACTGCCCTGCTCTGCCAGCCTTCATGCGTAACCTCAAATTCATGCTCGCCCTGCGCGGAAGTGAGTCTCCACTCTTCCCGCGAAGGCGAGTAGTCGTACTCATCGCCATCATCCGAGCTCTCTTCGATTTCCAGCACGCGGTCATAAATAAGCCCGGTTTCTTTGTCGCGCAGGCGCAGCGAACCGTCGTCATTTATGTCAATCTGCCAGAAGGCGTTTTCAAGTAAGGATTCGGTATTTTCCCCCGCAGAGAGCACCTTCCCGGCCACGTTAGGTTCGATAAACAGCGTACGGTAGCCCATCGACGGCAGTATCTGGCTGAGCTGAATATCAAACTCCATAAACGGTTCGTAATTGCCGTAGTGGACAATCTGTCGGTCAATGAGGCCCGGGTCGAGCTCTCGCGCGCTGCGGATGAAATACGGGATCTCGTTGCCTTTGTCATCCCGCAGACGGAACTGGCTGGCGCGCAGTCGAATCGTGGTGTTCATCACCTCCTCACGCGGCCAGGGCATCAGGTTGAACATCACCAGCTTATCGGCATCGCTTTGCGGCATGTTGTCGACAATCTTGCGCATATAGAAACGCGCCAGGTTGTCTGCCATGTCCTCAGCCAGCTCGAAGCGGGAGACAATCTCGCGATGCACCTTGTCGCTGCAGCAGCAGCCTATGCTGTCGTGAGCGTGGTTTTTGAGGATCTCTTTCCACATCTTCTCCAGCAGGCCGTGGCGGTAGTCGAAGCCCAGCGTCCAGGCAAGCGTCGCCAGCGGCTCGAGGATGTTGACAATTTTGTTCTCAATACGCGCATGGGCAATTTTGATATCCATGCGCGTGGAGCCGATGGTCCGGTGCACGCGCATGTATTTCCCGTCGATAAACTCGCCTTTTAAGGTCGCCAGGTCATCGCGGTGCGCGTCGATGCGATCAAAGACCTCCTCAAACCGGCTCATCACAAATTGACGCTGCGGATAGATTTCACGCAGCTTCTCCATCACCGCGAAAATGTTCTGCTGCAGCGGCATCTGGTCGTGTCCGTTGGGCAGCAAAATCGCTTTGGTGACGGACGCCTTTTCCAGAACCTCGAAATAGCTGTCGAGCCGTTTTCGCAGCCCCGCTTCGTCCTCCGGTAAGTACTTACCAATCGCGTAGCCCAGCGGCAGCACCTGTGCCGTCACTTCACTGCCGTCCTGGCTCTGCCAGAGAAATTCGGTTTTATCGGTCCCGTGGCGTTCAGAACAGCCGCGCCAGAACATCGTGCGGGTAATGCCAAACCCGTTATAGATATGCGGAAGCTGGCCGGACATGCCAAACGAATCCGGCAGATAGCCGATCTTCATCGGTTCGCCGAAGGCCATACAATCCCGGATGCCGTACATCAGGTTGCGGACAATCGACTCGCCGCTCACAATGGTGGTATCGGTCTGGGTATACCAGGGGCCGATAATCAGCTTTCCACGCTCGACAAGCGCCTTCACGCGAGAGCGGTTTTCGGGCACAACGGCAAAATAATCCTCCAGTACCGCCGTCTGTCCATCGAGAACATAGTATTTGTACTCATCATCCTGCTCCAGACGGGTCAGGATCTCTTCCATATTATTGACCAGAAGAATACGCGACTCTTCGGTGGTGAAGTACCACTCACGGTCCCAGTGCATATGCGGCGTGATATGAACGCGAGATACAGCTTTCATCTTCGTTTCCTGTTTGTGCGTTTTTACGATAAGGCGTCTTCAGTGATGTAGTTGCCCTTTTTTACCGCCTGGCGTCGCCAGAGCAGCAGAACCAGGGTGGAGATAGCGGTCCCCACCAGCGCCGCGCCAAACCAGCCCGCCGCCGCAACCACACCGCCCAACCCGGCATCGTGAAGTAAAAAGAGAGAGAAAATCCCGGCCCCCGGCGTAGACAGCCCGATCCCCATCGCACCGACAGCCGCGCCCGTCACCATGGATCCGAGGACAAATGAGCCAATAACGCGAAGCGGATCTTCAATCGCCATCGGAATCGCCCCTTCGGTAATGCCCGCGAGGCCGAGCAGCCAGGTCGATTTACCGGTTTCAATTTCAAACGACTTAAACAGCTTCGGTGCCAGCATCGTTGACGCCGTGACGGTGAAGGCTGAGACCATTTTGACGGAGGCAAAGATGGCATAGGGACCGTATACGCCGTTCGCCATCGCCCCCAGGCAAAACGCGTAAGAGGCTTTGTTGACCGGGCCGCCCAAATCGAATGAGCACATAAACCCGAGGATTGCCCCCAGAAGCAGCGCATTCGCGCCGGAGAGACCGTTAAGCCAGACGGTGAGCGTGTTATTGAGCCAGGCCACCGGTTCGCCAATCACAAACAGCATCAGGCTGCCCGCGCCCAGCACGCCAATCACCGGATAGAGATAAAAAGTCAGAAAGCCGTTGTAGCGGCTACTGAGCCGGATATGGTTTTTCACCCAGCGCATCAGATAGCCCGCGATCAGCCCACCGACGATAGCGCCGAGAAAACCGGAGCCGATCATGTTGGCAGCCAGACCGGCCGCAAAGCCCGGCGTCAGCGCGGGTTTATCCGCCAGCGAGTAGGCGGTGTAGGCCGAGAGAACAGGCACCATCAAAATGCCAAGCATGCCGCCGCCAAGCTTGCGGTACATCCACAGCCACGAGTTTTCCTGGTCAAACAGGTGCTGCAGGCCAAGGATCTGCGCCAGCAGTACCGATACGGCCAGCACCGTACCGCCGGCAACGATCAGCGGCACCGCAAAAGAGATGCCGCTGAGAAGCGCCTGCTTGAGTTCAGTTTTAACGCGCTTTTTCGTTTCGGTATCGACCTGCGCATGGCGCGCATCGGTAGAAGGCTTTAGCGCCAGCGCGCGCTCAATCAACGCTTCAGCATGACGCAGGGGTTCCGCAACGGGAACGGAAATGGCGGGGATCCCCTGAAAGCGCTCGCTCTCTTTGATCGCCACTTCAGCGGCAAAAATACACGCTTTCGCCTCCAGCAACTGCTGGGCAGTAATTCGCCCTTCGATGCCGTTCGCCCCCTGCTTTTCGACCACCACGTTGACGCCGAGCTTACGTCCCGCTTTCTCCAGGTACTCTGCGGCCATATAGGTATGCGCGATCCCGGCCGGACAGGCGGTGACACAGACGACGGTTGGTGCATTCACCGGCGTATCAGCCTCGTCTTCCTTCGAGACACCGTTCAGCGCATCAAGCAGATCCTCCGCCGTCGCTGCAGCCATAACGCGTTCCCGGAGGACATCATCGGCCAGGCGAGACGTCAGCGCCGTCAGCACCTGGATATGCGTGGATCCCGCTTCAGCTGGCGGGATGGCAAGCAGGACGATCAGCTCTACGCGTTCAGGGCCGTCCACCCCCTCCCACTCCAGCGGTTCGCGCAGCGTAGCAACCGCAAAAGCCGCTTCGTTCACCGCGTTCGATTTACCATGCGGGACAGCCAGCCCTTCACCCAGTGCGGTTGGCCCCTGAGATTCGCGGCGGTAGACCTCCGCCAGAAATGCCTCGCCATCTGTGATTTTGCCCAGCGCCACCAGCCGCATTGTAAGCTGGCGAATGGCCTCATCACGACTGGCATAGTGTGCCTGCACGCAGACAGCACTGGTGTGGGTCAGAGTCGTCAGGTTCATAAGATCCTCACACATACGTTGTTATTGTCTGGCGGCAATTGTGGCAGGCCGTACAATACATTTATGTGATCATTTTCACTAACAACGAAAATTTGTATTTAAGTTGTATTATTTACAAATTTTAAGCGGGAGGCATAATTCCATGAAAAGGTATTAGAAAGGCAGATTCGATGGGTAACAAACCGATGTACCGGCAAATAGCCGATGCGCTTCGCGAAAAAATCAGTGCGGGAGAGTTAAAGCCTGGCGATGCGTTACCGACGGAATCCAGCCTTCAGGAGGCATTCAACGTGAGTCGCGTCACGGTGAGACAGGCGCTGAAGCTGCTTACGGAAGAGCATATCGTCGAGAGCATTCAGGGCAGCGGCACCTACGTAAAAGAAGAGCGCGTCAATTACGACATTTACCAGCTCACCGGGTTTTACGAAAAACTGGCGGACCGGAACGTGGATACCCACAGTGAGGTGAGCATTTTCGAAGTGCTGAAGGCCGATGCAAAACTTGCCGAAAAGCTGAATCTCTCTCATGACGATAAAGTCTGGCACATCAAACGCGTCCGCTTTATCAAACAAAAACCGGTAAATCTGGAAGAGACGTGGATGCCGCTGGCCCTGTTCCCCGACCTCACCTGGGAAGTGATGGAGAATTCGAAATACCACTACGTTGAGCAGATCAAAAAGCTGGTTATCGATCGCAGCGAGCAGGAGCTGGTGCCGATCATGCCGTCAGAGGAGGCGATCGCCGCGCTGTCGCTCGATCCGGCAAAGCCGATCCTGGAAAAAGTCTCCCGCGGGTTTCTGAAGGACGGGCGGGTATTTGAATACAGCCGCAACGTGTTCAATACCGATGATTACAAGTTCACGCTAGTCGCCAGACGCAGGCAATAAAAAAGGCCGCTTTACAGCGGCCAACCATGTCGAAACGGACATTTTTATACTGCAACGCCCCCCTTTCGGGGAGCAGAGAGGACTTACTTAATGATGGATTTCAGTGCTTCGCCGATATCCGCCAGGCTGCGAACGGTCTTCACGCCTGCGGCTTCCAGCGCTGCGAATTTCTCATCAGCCGTACCTTTACCACCGGCGATGATCGCGCCTGCGTGACCCATACGCTTGCCTTTCGGCGCGGTCACACCCGCGATGTAACCCACAACTGGCTTGGTCACGTGTTCTTTGATGTAAGCAGCCGCTTCTTCTTCCGCGCTACCACCGATCTCACCGATCATCACGATCGCTTCGGTCTGTGGATCTTCCTGGAACAGCTTCAGGATGTCGATGAAGTTAGAACCCGGGATCGGGTCACCGCCGATGCCCACGCAGGTGGACTGGCCGAAACCGTAGTCGGTGGTCTGCTTAACCGCTTCATAGGTCAGGGTACCGGAACGGGACACGATGCCCACTTTACCCGGCTTGTGAATGTGGCCCGGCATGATGCCGATTTTGCATTCGCCCGGGGTGATAACGCCTGGGCAGTTCGGGCCGATCATACGTACGCCGGCTTCATCCAGCTTCACCTTCACGGTCAGCATATCCAGCGTCGGGATACCTTCGGTGATGGTGATGATCAGTTTGATGCCTGCGTCGATCGCTTCCAGAATGGAGTCTTTGCAGAACGGCGCCGGAACGTAGATCACGGTCGCGGTTGCGCCCGTCGCTTCTACGGCTTCACGCACGGTGTTGAACACCTGCAGGCCCAGGTGGGTGGTGCCGCCTTTACCTGGCGTTACGCCGCCAACCATCTGCGTGCCGTAGGCAATCGCCTGTTCGGAGTGGAAAGTCCCCTGGCTACCGGTGAAGCCCTGGCAGATAACCTTGGTATCTTTATTAATTAAAACTGACATTATTTCCCCTCCACTGCGGCAACAACCTGCTGAGCTGCATCCGTCAGACTTTTCGCTGCAATAATATTCAGGCCGCTGTCAGCCAGTTTTTTCGCGCCGAGTTCAGCGTTGTTACCTTCCAGACGCACAACCACCGGAACGTTAACACCCACTTCTTCTACCGCACCGATGATACCGTCGGCGATCAGGTCGCAACGGACGATGCCGCCGAAGATGTTAACCAGAACGGCCTTCACGTTGTCGTCGGAGAGAATGATTTTGAACGCTTCGGTTACGCGCTCTTTGGTTGCGCCACCGCCCACGTCGAGGAAGTTCGCTGGCTCACCGCCGTGCAGCTTAACGATGTCCATGGTGCCCATCGCCAGGCCCGCACCGTTAACCATGCAGCCGATGTTACCGTCCAGCGCCACGTAGTTCAGCTCCCACTGAGCCGCCTGCGCTTCACGCGGGTCTTCCTGAGACTGGTCGCGCATTTCGCGCAGATCCGGCTGGCGGAACAGCGCGTTGCCGTCAGCGCCCAGCTTGCCGTCGAGGCAGATCAGATCGCCCTGGGTCGTGATCACCAGCGGGTTGATCTCGATCAGCGCCAGATCGCGCTCCAGGAAAATGGTCGCCAGACCCATGAAAATCTTGGTGAACTGCTGAACCAGCTTGCCTTCCAGACCCAGTTTGAACGCCAGCTCGCGACCCTGGTAAGGCATTGGGCCTGCCAGCGGATCGATAGCCACTTTGTGGATCAGGTGCGGGGTCTCTTCCGCCACTTTTTCGATTTCCACGCCGCCTTCGGTAGATGCCATGAACACCACGCGACGGGAGCTACGGTCAACCACCGCGCCCAGGTACAGCTCTTTCTCGATGTCGGTTGCCGCTTCAACCAGGATCTGGTTAACCGGCTGGCCGTTCGCATCTGTCTGGTACGTTACCAGACGCTTGCCGAGCCAATGTTCAGCAAACGCACGAATCTCTTCTTTGCTCTTAACAACCTTCACACCGCCCGCTTTACCACGGCCACCAGCGTGAACCTGACACTTAACTACCCACGGGCCGGAACCGATTTTAGATGCGGCTTCTTCTGCTTCACGCGGGGTAGTACAGGCATAACCCACCGGAGCCGGTAAGCCATACCGGGCAAACAGCTGTTTGGCCTGATATTCATGTAAGTTCATGTGTTCTATCCATCCTTCAGGGTAATCGTTATCTTCAAACCTGTAGACCGGCGCAGCGTGTGCCGGTCTACGGGGCAGGTGATGCTAAATCGTGACTAGACGTCCAGCAGCAGACGCGTTGGATCTTCGAGCAGCTCTTTAATGGCTACCAGGAAGCCCACGGACTCGCGGCCGTCGATCAGGCGGTGGTCGTAAGAGAGCGCCAGGTACATCATCGGCAGGATCTCAACTTTACCGTCTACCGCCATAGGACGATCTTTGATGGCATGCATACCCAGGATCGCGCTCTGCGGCGGGTTAATGATCGGGGTAGACATCAGCGAGCCGAAGACGCCGCCGTTGGTAATGGTGAAGTTACCGCCGGTCAGGTCGTCTACGGTCAGCTTGCCGTCGCGGCCTTTCACCGCCAGCTCTTTAATGTTTTTCTCGATGTCGGCCATACCCAGGGTATCCACATCACGCAGAACCGGGGTCACCAGGCCACGTGGGGTCGAAACCGCCATGCTGACGTCGAAGTAGTTGTGGTAAACCACGTCATCGCCATCGATGGACGCGTTCACTTCCGGGTAGCGTTTCAGCGCCTCAACCACCGCCTTCACGTAGAAGGACATAAAGCCCAGACGGATACCGTGACGTTTTTCAAACGCGTCACCGTACTGCTTACGCAGGTCCATGATTGGCTTCATGTTCACTTCGTTGAAGGTAGTCAGCATCGCGGTAGAGTTTTTCGCTTCCAGCAGACGCTCGGCCACGCGCTTACGCAGGCGGGTCATCGGCACGCGTTTTTCGCTGCGAGCGCCCAGAGCAGGCTGTGCTGCCGGTGCTGCCGCAGGGGCTTTCGCTTCGGCCTGAGCAGGCGCTTTCGCCAGATGCTTGTCGATGTCTTCACGGGTCAGACGACCGCCCACACCGGTGCCTTTAATGGCTGCCGGGTCAAGGCTGTGTTCCGCCAGCAGGCGACGGATCGCCGGGCTGAGGGCGTCATTAGACTGCTCTTCCAGAGAGGCCTGCTGGCGCTGCGCTGGCGTAGAGGCTTTCTCTTCAGATTTCGCGCTGGACTCTTTGCCCGCGCTGTTGCCTTCACGCAGGCGACCCAGGATCTGACGAGAGGTGACGGTGGTGCCTTCGTCTTCCAGCACCGCGTCCAGAACGCCATCCGCCGAAGCCGGTACTTCCAGTACCACTTTGTCAGTTTCGATTTCTACCAGCACTTCATCGCGCTTAACGGCATCGCCTGGTTTTTTGTGCCAGGTAGCGACGGTCGCATCTGCTACAGATTCAGGCAGGTCGGGAACAAGAATATCTACGCTACTCATTATGTATCCTTTAATTAATCGACGTTCAGCGCGTCATTGACCAGATCTTGTTGCTGCTTCTGGTGAACGGACATATACCCTACCGCCGGAGAGGCGGAGGCCGGGCGACCTGCATAGCGCAGGGCTGACCCAAATGGAATCACTTCACGGAAATGATGCTGGCTGCAGTACCATGCGCCCTGGTTGAGCGGCTCTTCCTGGCACCAGACAAAATCATGAACGTGAGCGTACGGTTTCAGCGCTTCCTGCACCGCCTGGTGCGGGAACGGATAAAGCTGTTCGATACGCACGATGGCGACATCTTTCTGATCGTTCTTACGGCGCTGTTCCAGCAGGTCGTAATAAACCTTACCAGAACACATCACTACACGCTTCACGGCCTGCGGATCCAGCTCGTCAATTTCACCGATGGCCGGCAGGAAGGTACCGTTCGCCAGCTCTTCCAGGCTCGACACCGCCAGCGGGTGACGCAGCAGGGATTTCGGCGACATCACCACCAGCGGACGACGCATACCGCGCAGCGCCTGACGACGCAGCATGTGATAAACCTGCGCCGGGGTCGACGGTACGCAAACCTGCATGTTCTGCTCCGCGCAGAGCTGCAGATAACGTTCCAGACGCGCGGAGGAGTGCTCCGGACCCTGGCCTTCATAGCCGTGCGGCAGCAGCATCACCAGGCCACACATACGGCCCCATTTCTGTTCGCCGGAGGAGATGAACTGGTCGATCACCACCTGCGCACCGTTGGCGAAGTCGCCGAACTGCGCTTCCCAGATGGTCAGGGTGCGCGGTTCAGCCGTGGCGTAACCGTATTCGAAGGCCAGCACCGCTTCTTCAGACAGCACGGAGTCCCAGACCTTGAACTGGCCCTGACCGTTGTGCACGTGCTGCAACGGCGTGTACGTTGAACCGTTGGTCTGGTTATGCACGACTGCGTGACGGTGGAAGAAGGTGCCACGGCCCGCATCTTCACCGGACAGACGAACAGGAATGCCTTCGTCAACCAGCGTCGCGTAAGCCAGCGTTTCCGCGCCGCCCCAGTCGAACAGCTTCTCGCCTGCCGCCATGGCCTGACGGTCAGCATAAATTTTCGCCACGCGAGACTGCATCTCGATAGCGTCCGGCACGGTGCTGATGCGTTTAGCCAGCTCCTGCAGGCGCTTCATCTCCACCTTGTTCGGATAGCTCTCATCCCACTCGTGGTTGAGGTACGGCGACCAGGTAAAGGAGTGCATGTTCATCGGGCGCAGCTCTTTCACTACGCATTCACCCGCGTCCAGCGCGTCGCGGTAGAGGTTGACCATTTCGGTCGCATCTTCCAGCGTCGCCACTTTGTCGCTTTCCAGCTTGTCAGCATAGATTTTGCGCGGCGTCGGGTGTTTTTTGATTTTCTGGTACATCAGCGGCTGGGTTGCACTTGGCTCATCCGCTTCGTTGTGGCCGTGACGGCGGTAGCAGAAGAGGTCAATGAACACATCGCGTTTGAAGGTGTTACGGAAGTCCAGCGCCAGACGGGTCACGAAAGCCACGGCTTCCGGGTCATCCGCGTTAACGTGGAAGATCGGCGCCTGCACCATCTTACCGATGTCGGTGCAGTACGGGGTAGAACGTGCGTCCAGCGGGTTAGAGGTGGTGAAGCCCACCTGGTTGTTGATCACGATGCGAACGGTACCGCCCACTTCGTAACCACGCGCTTTGGACATGTTCAGGGTTTCCTGCACCACGCCCTGCCCTGTCACCGCCGCATCACCGTGGATGGTGATTGGCAGAACTTTGTTGCTGCTCGGCTCGTCCAGACGATCCAGACGCGCGCGCACGGAACCGATAACCACCGGGCTGACGATTTCCAGGTGTGACGGGTTAAACGCCAGCGCCAGGTGAACCAGACCGCCTTCGGTTTCGATATCAGACGAGAAGCCCATGTGGTACTTCACGTCGCCGGTGCCGAGGTGTTCTTTATGTTTGCCCGCGAATTCATCGAACAGGTCCTGCGGTTTTTTACCCAGCACGTTGACCAGTACGTTCAGACGACCACGGTGTGCCATGCCCAGCACCACTTCACGGGTGCCGCTCTTGCCTGCGTGACGAATCAGCTCTTTCAGCATCGGCACCAGGGCGTCACCGCCTTCCAGCGAGAAGCGTTTTGCGCCCGGGAACTTCGCGCCCAGATAGCGCTCAAGGCCTTCTGCTGCAGTCAGTTCGCTGAGGAAGCGTTTTTTCTCGTCAGCCGAGAAGGTCGCGTGGCCCGCTACGGATTCGATGCGCTGCTGGATCCAGCGCTTCTCTTCGGTAGAGGTAATGTGCATGTATTCCGCGCCGATGGAGCCGCAGTAGGTTTGCTTGAGCGCGTCAATCAGATCGCCCAGCTTCATCGTATCTTTGCCGATGGCAAAGGAACCTACGTTAAAGCTTTCCTGGAAATCGGCCTCGGTCAGATCGTGATACGCCGGATCGAGATCGGCCACACGGTCTTGTTTCCACAGTCCCAGCGGATCGAGATTCGCATGCTGGTGACCACGGAAGCGATAAGCGTTGATAAGCTGCAGGACTTTAACCTGCTTCGCATTGGTGTCAGGGTCGGAAATCGCAGAAGAGTAACGTGAGGCATCCTTCGCCAGACGACGGAAATAATCACGTGTTTTGGAATGGAATTGATCCGGTTTGACCCCTGTACCAGGCAACTGCTGGAACATGGAACGCCAGTTTGCGTCCACTGAGTCAGGATCGGTTAAGAAGTCTTCATAGAGCTGTTCTATCCAGCTCTGGTTGGCACCAGAGAGGTAAGAAGAGTCCAGCCAGGCTTTCATTGCGCCGTTCTGCATCGTGATCCCTTAAGCATTTTTATGCTTACTTTCGCCGTAGAAACTACCACGCACACCACGTGTACGTGCCGGGGTTCACCTGCGAGCTCTTTTCATTTGGCCCGCGAAGGAACCTTTAGAAACTGTCTGGACTTCAGGGTAGTACAGGGCAGTTTTTAAAGGTTTCTGCATTTTGCCCGGTGGCGCTACGCTTACCGGGCCTACAGTTTCGTAGGCCGGATAAGCGCAGCGCCATCCGGCAACGTTACTTACGCACTGCGCTGCAGCAGCATCGACTTAATATGGCCGATGGCGCGCGTCGGGTTCAGCCCCTTCGGACACACACTGACGCAGTTCATGATGCTATGGCAGCGGAATACGCTGAAAGCGTCACTCAGTCCTTCCAGACGGCTGTCGGTTTCGGTGTCGCGGCTATCGATCAGGAAGCGATAGGCAGCCAGCAGACCGGCCGGGCCGATAAACTTGTCCGGGTTCCACCAGAACGACGGGCAGGACGTAGAACAGCATGCGCAGAGAATACACTCGTACAGACCATCGAGTTTTTCACGCTGCTCAGGAGACTGTAAGTGCTCACGAGCCGGTGGATTTTGCCCATTATTCAATAAGTAAGGCTTAATCTTCTCATATTGTGCATAGAATTGCCCCATGTCTACCACCAAATCACGCACGACCGGCAGGCCTGGCAGAGGACGGATAACAATTTTCTGACCAGGACGCTGCAACGCTGAAATTGGCGTGATGCAGGCCAGGCCATTTTTGCCGTTCATGTTCACACCGTCAGAACCACACACCCCTTCACGGCAGGAGCGACGGAACGACAGGGTTGGATCTTTTTCTTTCAGCTGGATTAAGGCATCCAGCAGCATCATGTCGCGACCTTCTTCCGCTTCCAGGGTGTAGTCCTGCATGCGCGGAGCGTCATCAACATCCGGGTTATAACGATAAACTGAGAATTCGAGTTTCATTATCCTGTCTCCGCATTAGTAAGTACGAATCTTCGGCGGGAACGCCGGACGCAGTTTCGGTTCCATGTTGACGCTACGACGCGTCATGGTTTCCGACTCTGGCAGATACAGGGAATGGCACAGCCAGTTTTCGTCATCACGCTCCGGGAAGTCGAAGCGGCTATGCGCGCCACGGCTTTCGGTACGGAAGTTTGCCGACATCGCGGTCGCGAACGCGGTTTCCATCAGGTTATCCAGCTCCAGGCACTCAACGCGCTGGGTGTTGAACTCGCTGGAGGTGTCGTCCAGACGGGCATTTTTCAGACGCTCGCGGATCGCTTTCAGTTGCTCAAGACCTTTGGCCATCGCGTCGCCTTCACGGAATACCGAGAAGTTGTGCTGCATGCATTCCTGCAGCGCTTTACGGATTTCCACCGGATCTTCGCCGTTACGGTTGCCGTTCCAGCGGTTGAGGCGCTCAAGAGAGGCATCAATTTCGTCGTCGGTCGCGTCACGCAGCGCGCCCTGCTCCGCAATGGATTCCTGCAGATGCAGACCCACTGCACGACCAAACACCACCAGGTCCAGCAGGGAGTTGCCGCCCAGACGGTTTGCGCCGTGTACGGATACGCAGGCAATTTCGCCCACCGCGAACAGGCCAGGAATGACCACGTCTTCGCCCTGCTCGTTCACGGTCAGCGCCTGACCGGTCACTTTGGTCGGAATACCGCCCATCATGTAGTGGCAGGTTGGGATAACCGGAATCGGCTCTTTCACCGGATCGACGTGCGCGAAGGTGCGGGACAGTTCCAGGATGCCCGGCAGACGGGACTCCAGCACTTCTTTACCCAGGTGGTCGAGCTTCAGCTTGGCGTGTGGACCCCAAGGGCCGTCACAGCCGCGGCCTTCACGGATTTCGATCATGATGGAACGCGCCACCACGTCACGACCCGCCAGGTCTTTCGCATTCGGGGCATAACGCTCCATGAAGCGCTCGCCGTGTTTATTCAGCAGGTAGCCACCTTCACCACGGCAGCCTTCTGTTACCAGCACGCCTGCACCGGCGATGCCGGTCGGGTGGAACTGCCACATCTCCATATCCTGCACCGGCACGCCCGCGCGGATAGCCATACCGACACCGTCACCGGTGTTGATGTGGGCGTTGGTGGTGGACTGGTAAATACGGCCTGCACCGCCGGTCGCCAGCACGGTTGCGCGGGCTTTGAAGTAGACCACTTCACCGGTTTCGATGCACAGCGCGGTACAACCAACGATGGCGCCATCGGCGTTTTTCACCAGATCCAGCGCATACCATTCGGAGAAGATGGTGGTGTGGTTTTTCAGGTTCTGCTGATACAGGGTGTGTAGCAGCGCGTGACCGGTACGGTCAGCCGCCGCCGCGGTGCGTGCCGCCTGCTCGCCGCCGAAGTTTTTCGACTGGCCGCCAAACGGACGCTGATAGATGGTGCCATTTTCCAGACGGGAGAACGGCAGACCCATGTGGTCCAGCTCCAGAATCGCTTCCGGGCCAGTTTTACACATATATTCGATGGCATCCTGGTCACCGATGTAATCGGAACCTTTTACCGTGTCATACATGTGCCATTCCCAGTTATCTTCATGGGAGTTACCCAGCGCAACGGTAATACCGCCCTGCGCAGACACAGTATGGGAACGGGTTGGGAAGACTTTAGAGAGCAGCGCACAGCTCTGGCCACTCTGGGAAATTTGCAGTGCGGCACGCATACCTGCGCCACCGGCACCAATCACAACAGCATCAAATTCTCTGACTGGCAGTTTCATTACACACCCCACACCACAACGAATCCATAAATAACGTAAACCACCAGTGCAACCACAATGGCCAGCTGCAGTGGAAGGCGAATCGCCAGCGGTTTAACGTAATCGGTCAACACCTGCCACATGCCAATCCAGGCATGAATAAGAATGGAGAAAAGGGCCAGCAGGGTGAACACTTTGGTGAAGGCGGATCCGAAGAACCCACTCCAGATTTCCCACGTCAGCGTGCCGCTGGTCGCGAAGAAACCGATCATATAGATGATGTAGAGGGTGAGAACGATGGCGGTAGCACGGACCAGAATGAAGTCATGTACGCCGTTGCGTCCTAATGCGGAGGCGTTGCTTACCATACGAGAACTCCTGCGAGAAGTGAAAGCACGACTGTAATCACAAATGAAATGTTAGCGGAGCGCTTCCCGGCTTCGAAAGTCTCTTCCAGGTAGCCAAAGTCCATCAGCATATGGCGAACACCCACCACAACGTGGTACGCCAGCGCGGTCAGAATGCCCCACATGATGAATTTCACGAAGAAGCTGTTCATGATGGCAGAGGCCTGGAGGAATCCTTCAGGGGAAGAGAGGCTGGTGCCCAGTAACCACAGCAGAATACCGACCGCCACAAACGTAATCACACCAGAAACACGGTGCAGAATGGACGCTATTGCTGTTACGGGGAACCGGATCGTTTTGAGATCCAGATTGACAGGTCTTTGTTTTTTCACATTTCTTATCATGAATAACGCCCACATGCTGTTCTTATTGTTTCCTTCCTCCGGACTGCGATGCGGGTCAGACAGCGTTCCTTTTCTATAACTGCGCGTCATGCAAAACAGTGCTTCCAGATGCTTAAACGACACATTACAACGCTGGGTGGCTCGGGATTGCAGGGTGTTCCGGAGACCTGGCGGCAGTATAGGCCGTTCACAAAATCATTACAATTAACCTACATACAGTTTGTCGGGTTTTCTCTGGAACAGTGATCAGGGTCACGATAACAACATCTTTTTAATTTTTAATCATCTGATTTGACAAATGTTAAACAATATTGTTACAAACGTCATCAGAAAAGGCATATAATGCGCAAAAGTTATGAGGTCTCTCTTTCACCTGACAAATAGTTATGTAACAGTGTGATGGTATTGACCGAAGTTATCAGGACAGTTATTAGTGATATACAGGTTTGAATAATTCGGACTGCAAAAACGCTGATTTGCTGTTGTTTCACTGATATTTCATTCGTTTACCTGCAAGGCGCCATAGCTCTGTACCCTGGTTTGTCCTCGTGAGCTGAGCGGTAAGCCAAATAACAATCTGGTAACGGTGATTAACAGCTGAAAGCAAATCCGGTAAAGCGCAGTCTTAAGCATAAGGCGCTAAGGAGACCGTAAATGGCTGATACAAAGGCAACGCTCACCCTAAATGGTGACACTGCTATTGAACTGGATGTGCTAAAAGGCACGCTCGGTCAGGATGTTATTGATATCCGTACGCTGGGTTCCAAAGGGGTATTCACCTTTGACCCTGGATTTACCTCTACCGCATCTTGCGAATCCAAAATCACCTTTATCGACGGTGACGAAGGTATCCTGCTCCATCGCGGCTTCCCTATCGATCAGTTAGCCACCGAATCCAACTATCTGGAAGTGTGCTACATCCTGCTGAACGGCGAAAAACCGACGCAGGCCCAGTTCGATGAATTTAAAACCACCGTGACCCGTCACACCATGATCCATGAGCAGATTACCCGTCTGTTCCATGCGTTCCGTCGTGACTCTCACCCAATGGCGGTGATGTGCGGTATTACCGGTGCGCTGGCCGCGTTCTACCACGACTCCCTTGACGTGAATAACCCGCGTCACCGTGAAATCGCCGCTTACCGTCTGCTGTCCAAAATGCCTACCATGGCGGCGATGTGTTACAAATACTCCATCGGCCAGCCGTTTGTGTATCCGCGTAACGACCTCTCCTACGCGGGCAACTTCCTGCGCATGATGTTCTCCACGCCGTGCGAAGAGTACGAAGTGAACCCGGTTCTGGAACGCGCGATGGACCGTATTCTGATCCTGCATGCTGACCACGAACAGAACGCCTCGACCTCAACCGTTCGTACCGCAGGCTCTTCAGGCGCGAACCCGTTCGCCTGTATCGCTGCGGGCATTGCCTCCCTGTGGGGACCGGCGCACGGCGGCGCCAACGAAGCGGCGCTGAAGATGCTGGAAGAGATCAGCACCGTTGAGCACATTCCTGAGTTCGTGCGTCGCGCGAAAGACAAGAATGACTCCTTCCGCCTGATGGGCTTCGGTCACCGTGTTTACAAAAACTATGACCCGCGCGCCACCGTGATGCGTGAAACCTGCCACGAAGTGCTGAAAGAGCTGGGTACCAAAGATGACCTGCTGGAAGTGGCGATGGAGCTGGAACACATCGCGCTGAACGACCCGTACTTCATCGAGAAGAAACTCTACCCGAACGTCGATTTCTACTCTGGCATTATTCTGAAAGCGATGGGCATTCCGTCTTCCATGTTCACCGTGATCTTCGCCATGGCCCGTACCGTAGGCTGGATTGCGCACTGGAACGAAATGCACAGCGAAGGCATGAAGATCGCCCGTCCTCGTCAGCTGTATACCGGCTACGAGCAGCGTGATTTTAAGTCTGACCTGAAGCGCTAAAAGTTAAGCCCGGTGGCGCTACCGCTTACCGGGCCTACAAATGCGAAACATAGGCCGGGTAAGGCGTAGCCGCCACCCGGCTTTTTTATTTTTGACAATGTGGACACCAGTAAAAGGGTCTCGAAGAGAGCATAATCCTGTCGATAATCCCGCCGCACCGCTCGCACTTCTTCCCCGCCCGATGAAACACCTTGAACCGGAACAGCGCCCCGTGGTGCTTGTTTTCATCTACGATGCCACGCGTGTTGTACGACAGCCGCGGGATGTCCAGCAGCGCGTGGGACAGCGCCTCCAGCTGTTCATCGCTCAGCTGAGAAGCTTTGTGCTGCGGTGCCAGCCCGACTTCCCAGAGGATCTCCACCCGCAGGTAGTTGCCAAGCCCGGCGAGAAAGGCCTGGTCAAGGAACAGGCCGGAAAACTGCCGGTTGCGGAATGTGGGCGATAGCAGTCGGGCCTTCACGTCGCTCGCCGTCAGGCGCATATCCAGCACGTCCGGCCCAACCCGCTGTAAGAACGGGTGCGTGAGCAACTGCTCAGGCGTTAACATTTCGATATCAGAAGCGCTATAGAGCAGGATCGCCTTATCCGCCGTTTGCAGCCTGACGCGCAGCACGCGGGTCGTTTGCGGCCGTTCACCCGCCTCCACCACGCGCCACACGCCGTAAAGCTGGTTATGGCTATATAACGTCAGGTTATGGGAAAAGTGCGTGAGCAACGCTTTGCCGCGCGTTTCAATATGCGTTACCGACTGCCCCACCAGCTGTGATTCAAACGGTTTCAGTTGAGGAAAAGCAAACCAGACCTCCGTCAGCGGTTTGCCCTTTATCGCCGCCTCGAGGCTATCCGCCGCGCGGCGGATCTCCGGGCCTTCTGGCATTTTTCTGTCCTTTTATGATTAATCTGCGCTGACAAGAATGCCCTCTTCAGCGAACGCGGCCCGCAGGCGGCGCGCGAACTGGAGCGCATGCTCGCCATCGCCGTGTAAACATACCGTATCAGCCTGAACGTGCGCCGTTGTGCCATCCACGGCGGTCACTCGCCCGTAGCGCACCATCTCCAGCGTCTGCGCCAGCGCTTTCGCTTCATCGGTAATCAGCGCACCGGCTTGCGTGCGCGGAACCAGACTGCCGTCCGGCATGTATCCCCGATCGGCAAACACCTCCTGCCGCGTGGTCAGCCCCAGCCGTTCTCCGGCACGAATAAGCTCACTGCCCGCCAGGCCGACCAGAATCAGCTGCGGATTACAGTCCCGCACCGCACGGGCAATCGCCGCCGCCAGTACCGGGTCTTTTGCCGCCTGGTTATAGAGCATACCGTGCGGCTTCACGTGACGCAGTACGCCCTTCCCGGCGCGAACCATCGCCTCCAGTGCGCCAGTCTGGTAGAGCACCTGAGCGTAGACCGTCTCAGGCGGCAGGTCCATCGCGGTGCGGCCAAAGTTATCCCGGTCAGGGAAGCTCGGGTGAGCGCCAATCGCCACGCCATTTTTGATGGCATGACGCACGCTCTCCAGCATGGTTTGCGCATCGCCCGCGTGAAAGCCGCAGGCAATATTGACCGAAGAGACCAGCGTCATTAGCGCCGCGTCGGCGCTGCCGCCCTCGCCCAGATCGGCGTTTAAATCAATCTTTACCATCGAGCCTCCACGCCAGCTGTTCGAGATAGCGCTGCTGATCCTGCCGCGCCTTTAGCGCTTCCTCCAGCGAACACTGCACGAAGTGAATCGGCTGACCGAGGGGAATTTGCGCCAGATGGTAGCGATCGGCTTCAATAATGCAGGCAATTCGCGGATAGCCCCCCGTCGTCTGCGCGTCGTTCATTAAGACGATCGGTTGCCCGTTGCCTGGAACCTGAATCACGCCGGGCAACAAACCGTGGGAGAGCAGTTCCCGGTCGGTGGTCCGGATCAGCGGCTGCCCCTGCAGACGATAGCCCATTCGGTTACTCTGCGGACTAAGCTTCCACGGCGCGCGCCACAAAGACTCTTTTGAGGCCTCGTCGAACTCATGATATTCCGGCCCCGGTAAGGCGCGGATCTGGTTTCCCCAGAGAAGTTGTTTCACCCCCTGAGCCGTCGAGAAGTGACGCGAAGAGGGCTTAATCGCCAGGCGATCGCCGTCGCGCAACAGACGTCCTTCGTGACCGCCTATCCCGGCTTTCTGATCGGTACTGGATGAGCCCAGCACCTCAGGCACATCAATGCCGCCAGCCACCGCGAGATAGCTACGCACGCCGTGCAGAGGACGCTTTAAGGTCAGACGCTGCCCGGCTTTCGCCCGCAGACGCCAGCCGGTCCACACCGCTTTGCCGTCCAGCGTGGCATCACAGCCTGCGCCGGTAAGTGCGAACCAGGTCTCCTGACCAAACTCAATGACACACTGGCCGAGCGTAATTTCGAGCGCCGCCGTGCTGCCGGGGTTGCCCACCAGCACGTTAGCGATTTCCAGCGCTGGACGGTCCAGCGCGCCACAATAGCTCACGCCGGACTGGCGCATGCCAAAGCGCCCGGCATCCTGTACGGAGGTGTAAAGCCCGGCGCGAATAAGCGTTAACATACCCCCTCCTTCTGCGGGATAAAGCGAAGGGTGTCGCCCGGGCGCAGGAGTATTGGCGACGCCAGCGCGGGGTCAAATAACGGGGTGGCGGTATGCCCAATAAGCTGCCAACCACCGGGCGAAGCCAGCGGATAGACGCCGGTCTGCTCGCCACCAATCGCGACCGTCCCCGCCGGTACGCTCAGGCGCGGTTCAGCGCGGCGCGGCGTATGCAGCCGGGGAGATAATCCCCCCAGATACGGGAATCCGGGCTGGAATCCCAGGAACCAGACGACGTAATCCACCGAACTGTGCAGCTCAACCACCTGCTTTTCGGTGAGCCCGCAATGGTCTGCGACCACACCAAGATCCGGTCCCCCCGTACCGCCATAAACGACCGGGATCTCAATGGCACGCGATTCCGGCTCCAGCGCCTCGCTCTCTTCCCACCAGCGCTGTAAACGCTCGATGGCATCCAGCGCCAGCGTATGCGGACTACGCAGCACCACCGTGATGTTATTCATCCCCGGAATGGCTTCAACCACGTCCGGCAGATCGACCAGACGCTGGGTTAGCCGCCAGATACGCTTTTGCGTGGCAAGGGTCACCGGCGGCTCGAGCTCCAGAACCACTGCCGTTTCTCCCAGAAGATAACAACGCGCTCGCTGCACTCAGGCACCTCTCATCAGGCCGGATTAGGGATATCAATAAAGGTTACATCCAGATCGGTATTTTCCGTCAGCCACTCGCTGAGGGCCCGAATGCCGCCGCGCTCGGTGGCATGATGACCGGCCGCGTAGAAATGCAGCCCCTGTTCACGCGCCGAGTGAATGGTCTGCTCGGAAACCTCGCCGGTGATAAAGGCATCAACACCGAAGCGCGCGGCGCTGTCGATAAAGCCCTGCCCGCCCCCGGTGCACCAGGCAACGCGTTTTACCTGGTCCGCGCCCGTATCGCCGCACCACAGCGGGCGACGCCCCAGGCGCGCTTCAATCCACGAGGCCAGCTCCAGTCCGGGAACCGGCATCGCCAGCTCGCCCCACGGCACCAGCGGCTCGATTTCGCCCATTACGGTTATCCCCAACAGCTGCGCAAGCTGAACGTTGTTGCCCAGTTCCGGGTGTGCGTCCAGCGGCAGGTGGTAACCGTACAGGTTGATGTCATTTGCCAGCAACGTTTTCAGGCGGTTGCGCTTCATGCCGCGAATAATCGGTGATTCGTTTTTCCAGAAGTAGCCGTGATGGACAATCACCGCATCGGCTTCCTGACGGACAGCCTCGTCCAGCAGCGCCTGGCTTGCCGTGACGCCGGTGATAATTTTCTGCACCGTTTCGCGCCCTTCTACCTGCAGGCCATTTGGGCCGTAGTCGCTGAAGGAGGCGGTATTGAGTTTTTCGTTAATCAGGCGTTCCAGTTCACTGTTTTTCATCTTTATGCTCTCAAACTTTTCGGGCGGCTTCGTACGCCGCCAGCGTGGCGGTGCGCGCCTGTTTATGGTCAACAATCGGGCGGGGATAATCGAGCTTTACGCCCTGTTTATCCGCCCATGCCCACGGGTCGTGGATCGCTTTTGCAGGAACGTTCCTGAGCGCGGGCAACCAGCGGCGGATAAAGTCGCCGTTGGCATCAAATTTTTGCCCCTGAGTGGTCGGATTAAAAATCCTGAAATAGGGAGCCGCATCGGTGCCGGTAGAGGCCGCCCACTGCCAGCCGCCGTTATTCGCAGCGAGATCGCCGTCGATCAGCTGAGAGATAAAATAGCGCTCTCCGATACGCCAGTCGATAAGCAGATCCTTCACCAGAAAGCTGGCGGTAATCATTCGCAGGCGGTTGTGCATCCACCCTGTTTCATTCAGCTGGCGCATGGCAGCATCAACAATCGGATAGCCCGTTTCCCCTTTTTGCCAGGCCTGTAAACGTGCCTCATCGTGCTGCCATTTTACGTTGTCGGTCCAGGGAATGAACGGACGATGCTTACAGAGATCGGGATGATACGTCATCAGATGGCGATAGAATTCACGCCAGATGAGTTCGTTCAGCCACACCGAACCCGCCCCACCGTCCATCGCCTGCGGCTGCTCGGCCAGAAGACGATGTAAACACTGGCGAGGAGAGAGTACGCCCAGCGCCAGGCTTGCCGATAAGCGGCTTGTCCCTTCAATCGCCGGGAAATCCCTGCGCGCGTCGTACTCTCCCGCGCCCTGTTTGCAAAACTGGCGCAGCTTCGCCATTGCTGCCTTCTCGTTTGCGGGGAACAGAAGCTCATCGAATGTCTGTTGGGGATAGTTAAACGTTAATTCAGGCAGCGTGGTTATAGCTTCCCCTCTGGCTGCGGGTGCGGGTACGCACTCCGGCAGCGCCTCTTTCAGACGTTTAACAAAAGCATTTTTAAACGGCGTGAACACTTTATACATTTCATGGCCGCCGGTCATGACGCTGCCCGGTGCCAGCATTACGCTGTCATCAAATCCTTCACAAACCACCTCGCCCAGAATGTTCTCCAGTTGGCGATCCCGCAGCCGTTCGTTCAGCTCGTACTGGTAGTTATAAAAAAGATGCGTGACGCCGTTCTGCTGACATACCTCCCGCAACATCTTAAGCTGCGCGGCAAAGTCACTGACCTCTTTGTAGATCAGCGGGATACCTTTTTCAGCCAGTGAGTGTTGCAGATCGTTCAGATGCGATTTGAGGTAAGCCGCCTGCCGCGGGGCCATATCATGCTGCTGCCACTGTTCAGGCGTAGCGATAAACAGCGCCAGCACGCTGGCGTCATCGGAACGGCAGGCTGCCGCGAGTGCGAAGTTGTCATGTACGCGCAGGTCCGCGCGAAACCAAACCAGATGGGTGGGCATAAAACTCCAGGCAAATATCCATTATGTCCGTAAGGGCATGCCGTAAAAGGAAAAAGCATGCATTGAACTACTTTGCCATGAAGTGTAGACGGGATGAAATAAAAAAGGCCGCCCAAGGCGGCCTTACAGACTGATGACAAGGTGCATGCTGTGCATTTCGCCCGGCGGCGCTACGCTTGCAAGGGCCTACAATGAAACATGCAATGCATTGATCTCTTTGCCCTGTGTAGGCCGGGTAAGCGCAGCGTCACCCGGCAAGAAAGACGACTATTATGTGCCTGTAAACCCTGACGAGGGGCTATCCCTCCCCCGGCGTTTTTTTCTGGGTGTCGTCTTAGTATCAATAAAAATCGCAGGTCGCTTTCTCGGCCTGATCCATCCACACCGGCTTCTCGCTGGTTTTCGCCCAGACGCGGTGCAGATAGCTATAAAAACGTGCACGATCTTTCCAGAACAGCATCACCGGCAGAGCCAGCACGCCAGCCACTACGGCGAAAGCGCGGCGCATGAACACGATATGAGCCGGAAACTCTTTATAAAGATCCATATTTTTCTCCCCTATAGTTGGCCGGAAACGTCATCCGGAAAATTCAAAATCTGTGACCTGGCTAAAATAATATCGCTTTGTTTGTAATTTTACTACTCATCCGACCACTTATTTTCGTCCGTTTAGCCAAAATTTACATTCACGCCGTAATTAAGTTACAAAAAAGTTAACGATTTACTTATCAATAGTTAAATTGTGGGCTTTGCCATTTTTATACTTTTTTTACACCCGCCCTTCTCATTTTTGCGAAATCTTTGCGCCATAAATCCTACCGTTAGCACAACAACAAAAGTCACCCGGAGGTGGATTGTGAGTGCAGGTCTTATTGCCGGCATCGTGCTGGTGTTCCTGTTATTGGGTTATCTGGTTTATGCCCTGATTAATGCGGAGGCATTCTGATGGCTGCTCAGGCGTTTTTGCTTATTGCCAGTTTCTTAGTGGTGTTGTTCGTCCTGGCAAGGCCACTGGGCTCGGGGCTGGCACGGCTGATCAATAACGTTCCCCTGCCCGGCATGGGAGGCGTTGAAAAAGGGATCTGGCGCGTACTGGGTATAGACGAGCGGGAGATGAACTGGCGTGACTATCTGATCGCTATTCTGCTGCTGAATATCGTTGGCCTCATCGCGCTTTTTGCCATGCTGATGTTGCAGGGTGTCCTGCCTTTGAATCCGCAGCAGTTACCGGGCCTGTCCTGGCATCTGGCGCTAAACACGGCGGTCAGTTTTGTCACCAACACCAACTGGCAGTCCTATGCCGGTGAAACCACGCTCAGCTACTTCAGCCAGATGGTCGGGCTAACCGTGCAGAACTTCCTCTCTGCCGCCAGCGGTATTGCGGTGATCTTCGCGCTAACGCGTGCGTTTGCGCGCCAGAAAGTGAGCACGCTGGGTAACGCGTGGGTAGACCTGACGCGCATTACCCTGTGGATCCTGCTGCCGATTGCGCTGCTGATCGCGCTGTTCTTCATTCAGCAGGGCAGCCTGCAAAACCTGCTGCCTTACGCACCTTATACCTCGCTGGAAGGCGCAAAACAGCTCCTGCCGATGGGGCCAGTGGCGTCGCAGGAAGCCATCAAAATGCTCGGAACGAACGGTGGCGGCTTCTTCAATGCCAACTCGTCGCACCCGTTCGAAAACCCGACCGCCCTGACCAATTTTGTGCAGATGCTGGCGATTTTCCTGATCCCCGCCGCGCTCTGCTTTGCCTTTGGCGACGTGGTCAACGATCGCCGTCAGGGGCGAACCCTGCTCTGGACCATGTCGCTTATTTTCGTGGTCTGTGTTGCGCTGGTGATGTGGGCCGAATGGCAGGGTAATCCGCACTTCCTCTCACTGGGTGCAGATAGCGCAATCAACATGGAAGGTAAAGAGAGCCGCTTTGGCATTCTCGCCAGCAGCCTGTATGCGGTGGTCACCACGGCAGCGTCGTGCGGGGCCGTCAATGCCATGCATGATTCCTTTACGGCGCTGGGCGGCATGATCCCGATGTGGCTGATGCAGATTGGCGAGGTGGTGTTTGGCGGCGTGGGCTCCGGTCTTTACGGCATGCTGCTGTTCGTGCTGCTGGCGGTGTTTATTGCCGGTCTGATGATTGGCCGCACCCCGGAGTATCTGGGTAAAAAGATCGACGTTCGCGAAATGAAATTAACCGCGCTGGCAATTCTGGTCACCCCGGCCCTCGTGCTGCTCGGCACCGCGCTGGCGTTGATGACCGAGGCTGGACGCAGCGGCATCTTTAACCCTGGCATTCACGGTTTTAGCGAAGTGCTGTATGCCGTCTCCTCTGCCGCCAACAACAACGGCAGCGCCTTTGCAGGCCTAAGCGCCAACTCTCCATTCTGGAACTGTCTGCTGGCGTTCTGCATGTTTGTGGGTCGCTTCGGGATCATTGTGCCGGTTATGGCGATAGCCGGATCGCTGGTGAACAAAAAAATCCAACCGACCACCACCGGAACGTTACCGACCCACGGCGCGCTGTTTATCGGCCTGCTGACGGGCACCGTGTTGCTGGTCGGCGCCCTGACCTTTATCCCCGCCCTCGCGTTAGGCCCGGTCGCGGAATACCTCTCTTTACGCTGATTTTGCGGAGAAATTGTCATGAGTCGTAAACAACTGGCCCTGTTCGAACCGTCATTAGTTCGCCAGGCGCTCATGGATGCGGTGAAAAAGCTGAGCCCGCGCGTGCAGTGGCACAACCCGGTGATGTTTATCGTCTGGGCGGGAAGCGTCCTGACCACCGCCCTGGCGATTGCCATGGGAACAGGCCATATGCCGGGAAATGCGATGTTTACCGGCGCCATCAGCCTGTGGCTGTGGTTTACCGTGCTGTTCGCCAACTTTGCGGAAGCGCTGGCGGAAGGCCGGAGCAAAGCCCAGGCCAACAGCCTGAAAGGGGTGAAAAAGACCGCCTTCGCACGCAAGCTACGTGAACCGAAGTACGGTGCCCAGATGGACCACGTTCCGGCAGATGAACTGCGTAAAGGCGATGTGGTGCTGGTGGAAGCCGGTGACATCATCCCTTGCGACGGCGAAGTTATTGAAGGGGGCGCATCGGTCGATGAGAGCGCTATTACCGGCGAATCCGCGCCGGTGATCCGTGAGTCCGGCGGCGATTTCGCCTCCGTGACGGGCGGGACGCGCATTCTCTCCGACTGGCTGGTGATCCAGTGCAGCGTTAACCCGGGTGAAACCTTCCTCGACCGGATGATCGCCATGGTGGAAGGCGCACAGCGCCGTAAAACGCCAAACGAGATTGCCCTGACCATCCTGCTGGTGGCCCTGACCATTGTCTTCCTGCTGGCAACCGCGACGCTGTGGCCGTTCTCTGCCTATGGCGGTACCGCGGTCACCGTCACGGTGCTGGTGGCGCTGCTGGTTTGTCTGATCCCCACCACCATCGGCGGCCTGCTGTCGGCCATCGGCGTGGCCGGTATGAGCCGTATGCTCGGTGCCAACGTCATCGCCACCAGCGGGCGTGCGGTAGAAGCCGCCGGTGACGTGGACGTCTTGCTGCTGGATAAAACCGGGACCATTACCCTCGGTAACCGCCAGGCGTCGGATTTCTTACCCGCCCCGGGCGTGGATGAAAAAACGCTGGCGGATGCCGCGCAGCTCTCATCCCTTGCCGATGAAACCCCAGAAGGCCGCAGCATTGTGATCCTCGCCAAGCAGCGCTTTAACCTGCGCCAGCGCGACGTTCAGAGCCTGCACGCCACGTTCGTGCCCTTCACGGCGCAAACCCGCATGAGCGGCATTGACATTCAGGATCGCATGATCCGTAAAGGCTCGGTTGACGCGATTCGCCGCCACATTGAGGCCAACAACGGTCATTTCCCGCCGGAAGTGGACAGCCTGGTCGAAAGCGTGGCCCGTCAGGGGGCGACGCCGCTGGTGGTGGCCGAAGGCGCGCGCGTGCTCGGGGTCATTGCCCTGAAGGACATCGTCAAAGGCGGCATCAAAGAGCGCTTTGCCCAGCTGCGTAAAATGGGGATCAAAACGGTGATGATCACCGGGGATAACCGTCTTACCGCCGCGGCGATTGCCGCCGAAGCGGGCGTGGATGATTTCCTTTCCGAAGCCACACCGGAAGCCAAGCTGGCACTGATTCGTCAGTATCAGGCGGAAGGCCGTCTGGTGGCGATGACCGGTGACGGGACCAACGATGCCCCTGCCCTCGCGCAGGCCGACGTGGCGGTGGCGATGAACTCCGGTACCCAGGCCGCAAAAGAGGCGGGCAACATGGTCGACCTCGACTCTAACCCGACCAAGCTGATTGAAGTGGTGCACATCGGCAAGCAGATGCTGATGACGCGCGGTTCGCTGACCACGTTCAGTATCGCCAACGACGTGGCGAAGTATTTCGCCATCATTCCGGCCGCGTTTGCTGCGACCTATCCGCAATTAAACGCGTTGAACGTGATGCACCTGCACTCTCCGGCCTCGGCCATTCTGAGCGCAGTGATTTTTAACGCCCTGATTATTGTCTTCCTGATCCCGCTGGCGCTGAAGGGCGTGAGCTATAAGCCGCTCACGGCGGCCACCA
This sequence comes from Enterobacter cloacae complex sp. IR53041, assembly GCF_049238285.1. Classification (NCBI taxonomy): domain Bacteria; kingdom Pseudomonadati; phylum Pseudomonadota; class Gammaproteobacteria; order Enterobacterales; family Enterobacteriaceae; genus Enterobacter; species Enterobacter cloacae complex sp. IR53041. The sequence goes on along the minus strand of NZ_JBMKHB010000007.1, from coordinate 139,580 downwards.
TGCTGCGCCGCAACCTGTGGATTTACGGCCTGGGCGGGCTGGTGGTGCCCTTCGTCGGTATCAAGGTTATCGACCTGCTGTTGACGCTGTTCGGCCTGGTTTAAAAGGTGAATCAAATGACCATGTTACGCCCCGCTATACTTCTGTTCATACTGCTGTCTCTCATTACCGGCGGGCTGTACCCGCTGGTGACCACCGCGCTGGGCCAGTGGTGGTTTAAGGATCAGGCCAACGGCTCGCTGATACTGCAAAACGGTGAAAACCGCGGCTCTCGCCTGATTGGTCAGAACTTTACGGATGCTCGCTACTTCCAGGGACGCCCTTCCGCCACTGCCGAAAGCCCGTATAATCCGATGGCATCCGGCGGCAGCAACCTGGCGGGCAGCAACCCCGAGCTGGACAAAGCCGTCGCTGAGCGCGTGGCAGCCCTGCGCGCCGCGAATCCGCAGGCCAGCCGTGACGTTCCCGTGGAGCTGGTAACCGCCTCGGCCAGCGGACTAGACTACAGCCTGACGCCAGCAGCCGTGGCATGGCAGATCCCGCGCGTCGCCGCTGCCCGTCAGCTGACCGTCGAACAGGTGAGCAGGCTTGTGGCAGAGCACACGCAAAAGCCGCTGGTCAGCTTCATCGGCATGCCCGTGGTAAATATTGTTGAGCTGAATCTGGCGCTGGACGCGCTAAGGAAAAACTAAATGACCGACGAGCCCATGCGCCCGGATCCGGACAGGCTGCTCGAACAAACAGCTGAGGCCCATCGCGGCAAACTGAAAATTTTCTTCGGTGCCTGCGCGGGCGTCGGGAAAACCTTCGCCATGCTGACGGAAGCCCAGCGGCTTCGGGCGCAGGGGCTCGATATTCTGATCGGCGTGGTTGAAACCCACGGACGTAAAGAGACGGCATCGCTGCTGAAGGGGCTGGCTACCCAGCCGCCCCGCCGCATCAGCCACCGCGGTCGGTTAGTCACCGAATTCGATCTCGATGCCGCCCTCGCCCGCCGCCCCGCGCTTATCCTGATGGACGAGCTGGCGCACAGCAATGCGCCAGGCTCGCGCCACCCCAAACGCTGGCAGGACGTTGAAGAATTACTTGAAGCCGGTATCGATGTGTTCACCACGGTTAACGTTCAGCATCTGGAAAGCCTGAACGACGTGGTCAGCGGCGTGACCGGCATTCAGGTACGCGAGACGGTGCCCGATCCCTTCTTCGATTCCGCCGATGAGGTGGTGCTGGTCGACCTGCCGCCCGATGATTTACGCCAGCGCCTGCATGAAGGCAAGGTTTATATTGCCGGCCAGGCAGAGCGCGCCATCGAACATTTCTTCCGTAAAGGCAACCTGATTGCCCTGCGCGAGCTGGCCCTGCGCCGAACCGCCGACCGTGTGGACGATCAGATGCGCGCCTGGCGCGATTTACAGGGACAGGAACGCGTCTGGCACACGCGGGACGCCATCCTGCTGTGCGTGGGCCACGGCAGCGGCAATGAAAAGCTTGTCCGCACCGCCGCGCGCCTGGCGGCCAAATTTGGCAGCGTCTGGCATGCGGTATATGTCGAAACGCCGCAGCTGCACGCGCTGCCCGAAAACCAGCGCCGCGCGATCCTGAGTTCGCTGCGCCTGGCGCAGGAGCTGGGCGCGGAAACCGCCACCCTTTCCGATCCGCAGGAAGATAAAGCCATTCTGCGCTACGCGCGCGAGCATAACCTGGGGAAAATCGTCATTGGCCGTCGTCAGCATCGGCGCTGGTTTAGCCGAGAATCCTTTGCCGACAAGCTGGCCCGTCGCGCGCCGGATCTGGATCTGGTGATCGTGGCGCTGGACGACAAACCTACCCCCTTACCCAATCGCGCGCCGGACAGCCGTACCTTCAGCGATAAATGGCGTATTCAGCTTCGCGGCTGTCTTGTCGCCGTCGTGCTCTGCGCCCTGATTACCGTGATTGCCAGCCAGTGGCTGATTGCGTTTGATGCCGCCAACCTGGTGATGATCTACCTTTTGGGCGTGGTGGTGGTGGCGCTCTTCTACGGGCGCTGGCCGTCGGTCCTGGCGACGGTGATCAACGTCATCAGCTTCGATCTGTTCTTTATTGCCCCCCGCGGGACGCTCGCCGTCTCGGACGTGCAGTACATCCTCACCTTTGCCGTCATGCTCACCGTCGGGCTGGTGATCGGCAATCTGACGGCGGGCGTGCGCTATCAGGCGCGCATCGCCCGCTATCGCGAACAGCGCACGCGCCATCTCTATGAGATGTCGAAATCGCTGGCGGTGGGCCGCACGCCGCTGGATATCGTGCAGACCAGCGAGCAGTTTATCCGCTCGACGTTTCATGCCAGCAACCTGATTTTACTCCCGGACGAACACGGCAAGCTGCGCCCGCTGACCTCCGCCACAGGCATGACGCCCTGGGACGAAGCCATCGCGCGCTGGAGCTTTGACAAAGGCTTACCGGCGGGCGCAGGGACCGACACCCTCCCCGGCGTGCCCTACCAAATTCTGCCCCTGCGCAGCGCCGATAAAAATCAGGGGCTGGTCATCGTGGAGCCTTCCAACCTGCGCCAGCTGATGATCCCCGAACAGCAGCGTTTACTGGAGACGTTTACGCTGCTGGTTGCCAGCGCGCTGGAACGACTGGCCCTCACCGCCAGCGAGGAACAGGCCCGGCTGGCAAGCGAGCGTGAAAGCATTCGTAACTCGCTGCTGGCGGCGCTGTCTCACGATCTGCGTACCCCGCTCACCGTCCTGTTCGGTCAGTCAGAAATTCTGACGCTGGACCTGGCGGCGGAAGGCTCGAAGCATGCCCTTCAGGCCAGCGAGATCCGCCAGCACGTGCTGAATACCACGCGCCTGGTGAATAACCTGCTCGACATGGCGCGTATCCAGTCGGGCGGTTTTAACCTCAAAAAAGAGTGGCTCACGCTGGAAGAGGTGGTGGGCAGCGCGCTGAAAATGCTCGAACCCGGCCTGGGCGGGCGACATATTGCGCTGAACATGCCCGAACCCCTGACCTTAATTCACGTTGATGGTCCGCTGTTTGAACGGGTGCTGATCAACCTGCTTGAAAATGCCGCCAAATATGCGGGCGCCAGCGCGCAGATTGGCGTGGATGCGACGGTGGACGACGGCGCGCTTCGCCTTAACGTCTGGGATACCGGCCCGGGCATTCCTGCCGGGCAGGAGTTGGCTATTTTCGAGAAATTCGCGCGCGGCAATAAGGAGTCGGCCATTCCGGGCGTGGGGCTGGGGCTGGCCATTTGCCAGGCGATCATTGACGTGCATGGCGGCTCCATTTCCGCGGAGAATCGTCCGGAAGGCGGTGCGCGTTTTTGTGTTACACTTCCTCTGGAAACCCCGCCAGAACTTAATGAATTACCAGAGGATTTGTGATCAACGTTCTGATTGTTGAAGATGAGATCGCCATTAGCCGTTTTCTGCGCGCTGCGCTGGAAGGAGACGGTCTGCGCGTCCATGATGCAGGTACGCTTCAGCGGGGGTTAATTGAAGCCGCCACCCGCAAGCCGGACCTGGTGATCCTCGATCTGGGTCTCCCGGACGGTGACGGCATCGATTTTATTCGTGAAGTCCGTCAGTGGAGCCAGATGCCGATTCTGGTGCTCTCCGCCCGTACTGAAGAGACGGATAAAATCGCCGCGCTGGATGCCGGGGCGGATGACTACCTGATTAAACCGTTTGGCATCGGCGAGCTACAGGCTCGCCTGCGCGTGGCGCTGCGTCGCCACAGCGCCACCACGCCTGCCGATCCAACCTACACGTTTGGGGATATCCGGGTTGACCTGGCCGCGCGGTGCATTGTGCGCGGCGAAGAGGAAATTCACCTCACGCCCATTGAATTTCGCCTGCTCGCCGTGCTGCTCAACAATCACGGCAAGGTTCTCACCCAGCGCCAGCTGTTAAGTCAGGTGTGGGGGCCCAACGCCGTGGAACATAGTCACTATTTACGCATATATATGGGGCACCTTCGTCAGAAACTCGAAGTCGACCCCGCTCGCCCTCGCCATTTATTAACTGAAACCGGTATCGGTTATCGGTTTATGCTCTGAATAACTATTCAATTTATTTTTAAATAAAATCAAAACCCCTCAGAAAATATTTCATAAATAATCCACTCGATATTTTTTTGGTTATTTATGCCCATTTAAAACATTTGCAATACATCCTGTTAACCCGATATCAACAAATCAGAATTTTGATCTGCGATATTCATCAAAAACGACTATTTATTTCCAAAATGATCGGTTAACGGTGATCTCCTTCACAGTTAATCGCGTTTTCCTGGATAAAATGACCGTGCTTTCAATTACTGAAAGGAAAATAAATCATGGAAAACAACAATCGTTTAATGCCCCATATAAGGCGGACAACACATATCATGATGTTTGCCCACCGAAACTGCTTTGACTTTCATCTCTTTAATGCCCGGTAGTCCTTCGACTTCTGGCGCACTCGCTTACAGGTTATCCTGAAACATCTTATTTTACAGGCCATTGCCTGTGAACACGTGCGCTCATTCATTTTGATTCAGACCCATCCGCACCGGGCGGACTGAATTTCAATCATCAAAAAAGCAATGTACTGATTTTAATCAGCGGCCACCCTTTGCTTTTTTTCCGGAAAATTATCGATTTCTTTTTTGCAAGAAATCGAGGGACGCTTATTACCTAAAATAAAGAGAGAAAGATGAAAAGTTTAAAAATCGCAGCCAGCCGCGCCTGTCCGGATTGCTTTACCACCCAGCGTGAACTGGTGGATGTCCGGGCCTCGGATTATATCGACGTTGCCGCTATTGTGCTGGCGGTCAGTGATATTACCGATGGCATACTGGAAGAAATAGAAGCCACCGGATTTGGCATTCCTGTTTTTGTCGCGACGCATAAAGAAGAATTCATTCCGGCAGATTATTTATCGCGCATTCATGGCGTATTTGAGTATTCAGACACCAGCAACGACTTTTATGGACGACAGCTGGAGGCGGCTGCCCTGAAGTATGAAACCCAGCTGCGCCCGCCGTTTTTCCGCGCCCTTGTCGACTATGTAAAACAGGGCAACAGCGCGTTTGACTGTCCGGGGCATCAGGGCGGCCAGTTCTTCCGCCGCCATCCTGCCGGTAATCAGTTCGTTGATTTCTTTGGCGAGACGCTTTTCCGCGCCGATCTGTGCAACGCCGACGTGGCAATGGGCGATCTGCTGATTCACGAGGGCGCGCCGTGCATCGCACAGCAGTATGCGGCGAAGGTCTTTAATGCCGATAAGACCTACTTCGTTCTCAACGGCACCTCGTCATCCAACAAAGTGGTGCTTAACACCCTGCTCACCCCGGGCGACCTGGTGCTGTTCGACCGTAATAACCACAAATCCAACCATCACGGTGCCCTCCTTCAGGCAGGCGCAACGCCGGTCTATCTGGAAACCGCGCGCAACCCGTACGGCTTTATCGGCGGCATTGACGCCCACTGTTTTGAAGAAAGCTATCTTCGCGAGCTGGTGGCAGAAGTCGCACCCGGTCGTGCACGCGATGCGCGTCCGTTCCGTCTGGCGGTGATCCAGCTGGGCACCTACGATGGCACCATCTACAACGCCCGCCAGGTGGTGGATAAGATTGGGCACCTGTGTGATTACATCCTGTTTGACTCGGCCTGGGTGGGTTACGAGCAGTTTATTCCAATGATGGCCGACTGCTCGCCGCTGCTGCTGGAGCTGAACGAAAACGACCCGGGGATTTTGGTTACCCAGTCCGTGCATAAACAGCAGGCCGGCTTCTCCCAGACCTCGCAAATTCACAAGAAAGACAGCCACATCAAAGGTCAGCAGCGCTATGTCCCGCATAAGCGGCTGAATAATGCCTTTATGATGCACGCCTCAACCAGCCCGTTCTATCCGCTGTTTGCCGCGCTGGACATCAACGCCCGTATGCATGAAGGCCAGAGCGGCCGCAACATGTGGATGGACTGCGTGGTGAACGGGATTGAGACGCGAAAACTAATCCTGGAGAACTGCCAGTATCTGCGACCGTTCGTGCCGGAGACGGTGGATGGCCGTCCGTGGGAAAGCTGGGACACGGCGGAGATTGCGACCGATCTGCGCTTCTTCCACTTCGTACCGGGTGAAAACTGGCACGCTTTTGAAGGCTACGCCGAGCATCAGTATTTTATCGACCCGTGCAAGCTCCTGCTGACCACGCCGGGCATTAACGCCCGCACCGGGGAGTATGACGACTTCGGCGTGCCTGCCACCATCCTCGCCAACTTCCTGCGTGAAAACGGCATCGTGCCGGAGAAATGCGATCTCAACTCGATCCTGTTCCTGCTCACGCCTGCGGAAGATATGGGCAAGCTGCAGCAGCTGGTGGCGCAGCTGGTGCGTTTCGAAAAACTGCTCGAGAGCGATGCTCCATTAAAAGAGGTGCTGCCTTCCATCTGCAGACAACATCCGGAACGTTACGCGGATTACACCCTGCGCCAGATCTGCCAGGAGATGCATGACCTGTACGCCCGTCACAATGTCAAACAGCTGCAGAAAGAGATGTTCCGCAAGTCTCACTTCCCGCGCGTGATGATGAACCCGCAGGACGCGAACTACGCCTATCTGCGCGGAGAAGTGGAACTGGTCTCCCTGCGCGACGCGGAAGGCCGCATCGCCGCGGAAGGCGCCCTCCCTTATCCACCGGGGGTATTGTGCGTGGTTCCAGGGGAGGTCTGGGGCGGCTCCGTGCTGCGCTACTTCGCCGCGCTGGAAGAAGGCATCAACCTGCTGCCGGGCTTCGCGCCGGAGCTGCAGGGTGTGTACGTCGAAGAGTGCGAGGGCCGCAAACAGGTTCGCTGTAACGTCATCAAACAACCCGCCGCTCAGCCCGCGCTGCTGAAAGGAGAGAAATTATGAGTAAGTCCAATAAGATGGGCGTGGTGCAGCTGACCATCCTCACCATGGTGAACATGATGGGTTCAGGGATCATTATGCTGCCCACCAAGCTTGCCGAAGTAGGAACCATTTCAATTATCTCCTGGCTGGTGACCGCCGTCGGCTCGATGGCGCTGGCGTGGGCGTTTGCCAAGTGCGGGATGTTCAGCCGCAAGTCAGGCGGCATGGGGGGCTACGCCGAGTATGCCTTTGGTAAGTCTGGCAACTTTATGGCCAACTATACCTACGGGGTGTCACTGCTGATCGCCAACGTGGCGATTGCCATCTCCGCCGTGGGCTACGGTACGGAGCTGTTTGGCGCGACGCTTAGCCCGGTACAGATTGGCCTGGCCACCATCGGCGTGCTGTGGATCTGCACCGTGGCTAACTTTGGCGGGGCGCGTATCACCGGACAGCTCTCCAGCATCACCGTCTGGGGCGTAATTATTCCAGTCGTCGGCCTGTGCATCATCGGCTGGTTCTGGTTCAGCCCGACCCTGTACGCCAACTCCTGGAACCCGCACCATGTGCCGTTCTTCAGCGCAGTCGGCTCTTCTATCGCCATGACGCTCTGGGCCTTCCTGGGCCTGGAATCCGCCTGCGCGAACGCAGAAGTGGTTGATAACCCTGAAAAGAACGTGCCGATTGCGGTCCTCGGCGGTACGCTGGGTGCAGCGGTGATCTATATCGTCTCGACAAACGTCATCGCGGGCATCGTTCCGAACATGGATCTGGCCAACTCCACGGCGCCGTTCGGACTGGCCTTCGCGCAGATGTTCACGCCGGAAGTCGGGAAAGTGATTATGGGTCTGATGGTCATGTCATGCTGCGGTTCACTGCTTGGCTGGCAATTCACCATCGCACAGGTATTTAAATCTTCGGCTGATGAAGGTTACTTCCCAAAAATCTTCTCCCGCGTCACCAAAGCCGATGCACCGGTGCAGGGCATGCTGGCGATTGTTATCTTCCAGAGCGGATTGTCGCTGATGACCATTAGCCCGTCGCTGAACAGCCAGTTCAACGTGCTGGTCAACCTGGCGGTGGTGACGAACATCATTCCGTATATTCTGTCGATGGCGGCGCTGGTGATTATTCAGAAGGTTGCGAAGGTGGATCCGCGCAAGGCGCGTGCGGCCAATATCGTGGCGCTGATTGGCGCAATCTACAGCTTCTATGCGCTCTATTCCTCCGGACAGGAAGCGATGCTGTATGGTGCGATGGTGACCTTTATGGGCTGGACGCTGTACGGTCTGGTGTCACCACGGTTTGAATTGAAGAATAAGCACAGTTGAAAAAAAGCCCGGTGGCGCTAGCGCTTACCGGGCCTACGATCGTTGTTGTAGGCCGGGCAAACGCAGTGCCGCCCGGCACACAAACCGCACTTACGCGTTTTTCAGCACTTCGCTGACAATCTCTACCGCTTCTTTCTCAATCTGCTGACGATGCTCAGCGCCGAGGAAGCTTTCGCAATAGATTTTATACGCATCTTCCGTACCGGATGGACGCGCAGCGAACCAGCCGTTTTCGGTCATCACTTTCAGACCACCAATAGACGCACCGTTACCCGGTGCCGCCGTCAGACGCGCAGTGATCGGATCGCCCGCCAGGGTGCTTGCACTGACCATCTCCGGAGAGAGTTTGGACAGGGCCGCTTTCTGGGCAGACGTTGCGCTGGCCTGAATACGGTTATAGCTTGGCGCACCAAAGCGTGCTGCCAGGTCGTTGTAATGTTCCTGCGGGTTTTTACCGGTGACCGCGGTGATTTCTGCCGCCAGCAGGCACATGATGATGCCGTCTTTATCGGTTGACCACGGCGTGCCGTCGAAGCGCAGGAAAGAGGCCCCCGCGCTCTCTTCACCACCGAAGCCAAAGCTGCCGTCGTGCAGACCGTCAACAAACCATTTGAAGCCCACAGGTACTTCCACCAGCTTGCGGCCCAGCGCCTCGACCACGCGGTCGATCATCGCGGAGGACACCAGCGTCTTACCGACAGCCACCTCTTTGCCCCACTGCGGACGGTGCTGGAACAGGTAGTTGATCGCAACGGCCAGATAGTGGTTCGGGTTCATCAGCCCGGCAGGAGTGACGATACCGTGGCGGTCGTAATCCGGGTCGTTTGCAAACGCCAGATCGAATTTATCACGCAGCGCCAGCAGGCCCGCCATCGCGCACTCGGAGGAGCAGTCCATACGGATCGCGCCGTCTTTGTCCAGGTGCATAAAGCGGAAGGTCTGATCGACGTGATCGTTCACGATGGTCAGATCCAGCTTGTAGTGCTCGGCAATACGTTTCCAGTATTCAATACCGGAGCCGCCCAGCGGATCCACGCCCAGCTTCAGGCCGGCTTTCTGGATAGCCGCCATATCGACGATCTCCGCCAGCCCTTCCACGAACGGCTGAACCAGATCCTGCTCTTTTACGTGGCCGGACGCCATGGCCGCATCCAGAGAGATGCGCTTCACGCCTTTCAGACCGTCAGCCAGCAGGGCGTTCGCACGATCTTCCACCACTTTGGTGACGTTGGTGTCTGCCGGGCCACCGTTAGGCGGGTTGTATTTGATGCCGCCGTCTTCCGGCGGGTTGTGGGATGGCGTGATCACGATACCGTCAGCCAGCGCGCCACCTTTTTTGTTGTGCACCAGGATGGCGTTAGAGACCGCAGGCGTTGGGGTGAAGCCGTTGTTCTCCTGAACAATCACATCGACGCCGTTCGCAGTCAGAACTTCCAGCACGGAGATAAAGGCCGGTTCAGACAGCGCATGGGTATCTTTCCCCACGTAGCAAGGACCGGTAACGCCATTTTTAGCGCGCTCTTCCGCAATGGCCTGAGCAATCGCCAGAATGTGCGGTTCGTTAAAGCTGTGGCGAGCCGCGCTGCCGCGGTGACCAGATGTACCAAACTTCACTGCGTGTTCTGCGTTGCCCACGACCGGCTTCAGCACGTAATACTGCGCGGTCAGCTGAGCGACGTTAATCAAATCGCTTTGTTGTGCAGGTTGGCCTGCACGGCTGTGATTTGCCATTACCGGGTCCTTCTGATGCAAGGGTTAAATTGTACCGCAAACCTTCTCAATCAATTCCGCCGGGAACTGCATGGACTGCATGATGTGTTCAATCATGCTGCACTTGCGGCCCGTATTGGTATTGGTGATCACCCAGTACGGGGTGCCAGGAACATGTTTGGGTTTGGTTTGATTGCCATTTTGCAGCAGCGTCTGCTCGTCGCCCGCGAAGTAGACGCGAGTACGACCGTGCAGCGACTCGGTCGCTTCAGCAAACGCTTTGTTATCCAGTGAATAAAGTGTAGAAAGCACCAGCATAAAGCGGTTAACCGCCTTTTTTTGCTCCGCATATTCATCGGAAAGCAGCAGCTCGCGCATCGCGCGCACTTTATCTTTTGCCGGTGTCACGGCAGGTTTTGCTTGTGCAACAACGCTTGGCTGAGACACGACATCTTTGATGACTGGGGTAGCAGGCTGTGAAGCGGCGGAAATTTTAAGCATGCGCCGTAAAATGTCGGACGCGCTCTCCCCGATATGCCGCGTCTGGCTGGCAATATACTGATAGAGTTCGTCATCAACTTCGATTGTTTTCATCTTAATCCAGTGCGATATCTTATCTGAATACAAGTCATTGGGATTATAAGATCAAATCCCAACAGCGGATAGCGTCAAACCAGGTTGGCGGCAAAAGTCAGATTAAACTGGAACCTTGCAGCCGGGCGGCAGAATGGTCAACATGATACCCTAACCTGACATACGTAAAAAAAGAACTTTGCCATGAAATTGAATACCCGAGCGCAAACTGCACAATCGCCGAACAATAATTCTCCCATCGTACTGGTTCACGGGCTTTTTGGCAGCCTGGATAACCTGGGCGTGCTGGCGCGCGATCTGGTTACCGACCACGATATTCTTCAGGTCGATATGCGCAACCACGGTCTTTCCGGCCGTTCCGACGAGATGACCTACGCCGCGATGGCGCAGGATCTGCTGGATACGCTGGATGCCAACGACTTGCAAAAGGTGACCCTCATCGGGCATTCAATGGGCGGTAAAGCGGTGATGGCCCTGACGGCGCTGGCCCCGGAGCGTATTAACGGCCTGGTGGTGATTGATGTTGCGCCCGTGGATTACGACGTCCGCCGTCACGACGAAATTTTTGCCGCCATCAATGCGGTCACCGAAGCGGGTGCCGCGACGCGTCAGCAGGCGGCTGCCGTCATGCGTGAGCATCTTGATGAAGAAGGCGTCGTCCAGTTCCTGCTGAAGTCATTTGTTGACGGCCAGTGGCGTTTTAACGTGCCGGTACTCTGGGACCAATACAACAATATCGTGGGCTGGCAAACCGTACCCGCCTGGCCACACCCTACCCTCTTTATTCGCGGCGGCAATTCCCCTTACGTTACCGACGCGTACCGCGACGCCATACTGGCGCAATTCCCGCAGGCTCGTGCCCACGTCATTGCCGGAGCCGGACACTGGGTGCATGCAGAAAAACCTGACGCCGTGCAGCGCGCCATTCGCCGCTATCTTGCTGATACTGCAAATTGATTAAAAAGAGAGCGACTGGAAGGCTGCGGGCTTCTAGTCGTTGGCGCGCCGTTTTTGGTGATGTATGATGGCGCGCTTATCGCCCGGGCATTAGCAGGGCGGCGTGTTTCCCCCGAAGTCTCAGAATCATGGCCAAAGAACAAACGGACCGTACGACACTAGATCTGTTCGCGAATGAGCGTCGCCCGGGACGACCGAAGACGAATCCGCTTTCGCGCGATGAACAGCTGCGTATCAATAAACGCAATCAGCTTAAACGCGATAAAAATCGTGGGCTTAAGCGTGTCGAACTGAAGCTCAACGCCGACGCGGTCGATGCGCTTAACGAGCTGGCCGACGCGCGAAAGATTAGCCGCAGCGAGCTCATTGAAGAGATGTTGATCGCCCAGCTTGAGATGCTGCGCAGCCAGGCATAAGTCTGAAAATTCCCTTAATTACCCTTTTCATGTAGCACAGAGTGCAGTCCTGCGCGATAGCTGTTTCCGCAGGGTTGCCAGTTCTGCTATTATTGCCCTTATCCGTGGCCGAATTGCGCCACCATACTATTAAGTTTCAAGAGGTTATTTTACTCATGGCAATCATCGGCATTTTCTTTGGCAGTGATACCGGCAATACCGAAAATATCGCGAAAAACATTCAAAAACAGCTCGGTAAAGACGTTGCTGATGTGCATGACATCGCCAAGAGCAGCAAAGAAGATCTCGAAGGCTATGACATTCTGCTGCTGGGTATTCCGACCTGGTACTACGGCGAAGCCCAGTGCGACTGGGATGATTTCTTCCCGACGCTGGAAGAAGTGGACTTCAACGGTAAGCTGGTTGCCCTGTTTGGCTGTGGCGACCAGGAAGACTACGCCGAGTACTTCTGTGACGCGCTGGGTACCATCCGCGACATCATTGAGCCGAATGGCGCTGTGATCGTCGGCCACTGGCCAACCGCCGGTTACCACTTCGAAGCGTCCAAAGGTCTGGCCGATGACGATCACTTCGTGGGTCTGGCCATCGACGAAGACCGTCAGCCAGAACTGACTGCAGAGCGCGTCGAGAAATGGGTTAAGCAGATCCGTGAAGAACTGCACCTGGACGATATTCTCAACGCCTGATTTTTATCGCGGCGCAACGGCGGTTGCGCCCGCGCATCAGGTCAAACCGATTAAATTAATTGCTACAATCTTTTAACTTTTTCGCCCAGACCTGTACAATGTCTCCCTGATAAAATGTGGTTTTCCACCGAGCAAGTTTGTTGGTGATACCCCATTTTTATAAGCCTATTTTGCCTGAGACTTGCAGTTTTCATTTAGCCATGGCAGTTCTATAATGAGACGCATTATCCCGGGTGCATTTTCTGTCACTTCCTACAGAAGTGAATCGTTTAGCAACAGGACAGATTCCGCATGACTGACAACAATACCGCATTAAAGAAGGCTGGCCTGAAAGTTACGCTTCCTCGGTTAAAAATCCTCGAAGTGCTTCAGGGTCCAGACAATCACCATGTCAGTGCGGAAGACCTTTATAAACGTCTTATCGACATGGGTGAAGAGATTGGGCTGGCTACCGTCTATCGCGTGCTGAACCAGTTTGATGACGCGGGCATTGTCACCCGTCATAATTTCGAAGGTGGTAAATCTGTCTTCGAACTGACCCAGCAGCAGCACCACGATCACCTGATCTGCCTCGACTGTGGCAAGGTCATTGAATTTAGCGATGACTCTATCGAAGCGCGCCAGCGTGAAATCGCCGCGCGTCACGGCATCCGTCTGACCAACCACAGCCTGTACCTTTATGGTCACTGCGCTGAAGGCGATTGCCGCGAAAATGAACATGCGCATGACGCAAAATAAGTGAGTGTTCATACTCTGAGCCAGCCGTAAGGTTGGCTTTTTTTTGCCAGAAAAAAGCCCGGTGGCACAGTGCCACCGGGCGTAAAGCAACTTATTTATTATTATTGCGTATCTCGTTCCAGATCTTATCGCAACGCTTCGCCACTTCCTGATCGTTACCGGTTTTACGTGCCTGGATACAGGCCTGGTAATCCATCACGCGGACATTCTCCTGCGTCGCGAACTGCTCGTGCGCTTTCTCTTTCTTCAGCACGTTCAGCACGCTCTGGCAGGCTTCAATTTTCTCCGGCGAACCTTCCGCAGTATTAATACAGGCGCTGTAGGCCTCCTTGAGACGGGAGTCCTCTTTCGGTGCCTGAGTCTGGGCACACGCCACCAGCCCCGATGCCAACAGCGCGACGATTACGATTTTTTTCATCATTTGCAGTCTCCGGTCCGGCGGGATCTAACCCGCCGGACGATTCATCAGAAGATGGTGAACGGTGCGATAACCATGAATTTCACGTCACGTTCATCCTGGAAGATGTTGCCGTAACCGCCCGCGTAGCTCGGGATATCGGAGTGGTTGTCGTACTGGGTGAAGTGCAGTTTGAACATCGTGCCTTTCGCGCGGCCATCCTGCAGGGTATAGATAGCATCCAGGCTGTAGGAAGACTCTTTCAGGCGATAGTTTGGATCGTAGTAAGCATCCGGTGTTGCCATGTCGGCTGGTTTTGCATCCCAGGCGTAAGCATAAGAAGCGCCCACGGCCCAGCCCGGCAGGTTCCAGTTTTTCAGGTCATACATCGCGCCGAAGAAGACTGCTTTCTCACCGTCGGCGTTGAAGTCGGAGCGGTTATCCCACCAGATATCAAGACGACCGTTGGAGGAAGCATAGGTCGGGGTCATACGCTGCAGGAAGTAGCCCTGCTGCCCTTCCGCTTTCACCCATGTGCCTTCCAGACGCAAATCAACCTGACCGACCTTGTAGCCGAAGGTTAACGCCTGCAGCCACGCGGTGCCGTCGTAGATATCATTGACGCCACCGTTACTGACTTTGTCGCGCGTACCGTAGAACTGGTAGCTGGTACTCAGCGGGCTACCCGCAATATCAAACTTATAGCTGGCCTTGGCAAAGTATTGATCGATATAACCTTGCGCCTGGCCGAATGCCGCTTCGAGAACCAGATCGTTTTTGAAGTCGTATTTCGCACCCAGCGAGTGAAGGTAATCGACTTTGGTTTTCTTATCGTTCTGGTAGAACTTGTCCATTTCAATGTGCCACGGTGCTTTGTACTCGTTGGTCCACATATAGGAGAAGCTCAGCGCACCTGCGTCACCGTAGTCAAAGTTAGCCCCGGCTTCTGCACCCTGATAGGTACCCGGCATAAAGCTCCAGTGTGGGGCTAAGAGCGTCTGGCCGGTTGGCTGAATATAGCCCCCACACGCCCAGACCGGGCCGTATTTGAATTTCGCTGCGGCTTTGTAGAGGCTGATACCGCTCTTATCCCCGGACCAGTCTTCATCATAGGCTTTGTTGCTGGAGGAGAAGGCGATTTCGTTCGGGTGGCCGCTGTCGCCGTTTTCCGCCATTTCGATCGCGGTGAACGCGGCGATATCCAGACCGAACATATCCGCGGCGTAGCCTGACTGGAAGTCCAGGTTGGCGTTCCAGGTGGCGTGCGAGAGGTTGGTTTTGTATTTATCTTCAGTGACGTCTTTACGGTCACGCTCACGCTGCCAGTAATAAATACCGCCCGTGAGGGTAGAATCTTCGATGAAACCCGCTGCTTTTGCCTCTGGCGCAATCACCAGGCCCGACATTGCTGTCACACCGGCAATAGCCAGCGCCAGCGCACTACGTTTGCCACTGAACGTACGCATAGATTATTCCTCTTTGACGAATTAAAACGCCTGAAACGGCGTAAATAAAAAAGACCAAATGGTCAGGGGTAGTGTTAAATACCCTCGAATTAACTACCGTCTTTAGGTTATTTTTCGCGACGCGAATTATCAATGCTTTTCAGCGGGCAAAAGTCAGGATTATGACGAAGTGCACATAATTGGTAGTGCTTTGTAACATTTACAGGAAGGCGAGGAATGACGGGAAATTCTCAGCTATTTCAGTGTCCAGGCATGGGATCGGTTTCCTTTTTTATAACCCTTTTGAATTTCGTAATGACACAAACTTTTTTTAAAAAAATAAGTAGCACCTCATTGACCTGTTATTTTCATGACGCCACTTTAACCCCTGGCTTAATACTCTGATCGTTAAATAAAAAAACGCCGCATAATGCGGCGTTTGTTTCTCATTGACCAGAGCAGCAATATTATTCGCCGATCTTCGTCCAGGTATCACGCAGACCCACGGTACGGTTAAATACCGGTTTTTCCGCCGTGCTGTGACGGCTGTCCAGGCAGAAGTAACCTTCACGTTCGAACTGGAACGCTTTGCCTGCTTCAGCCGCTTTCAGAGAAGGCTCCGCATAACCCTGCTTGATCACCAAAGATTCCGGGTTAATGGTCGCCAGGAAGTCTTCCGCCGCACCTGGGTTAGGCACGCTGAACAGGCGATCGTACAGACGAATCTCTACCGGCAGCGCGTGGGATGCGCTCACCCAGTGGATAACGCCTTTCACCTTGCGGCCATCCGCCGGATCTTTACTCAGCGTCTCAGCGTCATAAGAACAGAAGATGGTGGTGATATTCCCTTCCGCATCTTTTTCAACGCGCTCGGCTTTGATGACGTAAGCATTACGCAGACGCACTTCTTTACCCAGCACCAGACGCTTGTACTGCTTGTTAGCTTCTTCGCGGAAGTCAGCGCGGTCAATCCAGATCTCGCCGCTGAACGGCACGTCGCGGCTTCCCATTTCCGGTTTGTTCGGATGGTTAGGCATGGAGACCAGCTCGCTCTCGCCCTGCGGATAGTTTTCGATAACCAGCTTCACCGGGTCGATAACGGCCATCGCGCGCGGGGCATTTTCATTGAGGTCTTCACGAATGCAGGATTCCAGAGACGCCATCTCAATGGTGTTGTCCTGCTTGGTCACGCCGATACGCTTGCAGAACTCACGGATTGACGCAGCGGTGTAGCCACGGCGGCGCAGACCAGAGATGGTTGGCATACGCGGGTCGTCCCAGCCCTCAACGTGCTTGTCGGTGACCAGCAGGTTCAGCTTACGCTTGGACATCACGGTGTATTCCAGATTCAGACGAGAGAACTCGTACTGACGCGGATGCACAGGAATGGTGATGTTATCCAGCACCCAGTCGTACAGACGACGGTTGTCCTGGAACTCCAGCGTACACAGGGAGTGCGTAATGCCTTCCAGCGCATCGCTAATGCAGTGGGTGAAGTCGTACATCGGGTAGATGCACCACTTGTTGCCGGTCTGGTGGTGTTCCGCAAATTTAATGCGGTACAGCACCGGGTCGCGCATCACGATGAACGGAGACGCCATATCGATTTTGGCACGCAGGCACGCTTTGCCTTCTTCGAAACCACCGGCACGCATTTTTTCAAACAGCGCCAGGTTCTCTTCCACGCTGCGATCGCGGAACGGGCTGTTTTTACCCGGTGCGGTCAGCGTACCGCGGTACTCACGGATCTCATCTGCAGACAGTTCGTCTACATACGCCAGACCTTTGTTGATGAGCTCTACCGCGTAGGCATACAGCTGATCAAAATAGTCAGAGGAGTAGCAGATATCGCCAGACCAGTTGAAGCCCAGCCATTGCACGTCATTTTTGATGGACTCAACGTATTCGATGTCTTCTTTTACTGGGTTGGTGTCATCGAAACGCAGGTTGCACTGTCCCTGGTAGTCTTGCGCAATGCCAAAGTTCAGGCAGATGGACTTCGCATGCCCGATATGCAGGTAGCCATTCGGCTCCGGCGGGAAACGGGTATGAATTGTGGTGTGCTTACCACTGGCCAGATCTTCATCGATGATCTGACGAATAAAGTTACTCGGGCGGGCTTCTGCCTCACTCATCGTGGATTCCTCAAAGCGTAAACAACGTATAACGGCATATGATCTTATAAGCCGGACGTAGTGACAACCCTTAGTTACGGAAAATACGTATCAGATGAAAATAATGGGGGCATTTGCTGCAAAAAAAAGCGGCGGAGGATATCCCCCGCCGCTTAAGGCATGACTCTACTCAGGAGCGATTACTTGCCTTTAATCTCATACAGCGGGGTTTGACCCGCAACAACCTGACCTTTCGCCTGGATGACCAGACCGCTGAAGTCGTCAATGTTGCTGCAAACCACCGGGCTTATCATGGAACGCGCGTTGGCATTCAGGAAGTCCAGATCCATTTCCAGAATCGGCTGCCCGACCACCACTTCAGCGCCCTCATCCACCAGGCGAGTAAAGCCCTGACCATTCAGCGCAACGGTATCGATACCCATGTGGACAACGATCTCCGCACCCTTTTCGGTTTCGAGGCAGAACGCGTGGTTGGTGTTGAAGATTTTCACGATGGTACCGGCAGCAGGAGACACCACGGTTTTATCCGTTGGTTTCACCGCCACACCGTCACCGACCGCTTTGCTGGCGAACGCTTCATCAGGCACCTGCTCAAGGTCAACCACGTCACCCGTTACCGGAGAGACCAGCGCGGCCACCGTCACGGCGTTAGGCACGGCTTGCGGTTTCGCTACCGGGGCAGCCGTCGACGCAGGCGCGCTGTCGGTTGATGCCGCCGCGACCGGTCCACGGGCAACCACTTTCTTCATTTCGTCACCGATGGATTCCGCTTTGGCACCCACGATAACCTGGATAGTTTGTTTGTTCAGTTTAACCACGCCCGATGCACCAAGGCGTTTACACATTGCGTCGCTGACGCGCGCCGAGTCACCTACCGTCAGACGCAGACGGGTGATACAGGCATCAATGGCTTTCAGGTTGTCAGTCCCCCCAACGGCAGCGATATAGCTGGTCGCCAGCTGGGTCAGACCCTCTTCGGTATTGCTGTTGGCTTCGCTGGTGACCACTTCGTCTTTGGTGTCTTCGCGGCCCGGCGTTTTGAGGTTAAACATACGAATAACCGCAGTGAACAGCACGAAGTAGATGACGAAGAAGACCAGACCCATTACCACCAGCATCCAGACGTTCTTGCTTGCCGCCGGCAGGTTGTACATCAACACGTAGTCGATCGCGCCTGCAGAGAAGGAGAAGCCAGCATGGATACCCAGCAGCGTCGCCACAAACAGGCTGATACCGGTCAGGACCGCATGCATGAGGTACAGCACCGGCGCCAGGAACATGAACAGGAATTCCAGCGGCTCGGTTACGCCGGTCAGGAACGCGGTAATCGCAACGGACAGCAGCATGCCGCCAACCATTGGGCGACGCGCTTTTGGCGCAGCCAGGTACATTGCCAGCGCAGCGCCCGGCAGACCAAACATCATGATTGGGAAGAAGCCAGACATGAACATGCCTGCGGTGCCGTCACCCGCGTAGAAGCGGTTGATGTCGCCGTGGAATACGGTGCCCGCAGCATTGGTGAACTCACCAATCTGGAACCATGCGATAGTGTTCAGCACCTGATGCAGACCGGTTGGGATCAGCAGACGGTTGATAAAACCAAAGATACCTGAGCCAAGTGCACCCGCTGAAACAATCCACTCACCACCCGCATGGATCGCATGCTGTACCGGTGGCCAGACGTAGCCAAAGATAGCGGCCAGAACCAGACAGAAGAAACCGGTCGCGATCGGCACGAAACGTTTGCCGCCAAAGAAACTCAGGAAGTCTGGCAGCTTAATGTTTGCCCAGCGGTTGTACACAGCACCACCCACCAGACCGG
This sequence comes from Enterobacter cloacae complex sp. IR53041, assembly GCF_049238285.1. Lineage (NCBI taxonomy): Bacteria > Pseudomonadati > Pseudomonadota > Gammaproteobacteria > Enterobacterales > Enterobacteriaceae > Enterobacter > Enterobacter cloacae complex sp. IR53041. The sequence continues at coordinate 120,480 of NZ_JBMKHB010000007.1, read as the reverse complement.
TAATGATACCTGCCAGCACGCCCATGTTGATTTCTGGGTTAATGGTTACCATCGCTTTCGTCAGGATGAAATAACCGACTGCCCCTGCCAGCGCTGCGGCACCCGCGCTGTCTTTTGACCAGCTAGAGGCAACACCGATGGCGAAAATCAGCGCCAGGTTGTCAAAAATGGCACCGCCAGCCTGAGCAATAAACGGTACGTTGAGAAGATCGGGTTGCCCGAATCGCAGCAGCAGCGCTGCAACCGGTAGCACGGCGATAGGGAGCTGCAAAGCCCTACCGAGGCGCTGGAAAAAACCTAAAATATTCATCCTATTCCCCCTACGAGACCCTTTTTCAGGCTCGCGCATAAACTATGTTTTTATTGTGTCACGAACGATAGATACCGTTGATAATTCACTGGCAGTCTGAGTGTGTGAAAAATTAATTCGTATCGCAAATTAAACACCTATTTTTTGTGATTTTTGTCACCAAATATCGTATTCAGCCCTCCCTTACACTGGCTAACAGTGAAAACTTATTTTATCATTCAAAAAATCAAGACGGATTGATCCGGCCTGAAAGTTTCCAGGTTACGCTTTAGTATCAGGTTCCGAAGCCATCCGCCCACTCTTCTACTTAAACTTTGAGGTGAACAATGAGACTGATTCCCCTGGCAACTGCAGAACAAGTTGGTAAATGGGCCGCTCGCCATATCGTAAACCGCATTAACGCGTTCAAACCGACCGCCGATCGTCCTTTCGTTCTGGGCCTTCCAACCGGCGGCACACCGCTGACCGCTTACAAGGCGCTGGTTGAGATGCATAAAGCAGGCCAGGTTAGCTTCAAACATGTTGTGACCTTCAATATGGATGAATATGTTGGCTTACCGAAAGACCACCCGGAAAGCTACCATAGCTTTATGCACCGCAATTTCTTTGATCACGTTGATATCCCAGCTGAAAATATTAACCTGCTGAATGGAAACGCGCCGGATATTGACGCAGAATGCCGTCAGTATGAAGAAAAAATCCGTTCCTACGGTAAAATCCACCTGTTCATGGGTGGTGTAGGTAATGATGGTCATATCGCGTTTAACGAACCGGCGTCCTCTCTGGCTTCCCGTACCCGTATTAAAACGCTGACCCATGACACGCGCGTGGCGAACTCCCGCTTCTTTGACGGTGACGTTAACCAGGTTCCAAAATACGCCCTGACCGTAGGCGTAGGCACCCTGCTGGATGCTGAAGAAGTGATGATTCTGGTGCTGGGCGGCGTGAAAGCGCAGGCGCTCCAGGCTGCTGTTGAAGGCAACGTTAACCATATGTGGACCATCAGCTGTCTGCAGCTGCATCCTAAATCAGTCATCGTCTGCGACGAACCGTCCACGATGGAGCTGAAGGTTAAAACGCTGAAATACTTCAACGAGTTAGAAGCCGAGAACATCAAAGGTCTGTAATTGAATAACCGCCTCTTTATCAAGAGGCGGCCGCTTTTTTTAACCGGGGGTCGTTATGTACGCTTTAACCCACGGTCGGATTTATACCGGCCATGAAATTCTGGATGACCACGCGATTGTTATCGCGAATGGCCTGATTGAACGTGTTTGCCCGCTGGCAGAACTGCCGCCGGAGATTGAACAGCGCTCACTCAATGGAGCAGTAATCTCCCCCGGTTTCATCGACGTACAGCTCAACGGCTGCGGCGGTGTCCAATTCAATGATACCGCCGATGCGGTAACGGTCGAAACGCTGGAGATCATGCAGAAAGCCAACGAGAAATCGGGCTGCACCAGCTATCTGCCAACGCTCATCACCAGCAGTGATGACCTGATGAAGCAGGGTATCCGCGTGATGCGCGAATACCTGGCCAAACATCCGAATCAGGCGCTCGGTCTGCACCTGGAAGGGCCATGGCTGAACATGGTCAAGAAAGGAACGCATAACCCGGACTACGTGCGTAAACCTGATGCGGAGCTGGTTGACTACATGTGTGCCAACGCCGATGTGATCACCAAGGTGACGCTGGCACCGGAAATGACCGGCACGGACGTCATCAGCAAACTGGCCGCCGCCGGAATTGTGGTTTCAGCGGGCCACTCAAATGCCACGCTGAAAGAAGCGAAAGCCGGTTTCCGTGCGGGCATTACCTTTGCGACGCACCTTTATAACGCCATGCCATACATCACAGGTCGTGAACCGGGTCTGGTTGGCGCGATTCTGGATGAGCCAGACGTTTACTGCGGCATTATCGCGGACGGCTTACACGTTGATTACACCAACATTCGCAACGCCAAGCGGCTGAAAGGTGACAAGCTCTGCCTGGTAACGGACGCTACCGCACCGGCAGGTGCAAATATTGAGCAGTTCATTTTTGCCGGTAAAACAATATACTACCGCAATGGACTGTGTGTGGATGAAAACGGTACGCTGAGCGGTTCCTCTTTGACCATGATTGAAGGGGTGCGTAACCTGGTTGAGCATTGCGGGATTGCGCTTGATGAAGTCCTGCGCATGGCCACCCTTTATCCTGCGCGCGCTATCGGCGTGGATAAACAGCTTGGCGGAATTGCACCAGGTATGGTTGCAAACCTGACGGCATTCACACACGATTATAAAATTATTAAGACCATCGTTAATGGTAACGAGGTCGTCACTGAGTAAGTAAAAGTATGACACCTGGCGGACAAGCTCAAATCGGTAATGTCGATCTCGTTAAACAGCTTAACAGCGCGGCGGTATATCGCCTGATTGACCAACACGGGCCAATCTCACGTATTCAGATAGCCGAACAAAGCCAGCTTGCTCCCGCCAGCGTGACAAAAATTACCCGCCAGCTCATTGAGCGCGGTTTGATCAAAGAAGTCGATCAGCAGGCCTCCACCGGGGGCCGCCGCGCTATCTCCATTATTACCGAAACCCGCAATTTTCAGGCAATTGGCGTCCGTCTGGGCCGTCATGACACCACGCTCACGCTGTACGATCTGAGCAGCAAAGCCATTGCGGAAGAGCACTATCCCCTTCCGGAACGCACCCAGGAGACGCTGGAGCATGCGCTGCTGAATACCATCGCGCAGTTTATTGAAAGCTGTCAGCGCAAGATCCGCGAACTCATCGCCATCTCGGTGATTCTGCCCGGTCTGGTCGACCCGGAAAGCGGCGTGATCCGCTATATGCCGCACATTCAGGTTGAAAACTGGGGGCTGGTCGACGCGCTGGAAAAGCGCTTTAAAGTGACCTGCTTTGTGGGCCATGACATTCGCTCTCTGGCGCTGGCAGAGCACTACTTTGGTGCGAGCCAGGACTGTGAAGACTCTATTCTGGTGCGCGTTCACCGCGGTACGGGCGCAGGCATTATCTCTAACGGCCGAATTTTTATTGGTCGCAACGGTAACGTCGGTGAGATCGGCCACATTCAGGTTGAACCGCTCGGGGAGCGCTGCCACTGCGGCAACTTTGGCTGCCTTGAAACCATTGCCGCCAACACCGCCATCGAGCAGCGCGTTCGCCATCTGCTTGAACAGGGGTACCAAAGCCGCGTCACGCTGGACGACTGCAAGATAGGCACCATCTGCAAAGCCGCTAATAAAGGCGACGCGCTGGCCTGTGAAGTGATCGAGCAGGTGGGGCGCCATCTGGGGAAAACCATCGCCATCGCCATTAACCTGTTTAACCCACAAAAAGTGGTGATCGCGGGTGAAATTGTGGAAGCGGAAAAGGTGCTGCTCCCCGCGATTGAAGGCTGTATTAACACCCAGGCGCTGAAAGCATTCCGCCAGAATCTTCCGGTGGTTCGTTCAAAGCTTGACCATCGTTCGGCGATTGGCGCGTTCGCGCTGGTCAAACGCGCCATGCTCAACGGAATTCTGCTGCAGCATTTGCTGGAAAGTTGATCGGACCTTATAGTAACGCCTTCTTTTTTTTAATGTCGGACTGTCCATGACCATTAAGAATGTAATTTGTGATATCGACGGCGTGCTGATGCACGACAACGTTGCCGTGCCGGGTGCTGCGGAGTTTCTTCACCGCATCATCGACAAAGGAATGCCTCTGGTTCTTCTCACGAACTACCCTTCTCAGACCGGTCAGGATCTGGCAAACCGCTTTGCCACGGCGGGGGTCGACGTCCCGGACAGCGTGTTTTATACCTCGGCGATGGCCACGGCGGATTTTCTGAAGCGTCAGGAAGGAAAAAAAGCCTATGTGGTCGGTGAAGGCGCGCTGATCCATGAGCTGTATAAAGCGGGCTTTACCATCACCGACGTCAACCCGGACTTTGTGATTGTGGGTGAAACGCGTTCCTACAACTGGGAGATGATGCATAAGGCATCCTTCTTTGTGGCTAACGGCGCGCGCTTTATTGCGACCAACCCGGATACCCACGGTCGCGGTTTTTATCCGGCCTGCGGCGCGCTGTGTGCCGGTATCGAGAAGATCTCCGGGCGCAAGCCGTTCTATGTCGGCAAGCCCAGCCCGTGGATCATTCGCGCCGCACTCAACAAGATGCAGGCCCACTCTGAAGAGACCGTGATTGTCGGCGACAACCTGCGCACCGATATTCTGGCCGGTTTCCAGGCAGGCCTGGAGACGATTCTGGTCCTGTCAGGCGTCTCTCAGCTTGATGACATTGACTCAATGCCGTTCCGCCCAAGCTGGATTTACCCCTCCGTCGATGAAATTGACATCATCTGATACCGAACCACGCCTCAGGGCGTGGTTTTTTATTTTCTCGCCTGCAAAACACGACCACATCTAACGAAAAAGCACTTTTATTGCATAATCTTCAACAAAATCGCTCATGGCATACGCGTTTTTCACCGATCCGCAACCACCATTGCACTATTTCCGTTTTCACCCGTAAAACGCTTGCGCGTCCTGTCCCTTTGCGGCATTTTCATAAGCAAGCAACATTACAAAGCAACAGGGTTAACGGAGAAGGTTATGTGTTCAATTTTTGGCGTACTGGATATTAAAACTGACGCGGGCGAACTGCGTAAAAAGGCACTCGAACTGTCCCGCCTGATGCGCCATCGCGGCCCGGACTGGTCCGGCGTTTACGCCAGTGACAAAGCAATTCTGGCTCACGAACGTCTGTCTATTGTTGACGTCAACGCCGGTGCACAGCCGCTGTATAACGAGAAAAAAACGCACGCGCTGGCTGTCAACGGTGAGATCTATAACCACCAGGCGCTGCGCGCCGAGTACGGCGACCGCTACGCGTTCCAGACCGGGTCCGACTGTGAAGTGATCCTGGCGCTGTATCAGGAGAAAGGTCCCGAGTTTCTGGACGACCTGCAGGGTATGTTTGCCTTCGCCCTGTACGACAGCGAAAAAGACGCCTACCTGATTGGCCGCGACCACATCGGTATTATCCCGCTGTACATGGGCCACGATGAACACGGCAACTTCTACGTTGCGTCTGAAATGAAAGCCCTGGTGCCGGTCTGCCGCACCATCAAAGAGTTCCCGGCAGGCAGTTACCTGTGGAGCAAAGACGGCGAGATCCGTCCGTACTACCAGCGCGACTGGTTCGACTACGACGCGGTAAAAGACAACGTGACGGACAAAGCCGAGCTGCGTCAGGCGCTGGAAGATTCCGTGAAAAGCCACCTGATGTCAGACGTACCTTACGGCGTGCTGCTCTCCGGCGGTCTGGACTCCTCCGTGATCTCTGCCATCACCAAGAAATTTGCGGCGCGTCGCGTGGAAGATCAGGAGCGCTCAGAAGCCTGGTGGCCACAGCTGCACTCCTTTGCCGTGGGCCTGGAAGGCGCGCCGGATCTGAAAGCCGCGCAGGAAGTGGCAAACCACCTCGGCACCGTGCACCATGAAATTCACTTCACCGTGCAGGAAGGCCTGGATGCGATCCGCGATGTGATCTATCACATTGAAACCTATGACGTAACGACAATTCGCGCCTCCACGCCGATGTACCTGATGTCGCGTAAGATCAAGGCGATGGGCATCAAAATGGTGCTCTCCGGTGAAGGTTCTGACGAAGTGTTTGGCGGCTACCTGTACTTCCACAAAGCGCCAAATGCCAAAGAACTGCACGAAGAGACCGTGCGTAAACTCCAGGCGCTGCATATGTTTGACTGCGCGCGTGCCAACAAAGCGATGTCGGCATGGGGTGTCGAAGCGCGTGTACCGTTCCTGGATAAGAAATTCCTCGACGTGGCGATGCGCATCAACCCGCAGGATAAAATGTGCGGCAACGGTAAAATGGAAAAACATATCCTGCGCGAATGTTTTGAATCCTACCTGCCGGCGAGCGTGGCATGGCGTCAGAAAGAGCAGTTCTCCGATGGCGTAGGCTACAGCTGGATCGACACCCTGAAAGAGGTGGCGGCGAAACAGGTTTCTGACCAACAGCTGGAAACCGCAAGCTTCCGCTTCCCGTACAACACGCCGGGCTCGAAAGAAGCGTACCTCTACCGTGAAATTTTTGAAGAACTGTTCCCGGTACCGAGCGCTGCGGAGTGTGTGCCGGGTGGTCCATCCGTCGCCTGCTCGTCTGCCAAAGCGATTGAATGGGATGAATCGTTCAAATCCATGAACGATCCGTCAGGACGTGCGGTAGGCGTTCACCAGTCAGCCTACAAATAATCACGCATTTCATCATCAGGCCCTGCAGGGCCTTTTTTTTTTTGCCCCGCTTTTGCACAGCTAAAACCGGTTAATAACCAATAATTGCCGAATATTCGGTCACGCTGTTCGCAACCTAACCAAACAGTCACATTCCGGCTATTTTCGTTGAAAAAGGTGTTGACGCTGCAAGGGTCTATACGCATAATGCGCCCCGCAACGCCGATAAGGTAACGCGAAAAAAAGATGGCTACGTAGCTCAGTTGGTTAGAGCACATCACTCATAATGATGGGGTCACAGGTTCGAATCCCGTCGTAGCCACCATCTTTTTTTGCGGGAGTGGCGAAATTGGTAGACGCACCAGATTTAGGTTCTGGCGCCGCAAGGTGTGCGAGTTCAAGTCTCGCCTCCCGCACCATTCCCGGGTAAGCGTTGCACGGATGGGGTATCGCCAAGCGGTAAGGCACCGGTTTTTGATACCGGCATTCCCTGGTTCGAATCCAGGTACCCCAGCCATATTTCTTCGATTTTGCGGTTCTCCGCGGTATTGGGGTATCGCCAAGCGGTAAGGCACCGGTTTTTGATACCGGCATTCCCTGGTTCGAATCCAGGTACCCCAGCCATCGAAGATTGCAGTACTGGCTACGTAGCTCAGTTGGTTAGAGCACATCACTCATAATGATGGGGTCACAGGTTCGAATCCCGTCGTAGCCACCAAATTGAGATTATCGATCGATTTCGGTAATGAGAAAAAATTGTTGGGGTATCGCCAAGCGGTAAGGCACCGGATTCTGATTCCGGCATTCCGAGGTTCGAATCCTCGTACCCCAGCCAATTTACAAAGTCGTTAAGCAGCTTGTTTAACGCAATTGGGGTGTCGCCAAGCGGTAAGGCTCTGGTTTCTGATACCAGCATTCCGGGGTTCGAATCCCTGCACCCCAGCCACTTAAAACAAAAAAGCCCGCTCTGCGGGCTTTTTTGTTTTTGTACAGAATTGTGCGGCCTGATGCCCTCACCCTGGCCCTCTCCCACGGGGAGAGGGAAAAAAGTTTAGAGTCCGAGAGCGTACTTCAGGGCCTGACGCTTCAGGCCACCGGCACGTTCCGCGGCCATCAGGCCTATGTTACGCAGAATACGCACTGGCGCTACGTCATTGCTGAACCCCGCATAGAACAGATCCATCCCCGACTGCATGATGAAGTTATCCGCCATACGTCGCGTCTGATAACGCTTCAGCACCTGATGGCTGGCCCAGTTTTCCGCGTGTCCGCGGGCGCTGCCCAGGACATCCAGCAGGGCATCGACGTCACGATATCCCAGGTTCACGCCCTGCCCGGCCAGCGGATGAATGGTGTGTGCCGCATCCCCCACCAGCGCTAAGCCTGCGCGGGCATACTGCAACGCATGACGGCGCGTGAGTGGGAACGCCCCGGCGGCGACCGGCGTGACGTGCCCCAGACGGCTCGGGAAGTGCAGCAGGATCTCGCGCTGCAGCTGTTCCATGTTCATCCCCTGCAGCTGACGAATGCGCGCCGGTTTGTCGTACCACACCAGCGACGCCCAGTTATCAAACAGCGGTAAAAAGGCATGCGGGCCGTTCGGCGTAAAGTGCTGCCAGGTGCTTTCACCCGGCGCATTCTCGCACTCGGCGGTAATCAGCATACAGGACTGTTCATACTGCCAGGCATGAACCCCGATCCCCGCCATCTGTCTGACCTGCGAGTTAGCGCCGTCCGCCCCGATGACCAGCTTCACGGCCAGCTCATCGCCGCTGTCGAGCGTCAGTAGATAGCCGCTCCCGTGAGGATGCAGCGCCTTAAGCGACGCAGGCACGCGCAGCGTCACCTTCGGATGCGCCTCCAGCGCCTGCCAGAGCGCCCGCTGGAGCACGTTGTTTTCCACCATATACCCCAGGCGCGGCAGCTTTAGCTCAGCGGCATCAAACGCGACGTGGGCATTTTCCCACTCCCAGGTTTCGAGGCGGCTGTAAGGGTGCGCGCGCATCGCCTGTACTGCCTCCCAGACGCCCAGCCCGCGCAGCAGATCGACGGATGCCGCGCTGATCGCAGAAATGCGCACGTCCGGTTTACTGGCGGGATCGTAGGCTGGCGGAGCCGCCTGTTCGATTACCGTTACCTCAAATCCCTGCTGTGCCAGCCCCAGCGCCAGCGCGCCGCCGACCATACCGCCGCCGACAACGGCAACTTCGGTGTGTTGGAGTGTCATGGTCAATTTTCCTTATTGGAGAATCCCTTAAGTTTACCGGATTTTTGCGGTCCTGAGACACATAACCTTCATACTGGTCACAACCCCACCAAAGCATTACAATACGCGGCTTGCAATCCTGAGCTGAGCAAGTCGATGACTAAAAAACTCCATATAAAAACCTGGGGCTGTCAGATGAACGAATACGATTCATCCAAGATGGCCGATCTGCTGGATACCACCCACGGATACCAGCTGACTGAAAATGCGAAAGAAGCCGATGTGCTGCTGCTGAACACCTGTTCAATTCGGGAAAAAGCGCAGGAAAAAGTCTTTCACGTGTTAGGCCGCTGGAAACTTCTCAAACGAAAAAATCCGGACCTGATCATCGGCGTGGGCGGCTGCGTCGCGTCGCAGGAAGGCAAGCTGATCCGCCAGAGAGCCCCGTATGTGGACATTGTCTTTGGCCCTCAGACCCTGCACCGTCTGCCTGAGATGATCAATCAGGTTCGCGGCAACCGTAGCCCGGTCGTTGACGTCAGCTTCCCGGAAATCGAAAAATTTGACCGTCTGCCGGAGCCGCGTGCCGATGGCCCGACCGCCTTCGTCTCCATCATGGAAGGCTGCAACAAATACTGCACGTACTGCGTGGTGCCGTACACCCGTGGTGAAGAGGTCAGCCGCCCGGCAGATGACATTCTGTTTGAAATCGCGCAGCTTGCCGCGCAGGGTGTGCGCGAAGTGAACCTGCTGGGCCAGAACGTTAACGCCTGGCGCGGTGAGAACTACGACGGCACGACCGGCAGCTTTGCTGAGCTGCTGCGTCTGGTGGCCGCGATTGACGGCATCGACCGCATTCGCTTTACCACCAGCCATCCGATGGAATTTACCGATGACATCATTGACGTTTATCGCGATACGCCAGAGCTGGTGAGCTTCCTGCACCTGCCGATTCAGTGTGGCTCTGACCGCGTGCTGAACCTGATGGGCCGTCCCCATACGGTGCTGGAGTACAAATCCACCATCCGTAAGCTGCGTGAAGCACGTCCGGATATCCAGATTAGCTCCGACTTTATCGTCGGGTTCCCCGGCGAAACCGCAGAAGACTTCGAGCGCACCATGAAGCTCATCGGCGAAGTGAACTTTGACGTCAGCTACAGCTTCATCTTCTCTGCGCGTCCAGGAACACCGGCGGCCGATATGGTTGACGATGTACCGGAAGAAGAGAAAAAGCAGCGCCTGTATATTCTGCAGGAGCGCATCAACCAGCAGGCTAACGCCTGGAGCCGCCGCATGCTCGGTACCGTACAGCGCATTCTGGTGGAAGGCACTTCCCGCAAGAGCATTATGGAACTCTCTGGTCGTACGGAAAATAACCGCGTGGTGAACTTTGAAGGCACCTCGGATATGATCGGTAAGTTTGTGGACGTCGAGATTGTCGAGGTGCTGACCAACTCGCTGCGCGCGAAAGTGGTCCGCACCGAAGACGAAATGGGCCTGCGTATTGCAGAGTCACCGGAATCCGTGATCTCGCGTACCCGCAAAGAAAACGATTCTGGCGTTGGGATTTACCAGCCATAATCCTTCAGGCCTGCCGCTTTGGCAGGCCTTGTATTTCCTCTCATCGCCCCCAATATCTTCCGCAACGCTTGCGCCTTTATTCTGTGGCGTGAATAATTTCGGTAATGACCGTTTTATTGCGCCGTGTGGCAGCGGGTCAGTTAATCAATCAAAGAGGAACAGTTTGAACATAGATACGCGTGAAATTAGCCTTGAGCCAGCAGACAACGCTCGCCTGCTGAGCCTGTGCGGGCCGTTTGATGACAACATCAAACAACTGGAGCGACGTCTGGGTATCGAAATCAATCGTCGCGATAATCATTTCAAACTCACCGGACGCCCTATCTGCGTCAACGCCGCTGCGGACATTCTGCGTAGCCTGTATGTCGACACCTCCCCCATGCGCGGCGAAATTCAGGATATCGAACCGGAGCAGATTCACCTCGCCATTAAAGAGGCGCGCGTGCTTGAGCAGAGCGCGGAGAGCGTGCCGGACTATGGCAAGGCAATCAACATTAAGACCAAGCGTGGCGTCATCAAGCCGCGTACGCCAAACCAGGCGCAGTATATCGCCAATATTCTCGACCACGACATCACCTTCGGCGTGGGGCCGGCGGGTACGGGTAAAACCTATCTGGCCGTTGCCGCGGCGGTCGATGCGCTGGAGCGTCAGGAAATCCGGCGTATCCTGCTGACCCGCCCTGCCGTTGAAGCCGGTGAAAAACTGGGCTTCCTGCCTGGCGATCTGAGCCAGAAGGTCGACCCGTATCTCCGTCCTTTATACGATGCGCTGTTCGAAATGCTGGGCTTTGAGAAGGTCGAGAAGCTCATTGAGCGTAACGTGATCGAAGTGGCCCCGCTCGCCTACATGCGCGGCCGTACGCTGAACGATGCGTTCATCATTCTCGATGAGAGCCAGAACACCACCATCGAACAGATGAAAATGTTCCTGACGCGTATTGGCTTTAACTCGAAAGCGGTGATTACCGGCGACGTCACGCAGATCGATCTGCCGCGCAGCACCAAATCGGGCCTGCGCCACGCCATCGAAGTGCTGGCCGAGGTCGATGAAATCAGCTTTAACTTCTTCCACAGTGAAGACGTGGTACGCCACCCGGTGGTCGCGCGTATCGTTAACGCTTATGAAGCCTGGGAAGAGGCAGATCAGAAGCGTAAGGCCGAACTGGCCGCAGAACGTAAGCGCGAAGCGCAGGAGCAAGAACAGAAATGAGTCAGGTGATCCTCGATTTACAGCTGGCCTGTGAAGACAATTCCGGCATGCCAGATGAGGCACAGTTTCAGAAATGGCTGGATGCCGTTATCCCCCAGTTTCAGGAAGAATCAGAAGTCACGATTCGCCTGGTGGATGAAGCAGAAAGCCATGAGCTTAACCTGACCTATCGCGGGAAAGATAAGCCGACCAACGTGCTCTCTTTCCCGTTCGAAGCCCCGCCTGGCATCGAGATGCCGCTGTTGGGCGATCTGATCATCTGCCGCCAGGTGGTTGAACAGGAAGCTAAAGAGCAGCAGAAACCCCTTGAAGCCCACTGGGCGCACATGGTGGTACACGGCAGCCTGCATCTGCTCGGCTACGATCATATTGAAGACGACGAAGCGGAAGAGATGGAGTCCCTCGAGACAGAGATAATGCTTGCTCTGGGCTATGAGGATCCGTACATTGCCGAGAAAGAATAGTCAGTCACCGGACTGACTCCCCTGCCGCCACGAAAGGACATCGCGTGGCGGTAAACATTGAACTAACAAGAGAACCCTTAACAAACGCCATGAGCGACGACAATTCACACAGTAGCGACACGACAACCAGTAAAAAGGGATTTTTCTCCCTCATTCTGAACCAGCTTTTCCACGGCGAACCGAAAAACCGTGATGAACTGCTGGAGCTGATTCGTGATTCCGGGCAAAACGACCTTATCGACGAAGATACGCGCGAAATGCTCGAAGGGGTTATGGACATCGCCGACCAGCGCGTTCGCGATATCATGATCCCCCGCTCGCAGATGATCACCCTGAAACGTAACCAGACGCTGGACGAGTGTCTCGATGTCATCATCGAATCCGCCCACTCGCGTTTCCCGGTCATCAGCGAAGACAAAGATCACATCGAAGGGATTTTGATGGCGAAAGATCTGCTGCCGTTTATGCGCAGCGATGCCGAAGCCTTCAGCATGGAAAAAGTGTTACGCCAGGCCGTGGTTGTGCCGGAAAGTAAACGTGTGGATCGGATGCTGAAAGAGTTTCGCTCTCAGCGTTACCACATGGCGATTGTTATTGATGAATTTGGTGGCGTCTCCGGTCTGGTCACGATCGAGGATATCCTTGAGCTGATCGTGGGCGAAATCGAAGATGAGTATGACGAAGAAGAGGATATCGACTTCCGTCAGCTCAGCCGCCACACCTGGACCGTGCGGGCGCTGGCCTCCATTGAGGACTTCAACGACGCCTTCGGGACCCACTTCAGCGATGAAGAGGTCGATACCATTGGCGGGCTGGTGATGCAGGCCTTTGGCCACCTCCCGGCGCGCGGAGAGACCGTTGACATCGACGGTTACCAGTTCAAAGTAGCCATGGCCGACAGCCGACGTATTATACAGGTTCACGTCAGAACGCCGGACGACTCACCGGTGCCAAAACTGGAAGATTAATGTAAATGGCATTTGCCCCATTGCTTGAACGCCAGCGCGTCCGTTTGCTGCTGGCGCTGTTAGTCGGAGCCAGCGGTACGCTGGCTTTTTCTCCTTACGACATCTGGCCTGCGGCCATTCTCTCTCTGATGGGGCTTCAGGGGTTGACCCTGAACCGTCGTCCGGTGCAGGCTGCCGCTATTGGCTACTTCTGGGGACTGGGGCTGTTTGGCTCAGGGATTAACTGGGTCTACGTCAGCATCGCCCAGTTTGGCGGTATGCCGGGCCCGGTAAACGTCTTCCTGGTGGTACTGCTCGCCGCGTATCTCTCGCTCTATACCGGTCTGTTCGCCGGCATCCTTTCTCGCCTGTGGCCCAAAACCACCTGGCTGCGCGTTGCCATTGCCGCGCCGGTGGTCTGGCAGATCACGGAATTCCTGCGCGGCTGGGTGCTGACCGGCTTCCCGTGGCTGCAGTTCGGCTACAGTCAGATTGACGGCCCGCTGAAAGGCATGGCGCCGGTCATGGGCGTTGAGGCCATTAACTTCCTGCTGATGGTCGTTAGCGGCCTGCTGGTATTAGCGCTGGTTTCACGATGCTGGAAACCGCTGGCTGTGGCGCTGGTGCTGTTCGCCCTGCCCTTCCCGCTGCGCTATATCCAGTGGTTCACGCCGGAGCCCGCGCGCGCCATGCAGGTCTCCATGGTGCAGGGGAATATCCCGCAGTCGATGAAGTGGGACGAGAAAGAGCTGCTGAATACGCTGAAGATCTACGCCAACGCCACCGAAGAGGTGATGGGTAAATCGCAGCTGATTATCTGGCCGGAGTCTGCTATTCCCGATCTGGAGATCAACCAGCAGCCGTTCCTCAACATGATGAACGACCTGCTGCTCTCGCGTGGCAGTACGCTGATCACCGGGATTGTCGATGCGCGTCTGAATCAGCAGAACCGCTACGACACCTACAACACCATCATTACGCTCGGCAAAGACAGCGAATACAGCTACCACTCCACCGATCGGTACAACAAGAACCACCTGGTGCCGTTTGGTGAATTTGTGCCGCTGGAGTCAATTCTTCGCCCGCTGGCCCCGTTCTTTGATCTGCCGATGTCCTCCTTCAGCCGCGGACCGTACGTTCAGCCTCAGCTGCACGCGCACGGCGCAGCCCTGACGGCGGCCATCTGCTACGAAATCATTCTCGGCGAGCAGGTGCGCGACAACTTCCGCCCGGATACGGACTATCTGCTGACCATCTCTAACGATGCCTGGTTTGGTAAATCAATCGGCCCGTGGCAGCACTTCCAGATGGCACGCATGCGCTCCCTGGAGCTGGCCCGTCCGCTGCTGCGCAGCACCAACAACGGCATCACCGCCGTGATTGGTCCGCAGGGTGAAATCCAGGCCATGATCCCGCAGTTCACCCGAGAAGTGCTGACCACCAACGTCACTCCTACCACCGGGCTGACGCCGTACGCCCGCACCGGCAACTGGCCGCTGTGGATCCTGACCGCGCTGTTCGGCTTTGGCGCGGTGCTGATGAGTCTGCGCCAGCGTCGTCGATAATCCCTCCTCTTCCTGCCGGGTGGCGCTGACGCTTACCCGGCCTACTGTTTCGCTTTTGTAGGTCGGGTAAGCGTCAGCGCCACCCGACAATTCCCTCCGGACTTCAATTCTGGCACGCCTATTGCTTTGTTTATTCAGTTAAACGCAGTTTGGCTTACTGTGCAACCTTGTCGCACCAGCGTAGATCATCGGTAGCACCGAAACGGTGCAACGGGAGATATTTGCCTCTGAATGGTGCGGCGTGCTTCGCAAAAATAAACAATAACGCAGCAAAATCTTTACATTAAGCCAGACTAAATGTTAACAAGCTTGCATAACACTGCACTCGCATTGCGCGAGATATAACAACATCACAATGGGTATCAATGCGTCGCTGGCGCTGATAAAAAAGGAGTTGGGTATGCAATTACGTAAACTGGCCACAGCAATGCTGGTTATGGGGATGTCCGCAGGCGTGGTTCACGCTGAAGACGCTCCGGCAGCAGGCAGCACTCTCGACAAGATTGCCAAAAACGGCGTTATCGTGGTCGGCCACCGTGAATCTTCTGTCCCGTTCTCTTACTACGACAACACGCAAAAAGTCGTGGGCTATTCACAGGATTACTCCAACGCCATCGTTGAAGCTGTGAAGAAAAAGCTGAACAAACCTGACCTGCAGGTGAAGCTGATCCCCATCACTTCACAGAACCGTATTCCGCTGCTGCAAAACGGCACCTTTGACTTCGAGTGTGGCTCCACCACCAACAACCTCGAGCGTCAGAAGCAAGCTGCCTTCTCCGACACCATCTTTGTTGTGGGCACCCGCCTGCTGACGAAGAAAGGCGGTGAGATCAAAGACTTCGCTGACCTGAAAGGGAAAGCGGTCGTTGTCACCTCCGGGACCACGTCTGAAGTGCTGCTGCACAAGCTGAACGACGAGAAGAAAATGGATATGCGCATCATCAGCGCGAAAGACCATGGCGACTCCTTCCGTACCCTGGAAAGCGGTCGTGCCGTCGCGTTTATGATGGACGACGCCCTGCTGGCAGGCGAGCGTGCGAAAGCGAAGAAACCAGACAACTGGGATATCGTCGGTACCGCGCAGTCAAAAGAAGCCTACGGCTGTATGCTGCGTAAAGACGATCCGCAGTTCAAAAAGCTGATCGATGACACCATCGCCCAGGTGCAGACCTCAGGCGAAGCGGAAAAATGGTTCGACAAATGGTTCAAGAACCCGATTCCACCAAAAAACCTGAACATGAATTTTGAACTGTCTGACGACATGAAAGCGCTGTTCAAATCTCCAAATGACAAGGCTCTTAACTAATTAGAACAACAGGGGCGGGATCTCCTGCCCTCTCGATTGTCGGGAAGCATGGACAGACTATACGTTGAGTGGTCGTTCCCCACTCAGCGCGAAAAATGAGCTTCTCACCAATCTTCGAGGGTAGCGCTGCTACCCTTTTTTTTCTGGAGTTTATTATGTCAATCGACTGGAACTGGGGCATATTCCTGCAACAAGCCCCGTTCGGCAACACCACCTATCTTGGCTGGCTGTGGAGCGGCTTTCAGGTCACCGTGGCATTATCGATAACGGCGTGGATCATCGCGTTTCTTGTCGGTTCTCTGTTCGGTATTCTGCGCACCGTCCCTAACCGTTTTCTTTCAACACTCGGCACCCTGTACGTGGAACTGTTCCGTAACGTTCCGCTGATCGTGCAGTTCTTTACCTGGTATCTGGTTATCCCGGAACTGCTGCCGGAAAATATTGGCATGTGGTTCAAGTCGGAACTGGATCCGAATGTGCAGTTCTTTGTCTCCTCCATGATGTGTCTGGGGCTGTTTACCGCTGCGCGCGTTTGTGAGCAGGTGCGTGCCGCCATTCAGTCATTACCCCGCGGACAAAAAAATGCGGGTCTGGCGATGGGGTTAACCCTGCCACAGACCTACCGCTACGTGCTGCTGCCTAACGCCTACCGCGTCATCGTTCCGCCGATGACCTCCGAGATGATGAACCTGGTGAAAAACTCGGCCATCGCCTCGACCATCGGCCTGGTCGATATGGCCGCGCAGGCGGGCAAGCTGCTGGATTACTCCGCTCACGCGTGGGAATCCTTCACCGCGATCACGCTCGCCTACGTTCTGATTAACGCTTTCATCATGCTGGTGATGAACCTGGTTGAACGCAAAATTCGCCTGCCGGGCAACATGGGGGGCAAATAATGTACGAATTTGACTGGAGTTCTATCGTTCCATCCATGCCTTACCTGCTTGATGGACTGATGATTACCTTAAAAATCACCGTCATTGCCATTATCGTCGGTATCGTCTGGGGCACCCTGCTGGCCGTCATGCGCCTGTCGAGCTTTAAGCCGCTCGCCTGGTTTGCGACCGCCTACGTTAACGTGTTCCGTTCCATCCCGCTGGTAATGGTGCTGCTGTGGTTTTACCTGATCGTGCCCGGCTTCCTGCAAAACGTGCTGGGGCTGTCGCCAAAAACCGACATCCGTCTGATCTCGGCGATGGTGGCGTTCTCAATGTTTGAGGCCGCTTACTACTCGGAGATTATCCGTGCAGGCATTCAGAGTATCTCCCGCGGGCAATCCAGCGCCGCGCTGGCGCTGGGGATGACGCACTGGCAGTCCATGCAGCTCATTATTCTGCCGCAGGCGTTTCGCGCCATGGTTCCGCTCCTGCTGACCCAGGGAATTGTGCTGTTCCAGGATACGTCCCTGGTCTACGTGCTGAGCCTGGCAGACTTCTTCCGTACCGCGTCCACCATCGGTGAGCGTGATGGTACGCAGGTTGAGATGGTGCTCTTTGCGGGAGCGGTCTATTTTGTGATTAGTTTAAGCGCGTCGCTGTTGGTCAGCTGGCTGAAGAAAAGGACGGTACAATGATTTCCCTGAAAAATGTTTCGAAATGGTATGGGCACTTTCAGGTGCTGACCGACTGCTCCACCGAAGTGAAAAAAGGCGACGTGGTAGTGGTGTGCGGACCGTCCGGTTCCGGTAAATCGACGCTGATCAAAACCGTTAACGGACTGGAGCCGGTCCAGCAGGGTGAGATCGTCGTCAACGGCACCAAAGTCAACGACAAGAAAACCAATCTTGCCCAGCTTCGCTCTCACGTTGGTATGGTGTTCCAGCATTTTGAGCTGTTCCCTCACCTCTCCATTATTGAGAACCTGACGCTGGCCCAGGTGAAAGTGCTCAAGCGTGATAAAAAAGCGTCGCGCGAGAAAGGCCTGAAGCTCCTGGAACGCGTTGGCCTCTCTGCGCATGCCGATAAGTTCCCGGCGCAGCTTTCCGGCGGCCAACAGCAGCGTGTGGCGATCGCCCGCGCGCTGTGCATGGATCCGGTTGCCATGCTGTTTGATGAGCCCACGTCGGCGCTCGATCCGGAGATGATCAACGAAGTGCTGGACGTAATGGTCGAACTGGCGCACGAAGGGATGACCATGATGGTGGTGACCCACGAAATGGGCTTCGCCCGCAAGGTGGCCAACCGCGTGATCTTCATGGACGAAGGGAAAATTGTCGAAGATTCCCCGAAAGAGGAGTTCTTCGCCAACCCGAAATCGGAACGTGCGAAAGATTTCCTCGCGAAAATCCTGCACTAACCTTCTCAGTGCGCAATCTGCGGATTGCGCACTGCCTCACGCTTTCGCTCACTTCTTCTCGTCGGTGCCCCATTGCAGCGTTAACCTTGTCACAAAATAACGCTATGAATGGAGAACGCTATGGCACAACCTATAATTTTCGATTGCGACCCGGGTCATGATGACGCGATCGCGCTCGTCCTTGCACTTGCCTCCCCCGAGCTCGACGTCAAAGCCGTCACCTCTTCTGCCGGAAACCAGACGCCGGATAAAACCCTGCGTAACGTTTTGCGCATGCTGACGCTGCTCAAGCGCACGGATATTCCTGTCGCCGGCGGCGCCCTCAAGCCCCTGATGCGTGAATTAATTATTGCGGATAACGTGCATGGCGAAAGCGGGCTGGACGGTCCGGCGCTGCCGGAACCTGGCTTCACGCCGCAAAGCTGCACCGCCGTGGAGCTGATGGCAAAGGTGCTGCGCGAGAGCGCGGAACCCGTCACTCTGGTGGCAACGGGACCGCAAACCAACGTCGCGCTGCTGCTGAACAGCCATCCTGAACTGCACAGCAAAATCGCTCGTATCGTCATCATGGGCGGGGCTATGGGCCTGGGAAACTGGACGCCTTCCGCAGAGTTCAACATTTTTGTCGACCCGGAAGCAGCGGAGATCGTCTTCCAGTCGGGCCTGCCAGTTGTGATGGCAGGGCTGGACGTGACGCATCGCGCGCAGATTATGGCAGACGACATTGAGCGCTTCCGCTCCGTGGGCAATCCGGTCGCGACAACCGTGGCTGAGCTGCTCGACTTCTTTATGGAGTATCACAAAGCCGAGAAATGGGGATTCCACGGCGCGCCGCTGCACGATCCGTGCACCATTGCCTGGCTGTTAAAACCGGAGATGTTTACCACCGTCCACAGGTGGGTTGGCGTCGAAACGCAGGGGAAATACACCCAGGGGATGACGGTGGTGGACTACTACTCGCTGACGGGGAATAAACCGAATACCACGGTGATGGTGGATATTGACCGTGAGGCGTTTGTGGATTTGCTGGCGGAGAGACTGGCTTACTATAGTGCGTAGTGCGGCCTGATGCCCTCACCCCGGCCCTCTCCCACGGGGAGAGGGCGCAAACCTGCGCTTTTACCTAAGGTTCAAACGGCCGACGCTGGAACTGATCGTGGCCGCATTTCGGACACAGCGACAGGACCTCCGGCGTATACACTGCAATATGATGGTGGCAATTCTCGCACACCAGATTTCCCAGCCCGACCACTTCACCGCTGTGGTACACACCGTGGTGGTTTAAATCCTGAAAGACTTCACGCCACTCCAGCTGCGTTTTATCGGTGATATCGGCCAGCTCCTGCCACAGGCTCTCTTTAATCACCCGCATGAAAACGCTGTCCGTGACCTCCTCCTGACTCTCCTGGTAGCTGCGCACGAACTCTTCCAGATCGCGACGCACGGCGCGGGTCACCTCTTCCACTTCGGTTCGCGTTAACTCACCCGTTTGCGACACGCGGGCACGCGCCTGCTCCACCAACGCGTCGATATCACGCTCGCCGTTACGCAGCCGTTCCGTCAGTGTCGCCACCAGTTCGCGGTAAAATTGAGCAACCTTGTTCATCATTTTGCCTCCCGGATAAGTAACTATTTCTAATAATAGACCTTATTTCAGCGCCGCTTTGTCAGGTGAAGCACAGACCCGGTAAATTCCTGCAAAGCGCATTTGTGCGAAAGGCTGTTTTGACGCGGGCGTTTGGGCTATGCTATGCGGATCTGAATTACCACATCCATTGGCTACATTTGTAGCTGTATTGAACACAGGACCACTGGCTGCCATGCAAGAGCAATACCGCCCGGAAGAGATAGAATCAAAAGTCCAGCAACACTGGGACGAGAAGCGCACCTTTGAAGTAACCGAAGACGAGAGCAAAGAGAAGTATTACTGCCTGTCGATGCTTCCCTATCCTTCTGGTCGACTACACATGGGCCACGTGCGTAACTACACCATCGGTGATGTGATTGCGCGCTACCAGCGCATGCTGGGCAAAAACGTTCTGCAACCCATCGGTTGGGATGCGTTCGGTCTGCCTGCGGAAGGCGCGGCGGTCAAAAACAATACGGCGCCGGCACCGTGGACGTACGACAACATCGCGTACATGAAAAACCAGCTCAAAATGCTGGGCTTTGGCTATGACTGGAGCCGCGAGCTGGCAACCTGTACCCCGGAATACTACCGCTGGGAACAGAAATTCTTCACTGAGCTGTACAAAAAAGGCCTGGTGTACAAGAAGACCTCTGCCGTTAACTGGTGCCCGAATGACCAGACCGTTCTCGCGAACGAACAGGTTATCGATGGCTGCTGCTGGCGCTGTGATACTAAAGTAGAGCGTAAAGAGATCCCGCAGTGGTTTATTAAAATCACCGCTTACGCTGATGAGCTGCTGAACGATCTGGATAATCTGGACCACTGGCCAGATACCGTTAAGACCATGCAGCGCAACTGGATCGGCCGTTCTGAAGGCGTGGAAATTACCTTCAACGTTGAGAACTACGACCAGACCCTGACCGTCTACACCACCCGTCCGGACACCTTCATGGGCGCGACCTACCTGGCCGTGGCCGCAGGTCACCCGCTGGCGCAGAAAGCGGCAGAGAACAATCCCGAACTGGCTACCTTCATCGACGAGTGCCGCAACACGAAAGTGGCAGAAGCCGATATGGCAACGATGGAGAAAAAAGGGGTTGATACCGGCTTTAAGGCCATTCACCCACTGACGGGCGAAGCGATCCCTGTCTGGGCCGCCAACTTCGTACTGATGGAATACGGCACAGGCGCCGTGATGGCTGTTCCGGGTCACGACCAGCGCGACTATGAATTTGCCACTAAATATGGCCTGACCATCAAGCCTGTTATTCTGACGGCTGACGGTTCTGAACCAGACCTGTCCGAACAAGCGCTGACCGAAAAAGGGACCTTGTTCAACTCCGGCGAGTTCAACGGTCTGAGCTTCGAAGAGGGCTTCAACGCTATCGCCGACAAGCTGGCCTCCCTTGGCGTGGGCGAGCGTAAAGTTAACTTCCGTCTGCGCGACTGGGGCGTTTCCCGTCAGCGTTACTGGGGTGCGCCAATTCCAATGGTGACGCTGGAAGATGGCACCGTGATGCCAACGCCAGAAGATCAGCTCCCGGTGATCCTGCCGGAAGACGTGGTCATGGACGGCATCACCAGCCCGATCAAAGCCGATCCCGAGTGGGCAAAAACCACCGTCAACGGCCAGCCTGCGCTGCGTGAAACCGACACCTTCGATACCTTTATGGAATCCTCCTGGTACTACGCGCGCTACACCTGCCCGCAGTACCAGGACGGTATGCTTGATTCCGATGCGGCAAACTACTGGCTGCCGGTAGACATCTACATCGGTGGTATCGAACACGCCATCATGCACCTGCTCTACTTCCGCTTCTTCCACAAGCTGATGCGCGATGCGGGCATGGTGAACTCTGACGAACCTGCAAAACAGCTGCTGTGCCAGGGCATGGTGCTGGCGGATGCCTTCTATTACGTCGGGGCAAACGGCGAGCGTAACTGGGTATCTCCGGTTGACGCGATCGTTGAGCGCGACGAGAAGGGCCGTATCGTGAAGGCGAAAGACGCTGAAGGTCACGAGCTGGTCTACACCGGCATGAGCAAAATGTCCAAGTCGAAAAACAACGGTATCGACCCGCAGGTGATGGTTGAGCGTTATGGTGCGGATACCGTGCGTCTGTTCATGATGTTTGCCTCTCCGGCAGACATGACGCTGGAATGGCAGGAGTCTGGCGTGGAAGGCGCAAACCGCTTCCTGAAACGCGTCTGGAAGCTGGTTTACGAGCACACCTCACTGGGCGATGCCCCGGCGCTGAACGCTGCTGCCCTGACTGAAGATCAGCAGGCGCTGCGTCGTGACGTTCATAAAACCATTGCGAAAGTGACCGATGATATTGGTCGTCGTCAGACCTTCAATACCGCAATTGCGGCTATTATGGAACTGATGAACAAGCTGGCGAAAGCCCCGCAGGACGGCGAGCAGGATCGTGCCTTAATGCGTGAAGCGCTGCTGGCCGTCGTTCGCATGCTGAACCCGTTCACGCCGCACGTTAGCTTTACCCTGTGGCAGGAGCTGAAAGGCGAAGGCGATATCGACAACGCGCCGTGGCCGCAGGCTGACGAAGCCGCGATGGTGGAAAACACCACGCTGGTCGTGGTCCAGGTGAACGGTAAAGTCCGCGGTAAAATTACCGTGGCGGTCGATGCAACCGAAGAACAGGTTCGCGAGCGCGCGGGCCAGGAACCACTGGTCGCTAAATATCTTGAGGGCGTTACCGTACGTAAAGTGATCTACGTACCTGGTAAACTGCTGAATCTGGTCGTTGGCTAAGCGCGGGAGGAAACGTGCGACAACTGGCAACAATACTCTTATCTCTGGCGGTGCTTGTCACCGCTGGCTGCGGCTGGCACCTGCGCAATACCACGGCGGTGCCTGCTCAGATGAAAACCATGATCTTTGATTCCGGAGATCCGAACGGTCCACTCAGCCGGGCAATTCGCAATCAGCTGCGTCTGAACGGCGTTGAGCTTGTTGAGAAACAGACGCTGCGTCAGGATGTACCGTCTCTGCGTGTGACAGGAAGTGGTCTGTCGAGAGACACTGCGTCTATCTTCCAGGATGGCCGTACCGCAGAGTATCAAATGGTGTTGACGGTCAACGCGGCAGTTCTGATCCCGGGTAAAGACATCTATCCGATCAGCACGAAAGTGTACCGTTCGTTCTTCGATAACCCGCAGACGGCGCTGGCAAAAGATGCCGAACAGCAGATTATCATCAACGAAATGTATGACAAGGCGGCGGAACAGCTGATCCGTAAACTGCCAAGTATTGCAGCGTCAACCAAACAAGGATCTGACATTGTTGATAAACCGGTTGATGGCACGCTTCCTGCTGCTAACTCTCTGGGTAAATGATGATCAGGCTGTATCCTGAACAACTCCGCGCGCAGCTCAATGAAGGGCTGCGCGCGGCGTATCTGCTTCTTGGAAACGATCCGTTATTACTTCAGGAAAGCCTGGATGCCGTGCGGCATGCCGCCGCCGCGCAGGGCTTTGATGAACACCACACCGTCCAGTTGGATAACAATACCGACTGGAACGCCCTCTTCTCGCTCTGTCAGGCGATGAGCCTGTTCGCATCGCGCCAGACAATTCAGATCCTGCTGCCGGAAAACGGGCCTAACGCGGCGATGAACGAGCAGCTCGCTACGCTGGTCAGCCTCTTACACAGCGATCTGATCCTGATTGTGCGTGGCAACAAGCTGACCAAAGCGCAGGAAAACGCGGCATGGTTTACCCAACTCGCGCCCCACGCGGTGTTGGTCACCTGTCAGACGCCTGAGCAGGCGCATCTGCCTAAATGGGTCGCCGCGAGAGCGAAGCAGCACAACCTTCAGCTGGATGATGCGGCGAACCAGCTGCTCTGCTACTGCTATGAAGGTAACCTGCTGGCCCTGGCGCAGGCGCTGGACAGACTCTCCCTGCTCTGGCCGGACGGCAAGCTGACCTTGCCGCGCGTCGAGCAGGCTGTTAACGACGCGGCGCACTTCACGCCGTTCCACTGGGTGGACGCGCTGCTGTCGGCAAAAAGTAAACGCGCCCTGCATATTCTGCAGCAGCTGCGCCTCGAAGGGAGCGAACCGGTCATTCTGCTGCGTACGCTGCAGCGCGAACTGCTGCTGCTGATTACGCTCAAGCGTCAGTCTGCCCATACGCCTTTGCGTTCGCTGTTTGATAAACACCGGGTGTGGCAAAATCGCCGGGCTTTGACTTCCGAGGCCATCAACCGTCTGAGTCATGAACAGCTTCGCCAGGCGGTACAGCTTCTGATGCGCGCCGAACTCACGTTAAAACAAGATTACGGCCAGTCGGTCTGGGCTGAGCTGGAAAGCCTTTCCCTGCTGCTCTGCCACAAGGCGCTGGCAGACGTTTTTATTGATGGATAGTATGCACTCTTTACAGGCCCTGTATGGCGGCACCTTCGACCCGGTACACTACGGGCATCTGAAGCCGGTTGAAATTCTGGCGAATCTGATCGGCCTTCAGCGCGTCACCATCATGCCGAATAATGTCCCTCCCCACCGTCCACAGCCTGAGGCGACCAGCGAGCAGCGAAAAGAGATGCTTGCCCTGGCCATCGCAGATAAGCCGCTCTTCCGGCTTGACGAGCGTGAGCTGCGTCGCGACACCCCCTCCTGGACCTCACAGACGCTTCAGGAGTGGCGCACAGAACAAGGTCCAGACCAGCCGCTGGCTTTTATCATCGGACAGGACTCCCTGCTGAACTTCCCCACATGGCATAAATATGAAACCATCCTGGAGAACAGCCACCTGCTCGTCTGCCGCCGTCCTGGCTATCCGCTGACCATGCGCGAAGCGCAGTACCAGCAGTGGCTGGAAGATCATCTCACCGCCAATGTTGAAGATCTTCACACTCAGCCTGCCGGGAAGATTTATCTGGCCGAAACGCCGTGGTTCGATATCTCTGCAACCCTCATTCGCGAGCGCTTACAGCAGGGTTTAGCGTGTGACGATCTGCTCCCCGCACCGGTGCTGGCCTATATCCATACGCATGGTTTGTATCAGAAAAGCGCAGATGAATAGCCGGAGGGCATAAAAAGCGGCTTATTGTTTATCCTGCCTTGACAGGGTAAGCCATACTGTTATTCTCCGCTGCCAGACTTTCCCGCCGATGATTGCTTTACAGAAATTGTTTTACAAAAATGGCGATGCAATCTCAGGCAGAGGGTGGGATGATACCCGCCTTCAAAAGCCCGACCGGAGACTTTTGTCCCGATACAGGCATGAGTTCAGGTATACTGTCTGGCTACGAATTCAACGTTTTACAATCTCATTCACCCCAGGGGGAAAACTTGCAGGGTAAAGCACTCCAGGATTTTGTTATTGACAAAATTGATGACCTGAAAGGTCAGGACATCATCGCTATCGACGTTAAAGGTAAATCCAGTATTACCGACTGCATGATCATCTGCACCGGTACGTCCACACGTCATGTTGTTTCAATTGCCGATCACGTGGTACAGGAATCACGTGCTGCAGGGCTGTTGCCGCTCGGCGTTGAAGGTGAAGCGACGGCTGACTGGGTGGTTGTCGATCTCGGCGATGTGATTGTCCACGTCATGCAGGAAGAGAGCCGTCGCCTGTATGAGCTGGAAAAACTCTGGGGTTAATGCGTGAAGTTGCAGCTGGTCGCCGTCGGCACCAAAATGCCGGACTGGGTACAAACCGGTTTTACTGAATATCTGCGTCGTTTTCCAAAAGACATGCCGTTCGAACTGGTGGAAATCCCCGCCGGTAAGCGCGGCAAGAACGCCGATATCAAACGTATTCTCGATAAAGAGGGCGAACTGATGCTGGCTGCCGCTGGCAAAAACCGCATCGTCACCCTCGATATTCCAGGAAAACCCTGGGATACGCCGCAGCTGGCGCACGAACTGGAGCGCTGGAAGCAGGATGGCCGTGACGTCAGTCTGTTGATTGGCGGACCCGAAGGGTTATCCCCTGCCTGCAAAGCGGCAGCAGAACAAAGTTGGTCCCTCTCCGCGCTGACGCTTCCCCACCCGCTCGTTCGGGTACTGGTGGCAGAAAGCCTGTATCGCGCGTGGAGCATTACTACCAACCACCCCTATCACCGCGAGTAATGACTGACCAGGGTAGATTAAGCAGCGGATGAAACTACAGAATTCTTTTCGCGACTATACGGCTGAGTCCGCGCTGTTTGTGCGCCGGGCGCTGGTCGCCTTCACCGGGATTTTGCTGCTTACCGGCGTGCTGATCGCCAACCTTTATAATCTGCAAATTGTCCGTTTTACCGACTACCAGACGCGTTCCAACGAAAACCGTATCAAGCTGGTGCCTATCGCGCCCAGCCGCGGCATTATTTACGATCGCAACGGCACCCCGCTGGCGTTAAACCGCACCATCTATCAAATCGAGATGATGCCGGAAAAAGTCGATAATGTTCAGGATACGCTGGAAGCGCTGAAAAGCGTTGTCGACCTTAACGACGACGATATCGCCGCCTTCAAAAAAGAGCGCGCCCGCTCTCACCGTTTCACCTCCATACCGGTTAAAACCAACCTGACGGAAGTCCAGGTGGCCCGCTTTGCGGTGAACCAGTACCGTTTCCCCGGCGTGGAAGTAAAGGGGTACAAGCGTCGCTACTACCCCTACGGCTCCGCGCTGACGCATGTGATTGGCTACGTCTCCAAGATTAACGACAAAGACGTCGACCGCCTCGATAAAGACGGCAAGCTGGCGAACTACGCCGCAACGCACGACATCGGTAAGCTCGGTATTGAACGCTACTACGAAGATGTCCTGCACGGGCAAACCGGCTATGAAGAGGTTGAGGTTAACAACCGTGGCCGCGTGATTCGCCAGCTTAAAGAAGTGCCGCCTCAGGCGGGGCATGACGTCTATCTGACCCTCGACCTTAAGCTTCAGCAGTATATTGAAACCCTGCTGGCGGGCAGCCGCGCAGCCGTTGTGGTCACCGATCCCCGCACCGGCGGCATCCTGGCGATGGTCTCTATGCCAAGCTATGACCCGAACCTGTTTGTTGACGGCATTTCCAGTAAAGACTACTCCGGTCTGCTGAATGACCCCAACACGCCGCTGGTGAACCGCGCGACGCAAGGGGTTTACCCGCCGGCATCCACGGTTAAACCGTACGTGGCGGTCTCTGCACTGAGCGCTGGCGTCATCAACCGCAATACCAGCCTGTTTGACCCAGGCTGGTGGCAGCTGCCCGGTTCAGAAAAGCGCTATCGCGACTGGAAAAAATGGGGCCACGGTCATCTGAACGTCACCAAATCGCTGGAGGAGTCTGCGGATACCTTCTTCTATCAGGTGGCGTATGACATGGGGATCGACCGCCTGTCAGAGTGGATGAGCAAATTCGGCTACGGACACTACACCGGCGTTGACCTTGCGGAAGAACGCTCCGGCAACATGCCGACGCGCGAATGGAAGCTGAAGCGCTTTAAAAAACCGTGGTATCAGGGCGACACCATTCCGGTGGGTATCGGTCAGGGTTACTGGACGGCAACGCCGCTTCAGATGAACAAAGCCATGATGATCCTCATCAATGACGGCGTGGTGAAAGTGCCTCACCTGCTGCAGAGTACGGTTGAAGACGGCAAAAAAGTGCCGTGGAACCAGCCGCACGAAGCGCCGGTGGGTGACATTCATTCCGGCTTCTGGGAGATCGCGAAAGACGGTATGTACGGTGTGGCAAACCGCCCCAACGGTACCGCACACAAGTATTTCGCCGGTACGCCGTACAAAGTGGCGGCGAAGTCTGGTACTGCGCAGGTCTTTGGTCTGAAAGCCAACGAAACCTATAACGCGCACCGCATTGCCGAACGTCTGCGTGACCACAAGCTGATGACGGCGTTTGCCCCTTACGACAACCCGCAGGTCGCGGTGGCGATGATTCTGGAGAACGGCGGTGCCGGGCCTGCAGTAGGGACCATCATGCGCCAGATCCTTGACCACATTATGCTGGGTGATAACAACACCGAACTGCCGGCTGAAAACCCGGCCGCCGCTGCGGCGGAGGACCAATAATCATGACGGATAATCCAAATAAAAAATCGCTGTGGGACAAAATCCACATCGACCCAGCCATGCTGCTGATCCTGCTGGCTCTGCTGGTTTACAGCGCGCTGGTTATCTGGAGCGCCAGCGGCCAGGACATCGGGATGATGGAGCGTAAAATCGGCCAGATCGCCATGGGCCTGATCATTATGGTGGTGATGGCGCAGATCCCGCCGCGCGTCTACGAAGGCTGGGCGCCCTACCTCTACATCTTCTGTATTATTTTGCTGGTTGCGGTCGATGCCTTTGGGGCCATTTCAAAAGGGGCGCAACGCTGGCTGGATTTGGGCATTGTCCGCTTTCAGCCTTCGGAAATTGCCAAAATCGCCGTGCCCTTAATGGTGGCACGCTTTATCAACCGCGACGTCTGTCCGCCGTCGCTGAAGAATACCGCTATCGCGCTGGTGCTGATTTTCCTGCCAACGCTGCTGGTTGCGGCACAGCCTGACCTGGGTACCTCTATCCTCATCGCCCTCTCTGGCCTGTTTGTCCTGTTCCTGTCGGGCCTGAGCTGGCGCCTGATTGGTATCGCGGTAGTGCTGATTGCGGCGTTCATCCCTATTCTCTGGTTCTTCCTGATGCACGATTACCAGCGCCAGCGCGTCATGATGCTGCTCGATCCGGAAACCGATCCGCTGGGCGCGGGCTATCATATTATTCAGTCCAAGATTGCGATTGGCTCCGGCGGCCTGCGCGGTAAAGGCTGGCTGCACGGCACGCAGTCGCAGCTGGAATTTTTACCGGAACGTCACACCGACTTTATCTTTGCCGTCCTGGCGGAAGAGCTGGGGCTGGTGGGCATCTTAATACTCCTGGCCCTATACGTTCTGCTGATCATGCGAGGATTGTGGATTGCAGCACGCGCGCAAACGACCTTTGGTCGCGTCATGGCTGGCGGGTTGATGCTGATTTTATTCGTTTATGTCTTCGTAAATATTGGTATGGTGAGTGGTATTCTGCCGGTGGTAGGCGTACCGCTGCCGCTGGTGAGTTACGGAGGCTCGGCACTGATCGTGTTGATGGCCGGGTTTGGTATCGTGATGTCGATCCATACCCACAGAAAAATGTTGTCAAAAAGCGTATAAAAATAAGGGGATCGGAATGCGTAAGCAGTGGCTGGGGATCTGCATTGCGGCAAGTTTACTTGCGGCCTGTACTAGTGATGATGGTCAGCAACAGGCAACCATCGCGCCGCCGCAGCCTGCGGTGTGTAATGGCCCGATCGTAGAAATCAGCGGTGCCGATCCCGTTTATGAACCGCTGAATTCCAGTGCCAATCAGGATTACGAGCGCGACGGCAAAAGCTATAAAATTGTTCAGGATCCTTCCCGTTTCAGCCAGGCGGGCTTTGCCGCCATTTATGATGCCGAGCCAGGCAGTAACCTGACGGCCTCCGGAGAGACGTTCGACCCCATGCAGCTGACGGCGGCACATCCGACGCTGCCGATCCCGAGCTATGCTCGTATCACCAACCTGGCAAACGGCCGCATGATCGTCGTGCGTATCAACGACCGCGGCCCGTACGGAAATGATCGGGTGATCTCCCTGTCGCGCGCGTCTGCCGATCGCCTGAATACCTCGAACAACACCAAAGTCCGTATTGACCCGATTATCGTGGCGCAGGATGGTTCGCTGTCCGGGCCAGGTACCGCGTGTACGACGGTGGCGAAACAGACCTATGCCCTGCCCGACCGCCCAAATCTTGACGGCGGAATGGGCAGCGTCTCTTCTCCGGCCGAGCCTGCTCAGCCGGGGGGAGAAATACGCCCAATCAGCAATGACACGCTGCAAAGCGACGATTCAACGGGCGCACCGGTAAAGAGTAGCGGCTTTCTTGGCGCACCGACGACCTTAGCCTCGGGCGTGCTGGAAGGCAGTGAGCCTACCCCAGCCCCCGCTCCCGTTGCTGCACCAGCGACCCAGTCGGCTCCCGTAACGGCGCCCGCGGCCACGCAAAGTGCTGCGGTGGCGGCTCCAACAGCGGCCAGCGGCAGCTATGTGGTTCAGGTCGGTGCTGTGAGCGATCAGGCCCGGGCTAAACAGTATCAGCAGCGTCTGAGCCAGCAGTTTGGCGTACCTGGACGCGTTGAGCAGAACGGTGCGGTCTGGCGCATTCAGATGGGGCCGTTTGCCAGCAAATCGCAGGCAGCCTCCCTGCAGCAGCGTCTGCAGAATGAAGCTCAGCTTCAGTCATTTATCGCTGTTGCGAAATAATTAACCGGCGGTATCCGAATTGTCAGTTTGTGTAAAACACATTCACAAACTCATGCTTAAAGTCGGATGCCTGCCTGAATAGCATTTGCTATAGTAAGGCACTTTTTTTAATTCCATCACGGATGTCGTAGTTCTGACCATGAAGACCACTTTTTCTGCTCGTTTTGTGCAGCGCATGGCGCTGACCACGGCCCTTTGCGCGGCTGCGCTCTCTGCAGCTCACGCCGATGACCTGAATATCAAGACCATGATCCCTGGCGTTCCGCAAATCGACGCGGAATCCTACATCCTGATCGATTACAACTCTGGCAAAGTGCTGGCAGAACAGAATGCCGATGCCCGCCGTGACCCGGCCAGCCTGACCAAAATGATGACCAGCTACGTTATCGGCCAGGCGATGAAGGCAGGTAAATTCAAAGAAACGGATCTGGTCACCATCGGTAACGATGCGTGGGCAACCGGGAACCCGGTCTTTAAGGGTTCCTCTCTGATGTTCCTGAAACCGGGTATGCAGGTTCCTGTTTCCCAGCTGATTCGCGGTATCAACCTGCAGTCGGGTAACGATGCCTGCGTAGCGATGGCCGATTTCGCCGCCGGTAGCCAGGATGCCTTCGTAGGCCTGATGAACAGCTACGTGAACGCGCTGGGTCTGAAAAACAGCCATTTCCAGACCGTACACGGCCTGGACGCAGACGGTCAGTACAGCTCGGCACGTGACATGGCGTTGATTGGTCAGGCGCTGATCCGCGATGTCCCTAATGAGTACTCTATTTATAAAGAGAAAGAGTTCACCTTCAACGGTATCCGTCAGACCAACCGTAACGGCCTGCTGTGGGATAACAGCCTGAACGTTGACGGCATCAAAACCGGTCACACCGACAAAGCGGGCTACAACCTGGTCGCCTCCGCCACTGAAGGCCAGATGCGTCTGATCTCTGCCGTGATGGGTGGCCGCACCTTTAAAGGCCGTGAAACAGAAAGCAAGAAGCTGCTGACCTGGGGCTTCCGTTTCTTCGAAACCGTGAATCCACTGAAAGCAGGCAAAGAGTTTGCGTCTGAACCCGTCTGGTTCGGCGACAACGACCGTGCTTCTCTCGGCGTTGATAAAGACCTCTACCTGACCATTCCGCGCGGTCGTATGAAGGATCTGAAAGCCAGCTACGTCCTGAACAGCACCGAGCTGCACGCCCCGCTGCAGAAAAATCAGGTCGTGGGCACAATCAACTTCCAGCTGGATGGCAAAACGATCGATCAGCGCCCGCTGGTGGTCCTGCAAGAAATTCCTGAAGGCAATTTCTTCGGCAAAATCATTGATTATATTAAATTGATGTTCCACCACTGGTTTGGTTAAAAATCGAACACTTGAAAGTGTGATTTTGATCCCCATATACTAAGTATCCTGATAACTCCCACCTGACGTGGGAGTTATTATTTTTTGACGTTACGCCGGAGCTGACATGAAAACCAAACTTAACGAACTGCTTGAATTCCCTACCCCATTTACCTACAAAGTAATGGGTCTGGCGAAACCTGAGCTGGTTGATCAGGTGGTTGAAGTGGTACAGCGCCATGCGCCGGGTGACTACTCTCCGTCAGTAAAACCAAGCAGCAAGGGCAACTACCACTCGGTTTCTATTACCATCACTGCGACACACATTGAGCAGGTTGAGACGCTGTACGAAGAGCTCGGCAATATCGAAATCGTTCGTATGGTGCTGTAGTCCCTTTGCGGTTACCCGGTTTGCCGGGTAACCCCTCTCCCCGCTGTGATATACTCCCGCATACCTTTTGTCCCTCGTCTTCGGAGACGCAGTTTTGTATCAGGATAAAATTCTGGTCCGTCACCTCGGGCTGCAACCTTACGAGCCTGTCTCCCAGGCTATGCATGACTTCACCGATTCACGCGATGACACTACCCCCGATGAGATCTGGCTGGTCGAACACCTGCCGGTCTTTACGCAGGGTCAGGCGGGAAAAGCAGAACATTTATTAATGACGGGCGATATTCCGGTTATCCAGAGCGATCGCGGCGGTCAGGTCACGTACCATGGTCCCGGGCAGCAGGTAATGTACGTCCTGCTCAATCTGAAGCGCAGAAAGCTCGGCGTGCGTGAACTGGTTACCTTACTGGAACAGACAGTCGTCAATACGCTGGCGGAATACGGGATTGACGCGCATCCGCGGGCCGATGCGCCTGGGGTCTACGTTGGGGAAATGAAGATCTGCTCTCTGGGGCTGCGTATTCGTAAAGGCTGCTCATTCCATGGCCTGGCCTTGAATATTAATATGGATCTCGCGCCTTTCCAGCGCATAAACCCCTGCGGCTACGCCGGCATGGAAATGACGCAAATGCGCCAGTGGGTAGAAACCGCTACGCCAGACACGATTCGTCCCGTGCTTTTGAAGAACGTGTTAGCACTACTTAACAATCCCCCACACGAATATATCCCTGCTTAATATATCGTACAACAGGGCTCGCTAATTTGACGGGCCACTGTCTATTTACCGTTTTTGCACTTTACAATAATCCATAGATTCTATATTTTCGAAGCGCCCGAATATTACCGCTACATATTATTTAGCCTCCAGCATGCACGGCAAACACGGCATAAGTAACGTGAGCAATTATCACACAAGTGTTTGCTTTTGATAAACAAATGAAACAAAACCAACACTTTACGAATCTCTACAAGCATAATAAATAAATTCAACTATCATTCATATTGTGAATGTATACGGAGTGAAAGCGTGGAGTATAATAATTTACCAGCCAAACGACTGAATGAACCTGGTGGCGAAGACAAGCCGCAAATTTTTCGGACTTTACGTAATATTGATCTCAATTTACTGACTATTTTTGAGGCAGTATATGTCCATAAGGGTATCGTTAACGCTGCGAAAATTCTTAATCTCACGCCTTCAGCAATTAGCCAGTCCATCCAAAAGCTACGCGCTATATTTCCTGACCCATTATTTATCCGTAAGGGCCAGGGGGTAACGCCGACGGCCTACGCCACGCATCTCCATGAGTACATCAGCCAGGGGCTGGAGTCGATTCTGGGCGCACTGGATTTAACCGGGAGCTACGATAAGCAGAGAACCATCACCATCGGCTGTTCCCCTTCGGTGGGTGTGCTGGTCATGCCTGCGATCTTCCAGGCCGTAAAAGAGCATGCTCCGCAGCTCCTGCTTCGCAATGTGCCTCTCCATGAGCCTGACGTTCAGCTTGCCCAGTTCCAGACGGACCTGATTATTGAAAGCGGCAGCTTCAGTGCCAGAGCGCTGGGGCAAAATGTGCTCTATGCGGATAACCTGGTACTGGTTTGCCGTCAGCAGCATCCTGCCCTCAGCGAGCCGCTGACCATCGAAAACCTGCGCAACTACGACCACTCGTCTTTCATGACCGAAGGGCAGTCCAACCATGGCCTTCGTCAGCGTATTGATGAAATTTTCCCGGAACGTCAGATCAGCTTCAGCAGTTACAATATGTTCACCACCGCATCCCTGATAGGCAGCAGCGATATGCTGTGCATCATGCCATCGCGCCTGTACAGCCTGCTCCGGAAATGCTGGCCGCTGGACAGTATCCCCCTCAGCCAGCTTAATGCGGAATCTATTGAAATTTCACTGCATTACAACAAGCTGAGCTTGCGCGATCCGGTTCTGGAAAACGTCATCCGCATTATCCGTCAGGCCTTCTGACAGGTTGAGCCAGCATAAGCCCCTGCGGCAGGCAGGGCAAAAGGCACAAAACAACAACTATTTTACAAATTGGCGATCTGGCAGGCTGCTTTAACGACCGTTTCAATGATATACTGCCTGTCGTTCGTTCAAAAAGAGTTGATAAATACAACATTCCCTTGAATTGAAACGCTTTCCTTCGATATTCGCAACTGGAACACGCACGCTATGAGTAAACCCATTGTGATGGAACGCGGTGTTAAATACCGCGATGCCGATAAAATGGCCCTTATCCCGGTTAAAAACGTGGCTACAGAGCGCGAGGCGCTGTTAAGAAAACCGGAATGGATGAAAATCAAACTTCCGGCCGACTCTTCGCGTATCCAGGGGATCAAAGCGGCGATGCGCAAGAATGGCCTTCACTCCGTTTGTGAAGAAGCCTCTTGTCCGAACCTTGCTGAATGTTTCAATCACGGTACCGCGACGTTTATGATTCTGGGTGCTATCTGTACCCGCCGCTGCCCGTTCTGCGATGTTGCTCATGGCCGTCCGGTCGCGCCTGATGCTAACGAACCCCAGAAGCTGGCGCAGACCATCGCCGACATGGCGCTGCGTTACGTGGTTATCACGTCCGTTGACCGTGACGATCTGCGCGACGGCGGAGCGCAGCACTTCGCTGACTGTATTACGGCCATTCGCGAGAAAAGCCCAAACATCAAAATCGAGACGCTGGTGCCAGACTTCCGCGGCCGTATGGACCGTGCGCTGGATATCCTGACCGCGACGCCGCCAGATGTGTTTAACCACAACCTGGAAAACGTACCGCGTCTCTATCGTCAGGTCCGCCCGGGCGCTGACTATAACTGGTCTCTGAAACTGCTGGAACGCTTCAAAGAAGCGCATCCGCATATTCCGACCAAGTCAGGTCTGATGGTAGGTCTGGGTGAAACTAACGATGAAATCATCGAGGTGATGCGCGATCTTCGCCGCCACGGTGTAACCATGCTGACTCTGGGCCAGTATCTGCAGCCAAGCCGTCACCACCTGCCGGTACAGCGCTACGTGAGCCCGGACGAGTTTGATGAAATGAAGGCCGAAGCGCTGGCGATGGGCTTTACTCACGCCGCATGCGGCCCGTTTGTTCGCTCCTCCTACCATGCAGATATGCAGGCAAAAGGCGAAGAAGTTAAATAGTGCTGTAATATTCATTTACAGTAATACAAAAAAACCGGCCTCATGAGCCGGTTTTTTTTCGCAATCCCGCAGGCGTTGCCGTCACTCTTTGTGAGAAAGCTTGTCTGCCGGGACGTCATCCTCAGCGCTTTTCTTCGCGGCTGTATCATCGTCGTTCATCGCTTTCTTAAAGCCTTTGATGGCAGCCCCCAGGTCACCACCCAGCGTGCGTAACTTCTTGGTACCAAACAGCAGGACGACCAGTGCGGCAACCACCAGCAGTTTGGTAATACTAATCTCACCCATAGATACCTTCTTTACTTAAAACAGGCTGCATTCAGCGCCAAAACCTGACTGTATTAACGGTCATTTAGCGCGTGCACACAATAGCAATCTGTAACAAGGTGAATCAAGCATTGTTGAAAAAAACATCACAATAATTGCGGTGGCGCAAACCGACGATTGCGAAGAACAGGTAATTGCTGACGTGCAAGCGCAATTCTGTCTATGTTTATCTCTGCCACCAGCAAATCCGGGGCTTCCGCAGCGGCGGCAATCGTCACACCCAGCGGATCGACCACCCTGCTTTGCCCGATGTTCTTCGTTCCGCATTCTCCTGCAGCAACGACATAGCAGGTGGTATCCAGCGCGCGTGCCGCCAGCAGCGTTGCCCAGTGATGTTCTTTTAACGGCCCTTTAACCCACGCGGCAGGCAGAACCAGCACGTCCGCCCCCTGTAGCGCCAGATGGAGTGCCAGCTCCGGAAAACGCAGGTCATAGCAGGTCATCAGCCCAACCTTTAATCCGTCAATCTCCAGCAGCGGCGGAACACGGTCTCCTGGGTCGACGCGCCGTGATTCCTGAATGCTGAAGGCATCATAAAGATGGAGCTTGGCGTAACGTGCGACTATGGCTCCGCCGCGAATCGCCACCAGCGTATTCACCGCCCGACCCGGCGTAGAGGGAACATGGATTGTTAAGATCGTCGTCATCGTATTGCCCACGCTCTGGGCGAGCAATTGCTGTAAAAATTCACCGTCCAGCGGCTGCGCGGACTTCACGGATAAATCCGGGTCATTATCATCCCTGGCCAGCAGCGCCTCAGGAAGCACCAGCAGCGACGCGCCTTTCTGTTGGGCCTGCATCATCAGATTGACGCATTTTATCGCGTTAGCCTGCCAGTCAGGCGTGACCGCAAATTGCCCTACCGCAACATACATATTTGTCCCCTCATCATAAACGGCGTTAAACTCGCTTCTCTTACACATCAAATAGCAGGTATTTAGCGTGTTACAACTACTTTTAGCCGTTTTTATTGGTGGGGGAACGGGTAGCGTTGCGCGATGGTTTCTCAGTATGCGGTTTAACCCCCTGCATCAGGCGATTCCCATGGGGACGCTGGCTGCAAACCTGATAGGTGCCTTTATCATTGGCATGGGGCTGGCCTGGTTTAACCGAATGACACACATTGACCCAATGTGGAAAGTCCTGATTACCACCGGATTCTGCGGCGGGTTAACCACCTTCTCAACCTTTTCTGCGGAAACGGTTTTTCTCTTTCAGGAAGGCCGTATCGGCTGGGCGCTGATGAATATGGCGATCAATATGCTCGGCTCCTTTGCGATGACGGGGATCGCATTTTGGCTATTTTCTTCCGCAAGCGCGCATTAACAGCCGAACCGTTAATGTTGGCTTAATTTTTCTCTGTCACTCTGGCTGCAGTAATGAACGAGGGTGACAGAATGAAACAGAGTCTGATGAGCGCAGGCATGGTGTTGTTAAGCGTGCTGATCGTGGCCAGCTTCCTGAAAATGTATCTGCTTGGCTGATTCAAAACGAAAAAAACCCGCTCAGTGAGCGGGTTTTGAAATTCTTGCTGACGCGTCTGGATTACAGAGCGATTACGTTAGCAGCAGAAGGGCCTTTGGCACCGTTAGTGATTTCGAACTCTACACGCTGACCTTCAGCCAGAGTTTTGAAACCATTAGACTGGATTGCAGAGAAGTGTACGAACACGTCTTTGCTGCCATCTTCAGGAGTAATGAAACCGAATCCTTTGGACTCATTAAACCACTTAACGTTACCTTTAATCTTAGACATCAAAATTACCTTTACATTAAAAAACGACACAAATGCTGTGTCGGTTACCAGTACATCAATTGTGAGACCTTTTGTCCAGCGGATCTTTGATAAAAAGTGACTAAAGTCGCGTTAATTTTCACTGGCAGATTTTTATCGTTTATGAATCAACGGCTGCGCGTTTTATCACCAACAGGTAACGTTTTTTCAGTTAAAACTGAAAACGCATCCAGGCGAAGTAAACGTTACCGTTGTTGTACGTGCCCGGGATGTAGGTCATCTGGAACGTTGCGGGGCCGTAACCGATAGAGGCCAACGGCAGCAGCACCGGGATCGGAATGTAGTTCCAGTTGTCACGCGCGGTGACCCCCGCGGTATAGCCCAACCCGACATGGAAGTTCTCGTCGGCTAGCGGACGCCAGGTTTTCTCCCAGCCGTAGCCCCCAATCGGCTCCCATTTATTAAAGGAGTCTTTAAAGGCCATCAGATAGATGCCATGCCAGTTTCCCTTATCATCCCAGCGCGACTGACCGAAACCAGCGCCCCACGGACGCTCGTTATATTTATCGGTTTTCTCTTTGTCGTAAGCAAAACGCGCATGCCACGTTATTGCCGGAACATAGAGATCATAATGTTCGGGCGCCGTCCAGGTCTGAGAGACATTATCCGTAAAGGTTGAGAACCACCCTTTATCCGTCGCGTTGTCCTCTGCCTGTGCAACAGAAGAAAACGTTAACTGCCCAAAAATAAACAATAAAATTGAGAAAAATGTATTACGTACGATCACAATGCAATTACCATTCTTAGTATTCGAGGCAAAGTTTACCATAAAGTAGTTGAATCAAGGCTTAACGACATCAGCGTTATTCCTAATTATTCGGCCTTTTTCCGGGAATATTCTCAATAAACTGGACCGCAAGTTTGAATAAGCACATTCAGAGTGAGCCTTTAACCTGTTTAGCCTTGTATATCAGCAACATGCTGAATTACACAAAATATTAACAATCTGTTATCATTGTAAGGACATATTGCGCTATTTCTGACGGTCAAGACTCTCATGGCGTAAATGTAAGAGCCATGGCAAAAACACGGTTGTTCTGCTCTCTAGTCGTCTGTTTATTGATTTTAATCAGCAAGAACAGGCCATTTATTCGGCACATTTTCATCCTTCTTATTTTTATTGATTTTTTGTGCTCCATTGCAGCAGAGATACAGGGGAAATCATGCTTACGTTATTCGAACTCCTTATTGGGGTCGTCGTCATTGTCGGTGTCGCACGCTACATCATTAAAGGCTATTCGGCCACGGGCGTATTATTTGTTGGCGGTTTAACGCTGCTGATTATCAGCGCCATAATGGGACATCAGGTATTACCTGCCAGTGCAACCAGTACGGGTTACACCGCCACTGATATTGTTGAATACATTAAGATATTACTCATGAGCCGCGGCGGCGACCTGGGTATGATGATCATGATGCTGTGCGGTTTTGCCGCCTACATGACCCATATCGGTGCCAACGACATGGTCGTTAAGCTTGCCTCAAAACCGCTGCAATACATCAACTCACCCTATCTGCTGATGGTCGCCGCCTATTTCCTCGCCTGCCTGATGTCGCTGGCCGTGTCGTCGGCAACCGGACTTGGCGTACTGCTCATGGCCACGCTGTTCCCGGTCATGGTGAACGTCGGTATCAGCCGCGGCGCGGCAGCAGCCATTTGCGCGTCTCCGGCAGCCATTATTCTCTCCCCAACCTCCGGCGACGTTGTGCTGGCGGCAAAGGCTGCGGAGATGTCGCTGATCGACTTCGCCTTTAAAACCACGCTGCCAATCTCTATTGTCGCCATTGTGGGAATGGGAATCGCGCATTTCTTCTGGCAGCGCTATCTGGACAAGAAAGAAAACATCAGCCACGAGATGATGGATGTGAGTGAGATCACCACCACCGCACCCGCGTTTTATGCCATTCTGCCCTTCACGCCGATTATCGGAGTGCTGATTTTTGACGGCAAATGGGGCCCGCAGCTGCACATCATCACCATTCTGGTGATCTGCATGCTGCTGGCTGCCGTGCTGGAGTTTGTGCGCGGTTTCAACACGCAAAAGGTGTTCTCTGGTCTGGAAGTCGCCTATCGCGGTATGGCGGATGCCTTCGCTGGTGTGGTGATGCTGCTGGTGGCAGCGGGCGTTTTTGCTCAGGGTCTGAGCACCATCGGCTTTATCCAGAGCCTGATCTCTATCGCCACCTCGTTCGGCTCGGCAAGTATTATCCTGATGCTGGTCCTGGTGGTACTCACCATGCTGGCGGCCATGACCACCGGTTCCGGCAATGCGCCTTTCTACGCTTTCGTGGAGATGATCCCGAAACTGGCCCACTCCTCCGGTATTAACCCGGCCTATCTCTCCATTCCCATGCTGCAGGCGTCAAACCTGGGCCGTACCATTTCCCCGGTATCGGGCGTGGTCGTCGCCGTTGCCGGGATGGCAAAAATCTCGCCGTTTGAAGTGGTAAAACGCACCTCAGTGCCCGTTATGGTTGGGCTGATTATCGTGATTATCGCCACGGAAGTGCTGGTGCCCGGCGCAGCCTAAGCTAAATTCCTGATATCCAGAAAGCGCCTGCGGGCGCTTTTTGTGCTTTAATAACCCCCAGAAATCAATCACGCTCATTCGATCAGGAAATCATATGTTCAGGAAGGATATCGTTATCCCGTCTGGGGCAATCGCGCTTGCCCTCTGTGTTTTCTCCACGCAGGCAGAACCGCTCAAGGCAACCCAGTATGGCGATTTCGATCGCTATGTGCTGGCTCTGTCCTGGCAAACCGGGTTTTGCCAGAGCATGGTCGAGCGCAACCGCAATGAACCTGACGAATGTCGCCTGCAAAAAGAGCGCGAAAATAAAGCTGATTTTCTGACCGTTCACGGGCTATGGCCCGGCCTGCCGAAATCCATTGCCGCACGCGGGGTGGATGAACGTCGATGGATGCGTTTTGGCTGCGCCACGCGCCCCATTCCGAACATGCCGGAAGTGAAGGCCAGCCGCAAATGCGATGCCGCCGAAACCGGACTGTCGCTTTCCGCTGCCGCAAAGCTCAACGACGTGATGCCGGGTGCGGGCGGTAATTCCTGCCTGGAACGCTACGAATACGCCAAACATGGCGTCTGCTTTGGTTTCGATCCGGATGCCTATTTCGGCACGATGGTGCGGATGAATCAGGAAGTTAAAAACAGTGCGGTCGGTAAATTCCTTGCCAATAACTACGGAAAACCCGTCAATCGCAGCGACTTTGACAGTGCCGTAGCCAAAAGCTGGGGCAAGGAGAACGTCAAAGCGTTCAAGCTGACCTGCAACGGCAATCCGGCTTATCTGACCGAGATGCAGATTTCGCTGAAGGCTGACGCCATTAACAACCCGCTTTCTGCGGCCTCATTTGCCCCGCAGCCACATCCGGGTAACTGCGGAAAACAATTCGTGATTGATAAAGCCGGTTACTGATCCGCGCCCGGGCGCACCATATCAAACCGGTTTTCATCGCTGATGCCATAGTATGCCGTCGGCCCACCCGCACGCAGGATGGGCTGCGCTTTCGCCGTCTGGTATATCCCCTCTTCCAGCAGCGTTTCGGCAATATGGATACCGACCACTTCCCCCAGCACCAGCCACGTGTCCACCGGCGTACCGTCGGCTCCGGTAAGCTGAATGCACTGGGACAGTCGACATTCAAAATTCACCGGGCTTTCTGCAACGCGGGGGGCGTTAACCAGCTGGCTGGCCGCTGGCGTGAGTCCGGCAAAGCTAAATTCATCCCGATCGTGGGGAAGCATCGCGGAGGTTTGATTCATCGCCTGTGCGAGATCGCGCGTTGCCAGGTTCCAGACAAACTCCCCGGTTTCCGTAATATTACGCACGCTGTCCTTCCAGCCGTTGCTGGAAAAGCCGATGATCGGCGGGCGGTAGTTAAAGCAGTTGAAGAAACTGTACGGTGCAAGGTTCAGCTGACCGGCCTTGTCGCA
Source organism: Enterobacter cloacae complex sp. IR53041 (assembly GCF_049238285.1). Classification (NCBI taxonomy): domain Bacteria; kingdom Pseudomonadati; phylum Pseudomonadota; class Gammaproteobacteria; order Enterobacterales; family Enterobacteriaceae; genus Enterobacter; species Enterobacter cloacae complex sp. IR53041. Next base: position 79,490 of record NZ_JBMKHB010000007.1, on the reverse strand, counting down.
AGAGGAGATCCAGCCTATCGGACGTGGACCAATAATGGCGTTCAGCGGGTCATGCGGCAGGCCGTGCCCCTGAGACGGTTGATAGAAGTACATAATTCTCTCTCGTTGGTGGGCAACGCCCGGGTTCAGGACACTCAGCGTAACGTATTCCGTCAGGAATGAAGACTGAATAAATTTCAGCGAAAATTCATATGGCCCATGAATGTGACTTTCATCACTTCAAACTTGCGCGCTCAGCCAGTATCATCGGGAGAGTTAAACCCTCGCTGCCAGACGGCGAGGGTTTTCTTTTGGATCAGTTTCTGCGTTAGACGCAGCATTAACGACATGGAGTAAAAAATGTCCAGACCTACCATTATCATCAATGAGCTCGACGCAGAACGTATCGACAGGCTGCTGGAAAAAGCGGAATTTGCCTCGCTCCCCGTGGCCGACGCCCTGAATGAGGAGCTCGACCGGGCACAGATGTGCACGCCTGAGACAATGCCACATGACGTGGTCACCATGAACAGCCAGGTGAAATTCCGCAACCTGACCACCGGTGAAGAGTTGACCCGTACGCTGGTATACCCGGCTCAGATGACCGACAGCAGCACACAGCTTTCTGTTCTGGCCCCTGTGGGTGCCGCACTGCTGGGACTGCGTACGGGGGATACGATCCACTGGGAATTACCGGGTGGGGCGTCAACCCATCTGGAAGTGCTGGAGCTGCTCTACCAGCCAGAAGCCGCGGGCGATTACCTGCGTTAATCTCTTCTGAATAAGCGCCTACCCGCTTTGCACAGAGGATGCAGCCGCATCCTCTTTCCGCAAATTCACCCAATTTTCCTATACCGCGCAAAATGGCCTTAATCCACGCTTAACCTGTTTTGGTGCCGCGGGGACGGTCATGAGTGAGATAGGCGTTATCACACTTATCTTTCTGATTTTTGCGGCGATTATCGTCACGGCCGTGCTCTATCTTGAACGCCACTGGTAAGCGAATATTCTCAGGCAACCCCGCCCGGGAAGGCATTCACCAGCCCTTTAACGGTCTGCTCTGCGGCTTCGGGGGTCTCTGCGCCCGGGACCAGAATCACCTTCCGGCACTCCTCCTCCCGTTTTTCGAAAATCTTATAGGCGCGTTCCGCATCCGCAAGGGGGAGATAATGGGTCACGATCTCCTCCGGCGTAAGCAGCCCTTTTTCGATCAGCGGTAACAGTTCACCCAGCCAGGCATGGACGTGCGTCTGGCCCATCTTAAACGTCAGCCCCTTATCAAAGGCATCGCCAAACAGGAAGCCATGGATAAACCCTGCGTATACGCCGGGTACGCTGACCACCCCGCCGCGACGCACGGCAGCAATGCACTGACGCAACGCTTTGCCGCTGCTGCCTTCGATTTTAAGATTGCTGAGGATCGTTTCCGTGGTGCTGCCTTTCGCTTCAAACCCGACCGCATCAATCACGGCGTCAACGCCGCGCTGGCCCGCGGTCTGCTCGATGATTTTTTCCGCCGCGTCGTTGTCATCATCGAAGTTGATGGGGATAGCGCCATAGCGCGCCTCGGCAAATCGCAACCGGTAGGGATGGTGATCGATAACAAAGATCTGCTCAGCCCCCAGCAGCCGCGCACAGGCGATGGTCAGTAGCCCCACCGGCCCGGCGCCGAAAACGGCTAAGCTTGAGCCTTTTTCAATCTGCGCATTTTTTGCCGCCTGCCAGGCCGTGGGTAAAATGTCGGACAGGAACAGCGCTTTATCATCAGAAAGAAGCTGCGGGACTTTAAACGGCCCGACGTTACCCTTCGGCACGCGAACGTATTCCGCCTGCCCGCCCGGCACGCCGCCGTAGAGGTGGCTATAGCCAAACAGCGCCGCAGGCGCGGGAATTTGCTTTTTGTTCAGTGCGGCACCCTGCCCGGCGTTGGTATTCTCACAGGCCGCATACTGCTGGAGGCGACAGAAGAAACAGTCCCCGCAGGCGATAACAAAGGGGATCACCACGCGATCGCCCTTTTGCAGATTCTTAACCTCTGCGCCGCACTCGACGATTTCCCCCATAAACTCATGGCCAAAAATATCGCCGTGCTGCACCTTCGGTATCTTTCCGCGGTAGAGATGCAAATCGGAGCCGCAGATAGCCGTGGCCGTGACGCGCAGAATAATATCGTCGGGCTGTTCGATGATGGGGTCGGGGACATTCTCGACGCGAACATGGTGTGGACCGTGATACGTAAGTGCTTTCATGCGACCTCCGAAAGGTTCCGGGTAAGTGTATAAGGGTAGCTACCCCTGAAGGTCTGCCTGTGAATACGGGTCTTTTGAGATTTATCCTGGCAAGATAAGAAAACTGACGGAGCGCTTACAGAAACCATGACTATTTTGTGGTTGAATGAGTACAGCGTTTATAAACAAGGAGAAACGGGTATGTATCAGAGAATCATTATGCCGGTTGATGTTTTTGAAATGGAGCTGAGCGACAAGGCCGTACGCCACGCGGAGTTTCTGGCGCAGCAGGACGGTGTCATCCATCTGCTACACGTGCTGCCAGGCTCCGCCAGCCTGAGCCTGCACCGCTTTGCCGCCGATGTGCGTCGCTTCGAGGAACATTTGCAGCACGAAGCGGAAAATCGCCTGCAAACCATGGTCAGCCACTTCAGCATCGACCCTTCACGGATCAAAACACACGTCAGATTCGGCAGCGTACGCGATGCGGTCAATGAGCTGGCGACCGAGCTGAAGGCAGACGTGGTGGTTATCGGTTCGCGTAACCCGTCCATTACCACGCATCTGCTGGGCTCTAACGCCTCCAGCGTCATCCGTCACACCCATATACCGGTGATGGTCGTCAGATAAAAAAAAGAGGCCACCTTTCGGTGGCCTCTCGCTATTGCAGGTGTAGCCTTACTTTCTTTTCTTATGCGGTTTTGGTGCGGATCAGGTAGTCAAACGCGCTCAGAGACGCCTTCGCCCCTTCGCCCGTGGCGATAATAATCTGTTTGTACGGCACGGTGGTGCAGTCGCCGGCCGCAAACACGCCCTTCACGCTGGTTTCACACTTGGCATCGATGATGATTTCGCCCATGCGGTTGCGCTCAATCGCCCCTTCCAGCCAGGTGGTGTTTGGCAGCAGACCAATCTGCACGAAGATCCCTGAAAGCTGCACGCTGTGCACGTCGCCGCTCACGCGGTCGCGGTATTCCAGACCGGTCACCTTGCTGCCGTCGCCCTTCACTTCCGTGGTCTGCGCGTTCAGCACGATGTCGACGTTTTTCAGGCTGCGCACTTTATCCTGCAGAACCTGGTCGGCCTTCATGTCTGGCGCGAACTCCAGCAGGGTTACGTGTTCAACAATTCCCGCCAGGTCGATAGCCGCTTCCACGCCGGAGTTTCCGCCGCCGATCACCGCCACGCGCTTACCTTTAAACAGCGGGCCGTCGCAGTGCGGGCAGTAGGTCACGCCTTTGGTGCGATACTGATCTTCGCCCGGCACGTTCATGTTGCGCCATTTCGCACCGGTGGCAATGATGATGCTGCGCGCTTTCAGCACCGCGCCGGAGGCGGTTTCAATCTGGTGTAACCCCCCCTCAACCGCAGCAGGTACCAGCCTGCTGGCGCTCTGGCTGTCGATCACATCCACGTCGTAATCGCTGACGTGCGCCTTCAGCGCACCGGCCAGCTTCTGGCCTTCGGTTTTCGGCACGGAGATATAGTTTTCAATGTCCACGGTATCCAGTACCTGGCCACCGAAGCGTTCGCCCATCAGGCCGGTACGGATACCTTTACGCGCGGAGTACACTGCCGCCGCCGCACCCGCAGGGCCGGAACCGACAATCAGCACGTCGTAAGCATCGCGTTTGTTCAGCGCTTCTGCGGCACGTTTTTCGGCACCGGTATCCACTTTGGCGACGATTTCCGTCAGCGTCATACGGCCCTGGCCGAATTCCTGACCGTTCAGATACACCGCCGGAACGCCCATCACGTTGCGATCGGTGATTTCATTCTGGAAGGTACCGCCATCAATTGCCGTGTGTTTGATGCGCGGGTTGAGGACCGACATCAGGTTCAGCGCCTGCACCACGTCAGGACAGTTGTGGCAGGAGAGCGAGTAATAGGTTTCAAACTCATAATCACCGTCGATATCGCGGATCTGCTCCAGCAGCGCCTGCGCCTCTTTCGACGGATGACCGCCGGTCCACAGCAGCGCCAGCACCAGCGAGGTAAATTCATGCCCCAGCGGCGAGCCGGCAAAACGCGGCCCCAGCTCAGAGCCTGGGTTAGTGATCAGGAAAGACGGCTTACGGACGTTAAGCGAGTTATCCTCTTTGAAGGTCACTTTTGGTGACAGTTCAGCGATCTCTGCCAGCAGCTCCTTGATCTCTGCCGATTTCGCGCTGTCGTCCAGCGTGGCAATCAGCTCAACGGGTTTGGTCAGTTTCTCAAGGTAGGCCTTGAGCTGGGTTTTCATCGTGGTGTCGAGCATGGTTCTTCCCTCTCTTAAAACGTCATCATGCAAGCTGCCTTATACGGGCGGCCTGAATGCAACTTGCATCATGGTGCTGGAATGAAATGGGCGCGGGTGCGCCCATTGATTGCCGGGTGGCTCGTCGTTTACCCGGCCTACGATACTGTAGGCCTGTGCAAGCGCAGCGCCGCCAGGCTTTACAGACTTAGATCTTGCCGACCAGGTCTAAAGATGGCGCCAGCGTTGCTTCGCCTTCTTTCCATTTAGCCGGGCACACTTCGCCTGGGTGAGAAGCGACATACTGCGCTGCTTTTACTTTACGCAGCAGGTCAGACGCATCACGGCCGATACCTTCAGCGGTAACTTCGATAGCCTGGATAATGCCCTGCGGGTCAACAACGAAGGTCGCACGGTCAGCCAGGCCTTCATCTTCACGCATGTTGTCGAAGTTACGGGTCAGGGCGCCAGTCGGGTCACCGATCATCGCGTATTTGATTTTGGCGATGGTTTCAGAGCTGCTGTGCCATGCTTTGTGGGTGAAGTGGGTATCGGTAGACACAGAGTAAACGTCTACGCCCAGCTTCTGCAGTTCGTCGTAATGGTCAGCCACGTCGCCCAGTTCGGTCGGGCAAACGAAGGTGAAGTCAGCCGGATAGAAGAAGAAGACGCTCCAGCGACCTTCGGTATCTTTCTCGGTTACTTCGATGAACTCACCGTTTTTGAACGCCTGGTTTTTGAAAGGTTTAATTTTAGTGTTAATCAAAGACATCTGTACTTCCTCCGTGTTTTCGTTGAGATGTAAGGTAACCAACTTTATCCATCGGGGCTAATGCGTATGCTTTATCAAATCAATCAGCCAAACCTTACAACGCCAACAAGACAACCTTGTGAACGAAACTAACGGAAAGCCTGAACGTAAAAAGGCCGCCCTGGTGGGCGGCCCTGATACCTGAACTTTCCACAGGAACTTTCAGTGCCAGCCTGGGCTGGCGTTGCGTTGCGCTCTACATACCTTATTTCAGGCCGTAACAGCGGTTTGATTACAGCACCGGTTTTCAGTTTGGGCAATGCGTCACGCCGGCATTCCGCCCTATGGCTGTGATAGGTTTTACCGAATAGCCTCCGCGTCTGCCTGACTCAACGAGAGGCTTAATAATGAGAATGAGTTGCAATAAGTGGTCTGCCTGGTGGCCAGAACGAAAGTGACAATAATGAGTCACAGCGAATGTATAACCAATAATGGTTATTTGAGAACAACGCCGCAAGTTTTAAAGATAAAAATATCTTAATAACGGCTGAAGTTCTATTTCAATAATCCAGCCTCGTGATATATTAAGCTCGTATTTAAAACAAATTAAGTAGGTTAATCACAAGGATTGTAAATGATTAACTTCGAACTATAGTTATCAGTAATGTGATGACAACAACACACTCAGGATGATTTATGGCAAATCTTTACGACCTTAAAAAATTCGATCTTAATCTGTTAGTCATTTTTGAGTGCATTTATCAGCACCTTAGCATTAGCAAGGCAGCGGAAACACTCTATATCACGCCCTCAGCAGTGAGCCAGTCCCTGCAACGCCTGCGCGCGCAACTGAATGACCCGCTTTTTATTCGTTCGGGTAAAGGCATTACCCCGACGACGGTGGGGATCAATTTGCATCACCATCTGGAAGAAAACCTTAATAGCATTGAGCAAACCATTAATATCCTGAATAACGCGCAGCTCAAAAAGAGCTTTGTCATCTACTGCCCGCAGATTGTGGCCCATGGGCGCTTCGGCAGCCTGCTAAGCTCTCTGCTTGCAGACGAAAATTACGACATAGAACATAATGATGTGCTCTTATCTCCTGAGTCAGCCGAGGATTTGCTCGCCTACCGCAAGGCCGACCTGGTGTTTAGCTTTGCTCCCGTTAACAGTCGCTCTATCGTCTGTACCCGCTTTATGAAGTTAGCAATGCTGTTGGCGTGCAGCAAAGATCACCCCCGCCTCGGCGATAGCGCAACGATTGAGGAACTCAGCCAGGAAAAATTCACGCTGATGCGCAGTCAGGAGAATGGCATAAAAGAGTTCCAGCTGCAGTCAAACATTCTCCTTCCGGAACGCAACGTCTGTTTCCGCAGTGACTCACTGCTTTCGATTATGAATATTATTGGCGTGAGTGATTTAATAGGCTTTGTACCAACAATATTGTTTGAACGATATAAAGACCATCTCAACCTGAAGAGCATTTCCTTGCCTTTTGCGATTCCTCAAGTAGATGTTTACATGCTTTACAATCGCTCGGCGTTAAACAGCAGCGTGTTTACGCAATTCATTGAAAAAATCGAAGTGGAATAACTTGCGATATCGCCTGAATACTTTTTAATTACATTCGGGCAACAAATCCTTTAATGGAAGATCTTATTCTTCCGGTTTCTCCTTAATATCTTTACTATTCATGGTTAATCAGCGTAAATAAAAGCCCCCGACAGTCATACTCAGGAAGAGATTGAACATGTCACTGTATAAATATCCCCTGCAGCTTAACGTGCTGGAGGCCGCGCAGGAGCGCATCGCCTGGACGTTCGCCACCTTTTCCCGCATCTGCGTCTCCTTCTCCGGTGGCAAAGACTCCACCGTCATGCTGCATCTCACCGCGCAAATGGCCCGGGCGCAAAAACGAAAAATCAGCGTGCTTTTTATTGACTGGGAAGCACAGTTCTCCTGCACCATTGAGCACGTTAATGCGCTGCGCGAAGGCTACCGGGACGTCATCGAGCACTTTTACTGGGTGGCGCTTCCGCTGACCACGCAAAATTCCCTCTCACAGTATCAGCTTGAATGGCAATGCTGGGCGCCGGACGTGCGCTGGGTGCGCCAGCCACCGGAAGGCGCCATCACCGCTGCGGATTATTTTGATTTTTACCAGACGGGAATGACCTTTGAAGCCTTTGTCCGCTCGTTTTCCGACTGGTTTGCCCTGCACCGTCCGGCAGCCATGCTGGTGGGCATTCGCGCCGATGAATCCTACAACCGATTTTTGACCATCGCCAACAACCGTAAGCATCGCTTCGCGGACGATAAGCCCTGGACAACCACCGCGCCCGGCGGGCACGCGTGGTACGTCTATCCTCTTTACGACTGGAAAACCGCAGACATCTGGACATGGTTTGCAAAATCCGGAAGCAGCTATAACCCGCTCTACAACCTCATGTTTCAGGCGGGCGTCCCGCCGCGCTATATGCGCATCTGCGAGCCCTTCGGCCCGGAACAGCGCCAGGGACTGTGGCTCTATCACGTTCTCGAGCCCGAGCGCTGGGCCGCCATGTGCGAGCGCGTCAGCGGCGTGCGCAGCGGCGGCTTCTACGCCGGGCAGAACAACCACTTTTATGGCCACCGGAAAATCCTCAAACCCGATCACCTCGGCTGGCGCGACTACGCCATGCTCCTGCTGAACAGCATGCCGCAAAACACGGCTGAGCATTACCGCAATAAAATCGCGATCTATCTGCACTGGTATCAGAAGAGAGGCATGCCGGATATCCCCGAGACGCAGGACGGCGATATCGGCGCCAAAGACATCCCCTCATGGCGCCGTATTTGTAAGGTATTACTTAATAATGACTACTGGTGCAGGGCGCTGTCGTTCAGCCCGAATAAACCTAAACATTATCAGCGCTACAGCGAACGAGTGAAGGCGAAGCGCAAGGAGTGGGGCATTTTATGCGACAAAGAATAATTACCGAGATCGAAACGTACCTTCAGTCACTTTGCGAGGAGGATCGGATTACTGCCATCAATGCCTTTCGCGAAGCGATCCATAAAAACAGCCCTTTTCGCGAGCAACCGATAGACTGCGTTCTCTGGATCAAACAGGACGCGATTATCGCTAACGACTACAACCCCAATAACGTTGCCCCTCCGGAAAAACGGCTGCTCAGCAAGTCACTCGAACTCGATGGATTCACCCAACCTATTGTTGTGACGGAAAGTGAAGCCCATCACTACGAAATTGTGGATGGCTTTCATCGCCACGAAATCGGCAAAAGTCGGGCGGCGTTAAAGCGTCAGCTCAGGGGATATCTCCCCGTCACCTGCCTGCGCCAGCACCGGCAGGATAAACATGACCGTATGGCCGCCACGATTCGCCACAATCGGGCGCGGGGTCGGCATCAAATCAACGCCATGTCAGATATCGTGCGCGAACTGGCACAGCTCGGCTGGAATGATGAGCGAATAGGCAAAGAGCTGGGCATGGACAGCGATGAGGTGCTGCGCCTCAAGCAAATCAACAGTCTGCTGGAGCTGTTTGCAGGCCGCCGTTACTCAGAAGCGTGGACGGTGAAATAATCAGAGCGTGTTCAAACGCTCCGCCGCCGCCAGCAGCGTCGATTCCTGCTTCGCAAAGCACAGGCGGATCAGCCTGTGCGGGAAGGGATCGGCGCAGAACACCGACAATGGAATGGCGGCCACGCCGACCTCTTTCGTCAGCCACTGGCAAAAGCTAACGTCGTCCAGATCGGAAATCGCGCTGTAGTCGGCGAGCAGGAAATAGGTTCCTTCAGACGGCAAAATTTCCAGGCGGCTTTGGCTCAGCGCCGCCACAAACAGATCCCGACGTTCACGATAGAAGTGCGGCAGCTCGCGGTAATGCGCGGGTTCCGCGCGCAGCATATCCGCCAGCGCCAGCTGAGCCGGCGTGTTCACGGCAAACGTCAGGTACTGATGCACTTTGCGCAGCTCAGCGCTGATGGCCGCCGGGGCCACGCAGTACCCTACCTTCCAGCCGGTCATATGGTAGGTCTTACCAAACGAAGAGACGGCGATAGCACGCTCGCGAAGCTGCGGATGGGCCAGCACGCTGGCATGCCCTTCCTCAGCAAAGCAGATGTGCTCGTAGACTTCATCGCTCAGGACGTAAATTTCCCGTTCGGCGATAGCCTGCCACAGCGCGGCATAATCGGCTTTTTGCCACACCGTCGCCGACGGGTTATGCGGCGTATTCAGGATCACCAGACGGGTTTTGTCACTCAGCAGCGCAGCAAACGCCTGCCAGTCAGGGCGGAAATGCGGCGGCTGGAGCGCCACGCGTTTCACCACGCCGCCGGAGAGTTCAACCGCAGGCGCATAGCTGTCGTAGCTCGGATCAAAGCAGATGACTTCATCCCCCGCGCGCACCAGCGCGGTGATGGCCGCGTACAGCGCTTCGGTCGCCCCTGCCGTCACCGTGATGTCGGTGTTCGCATCGGGCTTATGGCCATACAGCTCCGCCGTTTTGTCGGCAATCGCTTCCCGCAGCGCCTGCACGCCCGTCATCGGCGCATACTGATTCGCCCCCTGCGCCACGTGATACGCCAGACGCGCCTGCAGATAAGCCGGGCCGTCGAAATCCGGGAACCCCTGAGAAAGGTTAATGGCGTTGTGCTGCTGCGCCAGGGCGCTCATCTGCGTAAAGATGGTAGTACCGAGGTTGGGAAGTTTACTTTGCGGAATCAAGGCGTTAATGCTCATTGTGTTGTGCCTGCGTGTAATACTTATGTTGCTGCCACTATAACACGATGTTAGTCTTTGGCAATCAAGACGCTTAGACGTCTAAACCATATGAATATTCCTGGCCGAGAGGGTAAAAGGAAAATGACAGACAACCTGCAACTCACGCATCTGGTCGACGCCTGCCGCTGGATCGGTGCCAAAGGCTGGGCGCCCGCTACCGGCGGTAACATGTCGGTGCGTCAGGACGAACATCTCTGCTGGCTCAGCGAATCCGGCAAAGACAAAGGTAGCCTCACAACCGATGACTTTCTGCAGGTGGAGATCGCCACCAACCGCGCGCCGTCCGGTCGTAAACCGTCGGCGGAGACCGGTCTGCACACGCTGATTTATCGCCTGTTCCCGGAAGCCAACGCCGTGCTGCACGTTCACACGGTTAACGCCACGGTGCTATCGCGTCTGGTCAAAGAGGCCGAGCTCACCATCAGCGGCTTTGAGATGCAAAAATCCCTCACCGGACAAACCACGCATCTGGATACGGTGGCAATCCCGGTCTTTGATAACGACCAGGATATCGACGCCCTCGCCTCACGCATCGCTCATTACGCCCAGGAACGGCCGCTTAATTATGGTTTTCTTCTGCGCGGTCATGGCTTAACCTGCTGGGGACGCGACGTGGCCGAAGCCCGGCGTCATCTGGAAGGATTAGAGTTCTTATTTGAATGCGAAATGCGTTTACGACAACTGGAGAGAGTATGATTCGCGCGATTGTGACGGATATTGAAGGGACCACCAGCGATATTCGTTTTGTCCATGATGTTTTGTTCCCCTACGCGCGTGAGCGACTGGCGGCCTTCGTGACCGCGCAGCAGTACGCCGAGCCGGTCAAATCCATTCTGGACAACCTGCGTGATGAAATCGCTAACCCACACGCCAGCGTCAGCGAACTTATCGACGCCCTGTTTGCCTTTATGGATGAAGACCGTAAATCTACGGCACTTAAAGCGCTGCAGGGGATCATCTGGCACGACGGCTACGTTAACGGCGACTTTACCGGCCATCTCTACCCGGACGTGCTCCCGGCGCTGGAAAAATGGAAAGCGCAAGGGATTGATCTCTATGTTTATTCCTCTGGCTCCGTCGCCGCGCAGAAACTGTTATTTGGCTACAGCGACGAAGGTGATATTACTCATCTGTTCAGCGGCTATTTCGACACCCATATCGGCGCCAAGCGCGAGGTGCAGTCTTATCAGAACATTGCGGCGCAAACGGGCATTGCCCCGTCGCAGATCCTCTTCCTCTCCGATATTCATCAGGAGCTGGACGCGGCTGAACAGGCAGGATTTCGTACCCTGCAGCTGATTCGCGGTGATGATGACGGCGCAAGCCACCACCATCAGGTCCACCAGTTTGACGAGATTAACCCGGAGCAGATCCCTTCATGAGCGCATTGACCATTTATTCCGACAAAGACGCCAGTCAACACCAGTGGCACAGCACCGACGCCGCCGAGATTGCCCAACGGCTCAACGCGAAAGGCGTGCGGTTTGAACGCTGGGCGGCGGATCGCGATTTAGGACACGATCCCGCGCCTGAAGCCGTGATCGCGGCGTATCAACATGCGATCGACAAACTGGTGGCAGAGAAGGGCTATCAGAGCTGGGACGTGATCAGCCTGCGCGCCGACAATCCGCAGAAAGACGCGCTGCGCGCGAAGTTCATGAACGAACACACCCACGGCGAAGACGAAGTACGCTTTTTCGTGGAAGGCGCGGGCTTGTTCTGCCTGCACATCGGCGATGAGGTATATCAGGTCTTGTGCGAGAAAAACGACCTGATCTCCGTGCCCGCGGGCACGCCGCACTGGTTTGATATGGGCTCAGAGCCGAACTTTACGGCGATTCGTATTTTCGATAACCCGGAAGGCTGGGTTGCCCAGTTTACCGGTGACGCAATTGCGGATGCGTATCCACGCCTGGCCTGATCTTTTCTCCCTCTCCCTGTGGGAGAGGGTCGGGGTGAGGGCACCAGCGCGCACTACGCGTTAAGCCCTTTCACATACGCCACCAGCTGATCCAGCACAATCCCCCACCCTTCGTGGAAGCCCATCTGCTCATGCTGCTCACGAATTTCCTTCGTGGGGTGGCGCGCTATCGCCGTATAGCGGGTTTTGCCCTCGCCCACCTCTTCCAGCAGCAGGATCGCCGTCATAAACGGCTTCTCGGCCGGTTTCCAGCCTTCGGTATAGCCGTCGGTAAAGACCAGCTTTTTCCCCGGGTCGATTTCAAGGAACACGCCCCGGTTATCCATCCGCTGGCCGTCCACCTCAAACACGGTGTTGAACCGCCCGCCCACGCGCAGATCGAGATCGCAGTCGAGCACCTTATGCGGTGCAGGGATGAAGAAGTGTTTGATGTGTTCGGGCGTAGTCCAGCAGAGCCACAGGAGGTCGCGTGGTGCGTCCACCACGCGCTCCAGTTTTAAGTCTGTTTCAGGGTCGAGCGTCACGATGTTGTCCTCTTAAGGGAGCCCCTTAAAGGATAGCCGGACTCAGGCAAATTTCCCTTCTGCAACCTCTTCCGGCGTGACCACGCCCGTATCCAGCACCCAGCCGCTAATCAGCGAGGCTGGGGTCACGTCAAACGCCGGGTTGTAGACCTTCGCGTTTTCAGGTGCCCACTGCACCGCGCCAAAGCTTCCGGCGACGCCCGTCACCTCGCTGGCGGCGCGCTGCTCAATCGGGATCGCGTCGCCGTTCGGGCAGTCCGGATCGAGGGTCGTTTGCGGCGCGGCGACGTAGAACGGAATGCCGTGGAATTTTGCCAGCACCGCCAGGGAGTAGGTGCCGATTTTGTTCGCCACGTCGCCGTTGGCCGCAATGCGGTCTGCGCCCACCCACACGGCGTCGACCTGCCCTTTCGCCATCAGGCTGGCGGCCATGGAGTCGGTAATCAGCTGATACGGCACGCCCAGCTCGCCCAGCTCCCAGGCGGTCAATCTACCGCCCTGCAGCAGGGGGCGGGTTTCATCCACCCAGACGTTGCTGACGTTGCCTTCCTGGTGCGCGCGAGCAATCACCCCCAGCGCGGTGCCGACGCCCGCCGTTGCCAGCCCGCCGGTGTTGCAGTGGGTCAGCAGACGGCTGCCGGGCTTCACCAGCGCGCTGCCCGCGCTGGCAATCGCATCGCAAAGTCGTTTGTCTTCGTCAATCAGGCGCAGCGCTTCGGCCACCAGCGCCGGAACATACTCTTCCTGCCACAGCGCCCGCTTCATGCGGTCGAGGTTGTTCATCAGGTTCACCGCCGTCGGGCGGGACGCGCGCAGGGTTTCCAGCGCAACCGCCAGCTCATCACGGCTTTTGCCGTTTTCCGCCAGCAGCGCCAGCAGCAGGCTTGCAGAGAGACCAATCAGCGGCGCGCCGCGCACCCGCAGGGCGTGAATATGCCCCACCAGCGCCTCTACCGTTGAGGCATCCAGCCAGCGTTTCTCCTGCGGAAGGGCCTGCTGGTCGAGAATAAAGAGCTGATTATCCGCTACCCGCAGGCTGGTCGTCTGTAATGTCTGCATGTCGTTAATTCCCTGTTGCGTTGTTGTAGCACATTGTGTCAGGATGAATTCCAGATGTATAGACGTCTACATGTCTTTATTAGCAAACCCGTGAGGAGCAGGCCATGTCGCAATACCGTACCTTTACCGCTCAGGACGCCGTGGAATATGCCAGGCAATTTGGCGACCTTGACGATCCTTCATCGCTGGTGGAGGCGCAGGAGGTAGGCGACGGCAACCTCAATCTGGTGTTTAAAATTTTCGACAGCGCGGGCGTGAGCCGCATCATCGTCAAGCAGGCGCTGCCCTACGTGCGCTGCGTCGGCGAGTCCTGGCCGCTGACGCTGGATCGCGCCCGTCTGGAGGCGCAAACCCTGGTCGAGCACTACCGGCACAGCCCGCAGCACACAGTGAAAATCCACCACTTTGACCCGGAACTGGCGGTAATGGTGATGGAAGATCTCTCCAGCCATCGCATCTGGCGCGGCGAGCTGATCAAAAATAATTATTACCCGCAGGCGGCGCGTCAGCTGGGTGAATACCTCGCGCACGCGCTGTTCCACACCAGCGATTTCTTCCTGCATCCGCACGAGAAGAAAGCGCAGGTGGCGAAATTCATCAACCCGGAGATGTGCGAGATCACCGAAGATCTGTTCTTCAACGATCCGTACCAGATCCACGAACGCAACAGCTACCCGGCCGAGCTGGAAAACGACGTCGCCGCCCTGCGCGACGACGCCCAGCTGAAAATGGCCGTGGCCGCCCTCAAGCACCGCTTCTTTTCTCAGGCTGAAGCCCTGCTGCACGGGGATATCCACAGCGGCTCGATTTTTGTGGCCGACGGCAGCCTGAAGGCCATCGACGCCGAGTTCGGCTATTTTGGCCCGATTGGATTTGATATCGGCACCGCCATCGGCAACCTGCTGCTCAACTTCTGCGGCCTGCCGGGGCACCTGGGCATTCGCGATGCCGCCGCCGCGCGCGAGCAGCGCCTGACCGATATTCAGGAGCTGTGGAACACCTTCGCGGAACGCTTCCAGGCGCTGGCGCACGAGAAAACGCGCGACGCGGCGCTCAGCGCGCCGGGCTATGCCTCCGCGTTCCTGAAAAAGGTCTGGCATGACGCCATCGGCTTCTGCGGCACCGAACTCATTCGCCGCAGCGTCGGGCTTTCCCACGTCGCGGATATCGACACCATTCAGGACGAGGCGATGCGCCACGAGTGCCTGCGCCACGCGATAACGCTCGGCAAGGCGCTGATCGTGATTGCCGATCGTATCGACAGCGCGGAAGATCTGGTGGCGCGGGTGAGGCAGTACAGTTGAGAACGTTTGCCCGGTGGCGCTGCGCTTACCGGGCCTACGGGTGCAAAATGTAGGCCGGGTAAGGCGAAGCCGCCACCCGGCTAAAACTCATCCTAAATACTCAATCACCGACAGCCCGCCGTTGTAGTCCGTGCTGTAAATAATCCCCTGCGCATCCACAAACACGTCGCACGACTGGATCACCTGCGGGCGATTCGGGCGGGTATCCATCATTTTCGCCGGCGCGGCAGGCACCAGCGCCCCCGTTTCAACCGGCCGATACGGATTAGAGATGTCATACGCGCGCACGCCCGCATTCTGATAGGTGGCAAAAATCAGCGTGGAGCTGACAAAGCTTCCCGGCCGGTTCTCGTGCAGGTTGTGCGGGCCGAAATGCGCCCCTTTCGCCACGTAGTCGATTTCATCCGGCTGCGGGAAGGTAGAGATGCTGACCGGGTTCGACGGCTCGCGGATATCAAACAGCCAGATCAGCTTCTCGCCGTCTTCCTGGTTATCGAGCACCGCTTCGTCCAGCACCACCAGCAGATCGCGGTCCGGCAGCGGCAGCGCGGTGTGCGTGCCGCCGCCAAACGGCGGACTCCAGTTACGGTGGCTAATGAGCTTAGGCTGGGTGCGATCCTTAACGTCCAGCAGCGTCAGGCCGCCGTCGCGCCAGCTGCCGTACGCGGTATCGCCGGCAATAATCGCATGGTGAAGCGCGTAGCGTTTCCCTTCCGGCCAGTTAGGCTTCTCCCCTTCTGCCTGATTCATCCCCGGCAGCCACCAGCGCCCTGCCACCTCGGGCTTACGCGGGTCGGCCAGGTCAATCGTCAGAAAGATGTAGTCGGTAAAGCCGTCAATAAGCGCCGACACGTACGCCCAGCGGGCACCGACGTACCAGATGCGGTGAATGCCGATGCCGCTCAGCGACAGAAAGCCGATTTCGCGCGGTCTGTCCGGCGTGGAGATATCAAAAACGCGAAGCCCGGCGCTCCAGCCTTTGTCCTGCACGTCGCTGACGGTCTCTCCTACCTGCCGGGTGTAGTAGACCTTCTCGTCGGCAAAACGCGCATCGGCAAACAGATCCCGGGCGTTGATGACCAGCAGCAGATCGTCATGCGCCTGGAGGTGCACGTTCCAGGTGCCGGGCGGCGCGGGAACATAGCCCGCGGGTTTCGGGTTTTTCGGGTCGCGCACGTCCACTATCGAAAAGCCCTGCGACACCATATGGCCGATCCAGGCGAAACCGCGGTGCACCATCAGCTGCACGCCGTCCGGGCGACCGCCCTGATCGCTATGGCCAATCAGCCGCATATTGCGGCTGTATTCGGGAGGGGGTAAATGAGTCACCTTGAGCTCCTTTCGCCGGGTGGCGGCTGCGCCTTACCCGGCCTACAACACCGTAGGCCCGGTAAGCGAAGCGCCACCGGGCATTATTTTGACCTGGCTTCCAGCGTCGCAAACCACGGCGCGATAAAATCTTCCGTCTGGCCCCAGCCCGGAATGATTTTCCCCAGCGACGCCACGTTCACCGCGCCCGGCTGGGCGGTCAGCAGCGCCTGCGGAATAGCGGCCGCTTTAAAATCGTAGGTGGCCGGGGTCGGTTCACCGGCAATCTTGTTCGCCACCAGACGCACGTTGGTCGCGCCAATCAGCTTCGGATCCACCGCCACGCTCACCTTCCACGGGCTGCCCGGCTCGCGCATCAGCTGCAGATCCTGGTTGGAGATGTCGATGCTGTAGAGTTTAATCTCGGTACGGCCGTTCTCCTTCAGCGCCTTATACGCGCCCTGGCTGAAGGCGTCCCAGGTTCCCCAGATGGCGTCGATTTTGCCTTTCGGGTATTTCGCCAGGATCGCCCCCACCTTGTTGGCGGTGTCGCCCTGCACGTCAGATGAGACGGCACCGATAGACTCCAGCTCTTTGATGTCCGGATACTGCTTTTGCAGTTCTTTATACGCCGCCTGACGGCGCTCCATTGGCGGGAAGCCCGCTACCCACAGCTTGACGATATTGGCCTTGCCGTTGAAATCTTTCGCCAGCTGGCCGAAGGAGAGATTGGTCAGAGAGGCATCGTCCTGTTGGGTAACGGTCACGCCCGGGATCTCGCCGTTGACGGCGGTATCAAACACGGCAATCTTAATTCCGGCGTCCACCGCCTTCTTCACCAGCGCGGTGGAGTACGGATCGCGGCCCTGAGACAGGATAATCCCGTCGTACTTCTGGCTGATGGCCTGGTTCACGAAGTCCTGGAATTTGGCGTCGTCCCCGTTGCTTAAAAAGGTGCTGACCTTAAAGCCAAGCTTCTTCCCTTCCTGAATGGCCCCGGCAATAAACTGCGTGGTGTTGTCGTCTGAGCCGAGGTTACGGATCACCGCGATGCGGATCGGGCCGTCATGGTTGGCAATGGCCGCCGGGAGCGGTGCGGGCGTGGCCGCGAAGCCAGGCAGAGCGGTGAATAACCCTAATGCCACCAAAGAGAGTGCAATCTTTTTCATTTTTTATCCCGTTGTGTTGTCAGCGTTTTTGTATGTAGGTAATCGCCAGCGCTACCGCGAGCACCAGCCCTTTTATAATGTCCATGGCGTAATACGGCACGGAGAGCATCACCAGCCCGTTCGACAGCACGCCGAGAATCACCGCCCCCACCAGCGTGCCCAGGGCATTCGGCTTGCCGGACCCGGCCAGCGAGAAGCCGATCCACGCCGCCGCCACCGCATCCATCAGGTAACCGCCGCCCGCGTTCACCTGCGATGAGCCAATGCGCGAGGCCAGCAAAATCCCGCCCAGGCCCGCCAGCAGGGAGGCAATCACGTAGGCCGCCACCTTGTAGCGCGTGGTGCGAATCCCCGAGAGACGCGCCGCTTCCGGGTTACCGCCAATGGCATACATCCGACGACCGTGAGTGGTGAGCGACAGCCCAAGCTGCGCCAGCACCGTCACCACCAGCATGACGATCACGATAGTCGGCACCTGTCCCAGCAGGCTGAACGTCGCAGGGATGGTGCCTTCCGCCATGTCGCCGCTCGGCAGCACCATGTTCTCGGTAATCGACCCGCCGTAGCTGTAGGTCATCGCCACGCCCTGGATCACAAACAGGCTGGCCAGCGTCGCGAGCATGTCCGGAATGCGCAGGATGACGATCAGAAAGGCGTTAAACAGCCCCACCAGCGTGCAGAGCGCGAGGGTGATAAGAATCGACTCGGTGGTGCCGAAGCCGTGCCAGACAAAAAGCGAAATCACCAGCGCGTTCGCCAGCGACGCGGTAGACCCCACGGAGAGATCGAACCCGCCGATGGTCAGCGAGATCGACACGCCGATGGCAATCACCGTCACGATGGCAATCGAGCGCAGGATATTGATGATGTTGTTGGGATCGAGGAAGCTGTCCGACGCCAGGCCAAAGACGGCCACCAGCGCGACGACGGTTAACAGCATGCCCCACTTGTAGAGAAAATCGAAAATCTGCTGACGGCCAGACGCCGTCGCGTTTACTGAAAGGGCCTTGCTCACGACGCCGTTCCTCCGGTTGAATAATAAAGTAGTGTCTCTTCACGGGCCTCGGCCCCGGCGATCTCCGCCACGATGCGCCCGTCCCACAGGACGCAGATGCGGTCGCACAGCCCGACCAGCTCGGCAAATTCGCCCGAGGCGTAAATCACCCCTTTGCCCTCGCGCGCCAGGCCGTCAATCAGCTGGAACAGATCGGTTTTGGCCTTCACGTCCACGCCTTTGGTCGGCTCGTCGAAGATCAGCACGCTCGCGTCATTGCGCAGCCATTTGCCGATGGCGATCTTCTGCTGATTGCCGCCGGAGAGACGTCGCAAAACCTGCCCGGGACCGCGGGCGCGCACGCCGACGCGGGCGATCACCTCCTCCGCCCAGCGCCACGCCTGACGATGGCCGAAAAGGCTCCAGCGCGAAAAGCTGTTATCGGCGCACACGGCAAGATTCATGCTCACCGGCTCGTCGATAAAAATGCCCTCTTTGCGCCGCTCTTCCGGCACCAGCGCCAGCCCGCGCAGCACCGAGTCCGCCGGGTCGCGCGGCTGCCAGGGCTGTTGATTCAGCTCACCGCGCGCCACGCGGCTTTTGCTGGCGCCAAACAGCGCCTTACAGAGTTCTGTTTTGCCCGCGCCCGCCAGCCCGGCAATACCGAGAATTTCGCCCTTGCGCAGGTGCAGAGAGATATCTTTCAGCAGCGCGTCGTCGTGCAGCCCTTCTACCCGCAGCAGCGTTTCGTCGCCGTGCGGCGGCCGCGCGGGCGGGTAGATATCGCTCAGCACGTGGCCGAGCATCTTCTCGACGATCGCTTCGCCGCTCAGATCGGCCATCGGGCCGGACTCAATCAGCTTGCCGTCGCGCAGTACCGTCAGGGTGTCGCAGATGGCCTTCAGCTCGTGAATGCGGTGTGAGATAAACACCACGCCGATGCCCTGCTGCTTTAACCGTCTCACCACCGCAAACAGGCGCTCGCTCTCGTGCGCGTCCAGCGGCGCGGTGGGCTCATCAAGAATGAGAAAACGGCAGTGGTGTGACAGCGCACGCGCCAGCAAAATCTGCTGCTTTTCGGCAAGCGTGCAGCTGTCGATGGAGCGGCGAACGTCCAGAGAAACATCCAGCTGCGCCAGCGCCTGTCTCGCCTGCTGGCGGACGGCGCGCCAGCTGAAGCGATGCCCCGGCTGCGCCAGCTGGTCGAGCATGATGTTCTCAGCGATGCTTAATCCCGGGATCAGCGCCACGTCCACCTCCTGCTGCACGAGGTGGATCCCCAGCCGTTTGGCGTCCAGCGGCTCGCGGATGCTTACCGGCTGGTTATTAATGCAGATTTCGCCTTCATAGTGGTCGTGCGTCCCGCACAGCACCGCCATCAGCGTCGATTTCCCCGCGCCGTTGGCGCCGGTCAGCGCATGTACCGATCCGCCGGTTAAGGTGAAGTTCACGCGCGACAGCGCCTGAAAGCCGGAAAAGGCCAGGCTGATACCGCGCATTTCAAGGCGACTGGAAACCATCCGCGTAAATCCTTCATTACTCTTCTGATTTATCGAATTTTTCACAGCTCAGGTTGACTGACAACGACGGAAAATGCATAAGTTAAAGCGAAATATTATTAGCCATCCGGATGTCCAGACATAACATCGGGTTAGCGCTTGCTAAAAAAGGACAACACCATGAGCAACACCGATATCCGCGTCGTGCCTGGCCCGGCGAACTACTTCTCCCATCCCGGAAGCCTTGCGCGTCTGAATGACTTCTTTACCCCGGAGCAGCTTTCCCGCGCGGTGTGGATTTACGGCGAGCGCGCTATCGACGGCGCGCGCCCGTTCCTGCCGGAGAGCTTTCACGCGCCGGGAGCGAAACACCTGCTTTTTAAAGGCCACTGCAGCGAGCGCGACGTCACCCATCTGGTGGACGAATCCGGCAGTGACGCCAGCGTGGTGATTGGCGTCGGCGGCGGTGCGGTACAGGATGCCGTCAAGGCCGTAGCGCGTCGTCTGGGGGTGCCGTTCGTGGGCATCCCCACCATTGCCGCCACCTGCGCGGCGTGGACGCCACTCTCCGTCTGGTACAACGATGCCGGTCAGGCGCTGCAGTTTGAGATCTTCGATGACGCCAACTTCCTGGTGCTGGTGGAGCCGCAGATCGTTCTCAACGCCCCGGCCGAATACCTGCTGGCGGGTATCGGCGATACGCTGGCGAAGTGGTACGAAGCGGTGGTGTTGGCACCTGAGCCGGAGAACCTGCCGCTGACCGTGCGGCTTGGCCTTAACGGCGCGCTGGCGATCCGCGACGTGCTGCTGGAGCACAGTGAGGAAGCGCTGGCCGACCAGCAGCGCGGCGAACAGACGCAGGCGTTCCGGGACGTGGTGGACGCGATTATCGCCGGCGGCGGGATGGTCGGCGGTCTGGGCGAGCGCTATACCCGCGTGGCGGCGGCGCATGCGGTGCACAACGGCTTAACCGTGCTGCCGCAGACGGAAAAATACCTGCACGGCACCAAGGTGGCCTACGGCATTCTGGTCCAGAGCGCCCTGCTCGGCCAGGACGACGTGTTGGCGCAGCTGGTGGCGGCGTACCGGCGCTTTAACCTCCCGACCACGCTTCGCGCGCTGGACGTCGATATTCACAACCGCGACGAGCTGGATAAGGTGATAGCTCACACCCTGCGTCCGGTGGAGTCAATTCACTCTCTGCCGGTGACGTTAACGCCCGACGTTCTGCGCGCCGCGTTTGAGAAGGTGGAATCCTTCAGCCGTTAATCGCGCCGACAGGCTATACCTAATGATGATTCTCACCACTCTCGTCACGAGGTCATCATGCAGATCGATTTAACAGGTAAAAAGGCGCTGGTTACCGGCGCCAGCCGTGGATTGGGTCGGGCTATCGCGCTGTCGCTGGCACGCGCCGGTGCCGATGTGGTTATTACGTATGAAAAATCCGCCGATAAAGCCCAGGCGGTCGCCGATGAAATTAAGGCGCTTGGGCGGCACGGCGAAGCGATTCAGGCCGACAGCGCCAGCGCGCAGGCGATTCAGGATGCCGTCACCCATGCGGCGCGTGCCCTTGGCGGGCTGGACATTCTGGTCAACAACGCGGGTATCGCGCGCGGCGGCCCGCTGGAATCCATGACGCTGGCGGACATTGACGCGCTGATCAACGTCAACATTCGCGGCGTAGTGATCGCCATTCAGGAAGCGCTGGTGCACATGTCCGACGGCGGGCGCATCATCAACATCGGCAGCTGTCTGGCGAACCGCGTGGCGATGCCGGGCATTGCCGTTTACTCGATGACCAAGTCTGCCCTTAACTCCCTCACTCGCGGCCTGGCGCGCGATCTGGGGCCGCGCGGCATTACCGTTAACCTGGTGCATCCCGGCCCCACCAACAGCGATATGAACCCGGAAGACGGCGAACAGGCGGAAGCCCAGCGCCAGATGATCGCGGTCGGCCACTACGGCCAGCCGGAAGATATCGCGGCGGCGGTCACCTTCCTCGCCAGCCCGGCTGCCGGGCAGATCTCCGGCACAGGGCTGGATGTCGACGGCGGGTTGAACGCCTGATCGCACCTTTTCTGCAAGCCTCTGTCGTCCGGCAGAGGCCTTGTCGAGCCGCCTTGATGTTTCGCTTTTTACCGCTTACTTCCGTTTTATGTCCGCTCTACAGTACCTCATAAGAAATTCGGAATTTATCTAATAGTCTTATTATTTCCTTATAATTTGTGCGGGCGTACAGTGGAGGTACGGATGAAGATTGTCTGGTCTAATGGTGCAAAAAAGGCTTTTTCCAGAATTGACGAGCGGTATCAACGCCGCATTGAGGTAAAGCTTGCCGAACTGGATGACCGCTCGGCACCCCGGCCCGATATCAAAAAAATATCGGCGACAGAAAATCATTTCCGGCTACGCGTTGGCGATTACCGCATCATCTATACGCTTCGGGACGATCCCGATAACCATTGTTATGTTTTAGCCGTCAAGCGCAGAACTTCAACGACTTACCTGCATGAGGAGAAAGCCACCTATGGCTGTTCAGCTAATTAAGGACGATAACGGTAAAACGCAGTATGTGGTTATTCCTTATCACGAATACTTCCGCATGTGCTCACAGATGGCAGAGATCGACGACGAAACCGATGACGATCTGGAGGATATTGAGGTCGAACACGATAGTCTGGATGACGTGGAATTGCCCGGAGACGTGTGCAGCATCATGACCTGGCAGAACGTCAGCCTGCAGGCCGCGTGGCGTATCCTGCGCGGGCTATCCCAGCAGGAGGTGGCGGAGAAACTGGGCATCAGCCAGTCCGCCGTGTCACAGCTGGAAGCGCTGGACTCCCGTCCGCAAAAGCGCACCCGCGAAAAGCTGGCGGCGATCTACGGCTGTAAGCAGGAGCAGATCAGCCTCTATCTCCCGAAAGAGGGTTAACAGCACTTCGCCCCGCCCTTGCCGCCGTAGCGGGCGTCCTGGCGGTCGCGGAAAAATTCTTCGTAGGTCATGGGCGTCTGGTCTGGATGATTGACGCGCATATGCTCGACGTAGTTGTCGTAGTCCGGCACGCCAATCATCATTTTGGCGGCCTGGCCCAGGTACTTACCGGCTTTGGAAAGGGTGTCGAACATAGTTCTGATCTCACAGGGAATGTAGGCCGGGTAAGCGCTAGCGCCACCCGGCACACGGGTTAATGCGCCCCTTTGGCCTGGGTCACAATCTCTTCCAGGTTTTCAGGCATTGGCTCATACGGCGTCTCTTTCGCCGTTGGCGCGTCGACTTTCAATGCCGCCAGCGCGGTCCTGAGAGAATACAACGCCAGCACCACGACCACCACCATAAAGAAGATGGTCAGCCCGGCGTCCAGACGGTTGTTAAACACCAGCTGCGACAGCTGCGATTCGGTGTACTGCGCCGGGATCTTGCCGCTGTCGATCATCGCCTGGAACTTGTTGGCGATCGCCAGGAAGCCCACCTTGTTATCCGGGCTGAAGGCCTTCTGCCAGCCCGCCGTCAGGGTACAGACCAGCAGCCACGCGGTCGGCACCAGCGCCACCCACGCGTAACGTTGGCGCTTCATCTTGAACAGCACCACCGCACAGAGCATCAGCGCCATGCCCGCCAGCATCTGGTTGGCGATACCGAACAGCGGCCACAGGGTGTTGATCCCGCCCAGCGGATCGACCACGCCCTGATGCAGGAAGTAGCCCCACGCCAGCACGCACAGCGCCGTCGCCAGCAGGTTAGCCGGGAGCGAATCGGTCCGCTTCAGGTTCGGGGAGATCACCCCCAGCAGATCCTGTAGCATAAAGCGCGCCGCACGGGTTCCCGCATCCACCGCCGTCAGGATAAACAGCGCTTCAAACAGAATGGCGAAGTGATACCAGAACGAGACATCCATCAGCCCGCCCAGCGCGCCGTGGAGAATATACGCCATGCCGACCGCCAGCGTCGGCGCCCCGCCCGCGCGGGAGATAATCGACTGCTCGCCCACTTCGCTGGCGATGCTCGTCAACGTTTCAGGCGTAATCGCAAAGCCCCAGCCGCTCACCACCTGCGCGGCGGAAGCCACCACGTCAACGGTGCCGGCCGGGGCCAGTACCGCCATCGGGCTGTTCATCGCAAAGTAAACGCCCGGGTCGATAATGCAGGCGGATACCAGCGCCATAATCGCCACGAAGGACTCCATCAGCATGCCGCCGTAGCCAATCAGGCAGGCCTGATTTTCATTCGCCAGCATCTTCGGCGTCGTCCCGGAGGCGATCAGCGCGTGGAAGCCCGACACCGCACCGCAGGCGATGGTAATAAACAGGAACGGGAACAGATTGCCGGTCCAGACCGGGCCGGTACCGTCGATAAATTTGGTTAACGCCGGCATGGTCAGCGTTGGGCGCATAATCAGAATACCGATTGCCAGCCCGACAATGGTGCCGATTTTCAGGAAGGTAGAGAGGTAGTCACGCGGAGCCAGCAGCAGCCATACCGGCAGCACCGCCGCCACAAAGCCGTAGCCCACCAGCATCCAGGTCAGCTGCACGCCGGTAAAGTCAAAGAACGGCGCCCAGGTCGGGCTTTCCGCCACCCAGCCGCCGGAGATAATGGCGAAC
The DNA here is from genome assembly GCF_049238285.1 of Enterobacter cloacae complex sp. IR53041. Taxonomy (NCBI): domain Bacteria; kingdom Pseudomonadati; phylum Pseudomonadota; class Gammaproteobacteria; order Enterobacterales; family Enterobacteriaceae; genus Enterobacter; species Enterobacter cloacae complex sp. IR53041. The sequence goes on along the minus strand of NZ_JBMKHB010000007.1, from coordinate 55,122 downwards.
ACGAGCAACACCAGACCAATCACCGACACTTCACCAATGCGGCCCGGACGCAGGTAGCGGATGTAGATCCCCATGAACAGCGCCAGCGGAATAGTAAAGGCTACGGTATACGTTCCCCATGGGCTGTGGGTCAACGCTTTCACCACGATCATCGCCAGCACCGCGAGGATGATCACCATGATCATAAAGGTCGCCACCAGCGCAATCACCCCGGCAGTGGCCCCCATCTCCTCTTTCACCAGCTCCCCCAGCGAACGTCCGTCGCGGCGGGTGGAGACGAACAGCACCATAAAGTCCTGCACCGCCCCCGCCAGCACCACCCCGGCGAGGATCCAGATCATCCCCGGCAGGTAGCCCATTTGCGCCGCCAGCACCGGGCCCACCAGCGGGCCTGCCCCGGCGATCGCCGCAAAATGGTGACCGAACAGCACTTTCTTGTCGGTCGGCACGTAGTCCAGACCGTCGTTATGGCGGACGGCAGGCGTCATGCGGGTGCTATCGACCGCCAGAACATTTTTAGCGATATAGCGACCATAAAAACGATAGGCGATCAGGTAAACGCAGACCGAGGCAACGACGATCCAGAGCGCGTTGATCTGCTCCCCCCGGTTGAGGGCGATGTAGCCCAGGGCAAAGGCTCCCACAACGGAGAGCCCTGCCCATGTAAGGTATTTCCCTGAGTTGTTCATAGTTGTTGTCCGTTGTTGTGAAACAGTGAGATGTTACATTTTGTTTCTAGAACAACCGGAAAAATTTAACAACTTTGAAACGCAATAATGCGTGGTCAAACCAGAGATTTACACCACAGTGTTAAGCCGATCACTTTGATCTGCCTGGGCTAGCCCAGCACCATCGTACTCAACCGGCAGGTACAGCACCGCCGCCCCTGCTCGTCGAAAACCCCAATCTCCCAGCTCTGGCTCGAACGCCCAAGATGCAGCGGCTGACACACGCCACGAACCGTGCCGTGGGATACCGCCCGATGATGCGTGGCGTTCAGCTCCGTTCCCACCACGCTCTGCCCGTCGCGGGTCATCAGAAATCCGGCCATTGAGCCGAGCGTTTCCGCCAGCGCCGCCGAGGCCCCGCCGTGGAGCAGGCCAAACGGCTGATGGGTACGCGCATCCACCGGCATCTCCGCTTCCAGCGTGTCGTCCCCGAGGCGGGTATAGACGATGCCCAGGTTCGCCACCAGGGTATTCACGCTGGTGGCGTTCAGTTCCTCAAGCGATAATGACGTTTCCAGATCATTTATGCCCCCAGCGTGGAGCCGCCGTCCACCACGATATCCTGCAGGGTGATATGGCTGGCGGCATCGGAGGCAAGGAATAGCACCGTGCTGGCGATCTCCTGTGGACGGGCAATTTTGCCCAGCGGAATACCGAGCTTAAAGTGCTCGCCGAAGCCGCGAATGCGCTGCTGCTCCGCATCGTCGCTTTTCCACAGGGTGCGCTGCATATCGGTGTCCGTTGAGCCCGGCGACACCAGATTGCAGCGCACGCCGCTGCCTGCCAGCTCCAGCCCAACGGTCAGAGCCAGACTTTTCAGCGCCGCTTTCGATGCGCCATAGGCGCTCATGCCGATGCGCGGCGTGTGCGCCGCATCGGACGCTACGGTCACAATCGCCCCGCCCTGCTGACGGCGAAACTGCCCCATGGTCTGCTGGAACAGATTGAATGCGCCACCAACGTTGACCGCAAAGGTGTCCTGCCAGTCCTTCTGCGAGAGCTGGTCCGTCGCCCCCATGCGCAGAATGCCCGCCGCGTTGACCAGCACGTCCAGCCGTTCGAGCGAAGCCAGCACGCGCCCGCACACCTCCTGCACCTGCCCGGCATCCGCCACGTCCAGCGTTTCGGTGGCAAACGGATAATGATCCTGCGGGAAGGCCAAATCGAACCCGGTCACCTGCGCGCCGGCTTCGGCAAACGCCAGTGCGGTCGCGTAGCCAATCCCCTTCCCCGCGCCCGTCACCCAGACGGTTTTACCGGTGAAATCCCATCCCATCACTTCACCTCGCGGGAAAGCAGCGCCCACCAGGCGTCGAGGGTCGGATTTTTGGCCAGCATCACGAAGTCGATATCGCCGTGTACTTTGCGCCAGCGGGCGGCCAGCGCCATCATGCGCACTGAATCCAGGCCGTAGTCGATCAGGTTTTCGTCATCCATCGGCTCGTCGGACTCGTCCAGCAGCGGCAGAATGAGCTCGCGCAGTGCGGTCTTCGAGGCCGGAACGGACGGCAGTAGTTCGTCGGTCATCACCACGCGGCCCGAGCGTCCGGCCACATAGTTCAGCGACATCAGGTGCTCGTCACGGGTGAAATCCGCCAGCGCGTCGGCAATGAAGAACGGCTTAATGTCGCGCATAAAGGCGTCGGTGGCGGTGGTCATGCAGCCGATGTGGGCGTAGACGCCGGTAATCAGCAGCTGGTTGCGGCCCGTCTCTTTCAGCATCTGCTCCAGCGGCGAGCGGTGGAACGCGCTGTAGCGCCACTTCACCAGCACCGTGTCCGCTTCGTCCGGCGCCAGCTCGGCGACGATGCGCTGCTGCTCCGGCGAACGGGTCAGGCCCGGGCCCCACATGTCGTTCAGCAGGGCGCGATCGTCATCGCTCTGCTCTTTTGGCTGCGCGGTGTAGTACACCGGGATACCGTGTTCTTTGCACCAGACGCGCAGTCTGGCGATGTTCGCCACCACCTGCTGCATCATCTCGCTGTTTTCGCCCCAGAAGTTCAGGAAATACTCCTGCATATCGTGGATCAGCAGCGCTGCGCGCTCGGGCTCAAACGCCCAGTTCACCTTGCTGGTCGGCAGCTCTGCGGCGGTCGGCAGCGCGTAAGCGGTTAATTTTGGAATGGCCATACTCTTTTCCTCAGCCCCGGGCGCGTTCAGCAAGCCACAGGCGCAACTGTTTCTTATCAACTTTGCCGACCGGCGTCAGCGGGAGCGCATCCACGCTCTCCACGCGGTCCGGCAGCTTAAATTCGGCGACGCCCTGCTCGCGCAGGAAGCGACGCACCTCGACCGCGCGCAGGGGCTGTTTCACCACCAGATACGCGCAGCTCTTCTCGCCCAGCAGGCTGTCCTCCATGCTCACCAGCGCGGCGTGGATCACCGACTCATGGCGCAGCAGCAGGTTCTCGATCTCCTCGGCGGCGATCTTCTCGCCGCCGCGGTTGATCTGATCTTTCTCGCGCCCCTGCACGGTGATGTAGCCCTGCTCGTCAATGGCGATCAGATCCCCGGAGCAGTAAAAGCCGTCGGCGTCGAAGGCGCTGGCGTTGTGTTCCGGGCTGTTGAAATAGCCGCGGAAGGTGTACGGGCCGCGCGTCATCAGGCGTCCGACCTCCCCACGCGGCAGCGGGTTGCCGTGCTCGTCCGCCACCCACACTTCGTCGTCCGGGCACATCGGGCGGCCCTGGGTGTTGATGATGCGTTCCGGGGCGTCGTCGAGCGCGGTGTAGTTCACCAGCCCTTCCGCCATGCCGAACACCAGCTGCAGCTGGCAGCCAATTTCCGCCGGAATACGCGCCGCGAGCGTGGCGGAAAGGCGCGCGCCGCCCACCTGCAGCAGCTTCAGTGATTTAAGCTGCGCGCTGTCCGCCCCGTCGGCAATCGCCTGCAGCCAGAGGCTGACGGCAGGCGGCACCAGCGAGGTGACGTTAATCTGATGCTGTTCAATCAGCGGGAAGCAGAGCGTGGCGCTCGGATCGTTCGCCAGCACCACGCAGCCGCCCGCGGTAAAGACGCCTAACGACCCCGGCGAGCTCATGGCGTAGTTGTGCGCCGCAGGGAGCGCGTTCAGGTAACGCGTTTCGGCGGTAATGCCGCAGATCTCGTTGCTGCGACGAATGCTGTAGTCATAGTCGTTGTGCGTTCGCGGGATCAGCTTCGGCGTGCCGGTGCTGCCGCCGGAGAGCTGGAAAAACGCCACCTCGTCGGCGGGCGTCGGGTTGGCAATAAAATTGTCCGCCGGGCGGGTAATCGCCGCCTCCAGCGCATGCTCGCCCTCGTCACCGCGAAGCAGCACGACGCGTACCGAACGGTGTTCCCCCACGAAAGCGTTGAGGAAGTCATCGCCCGCAAACAGCGCGTGGTCGCGATCGGCGATCAGCACGGCGGGTTTGATCTGCGCCGCGTAGGCGTTGAGTTCGCTGCGCTGATGGCTAAAGAGCGCGTTCACCGGCGCGACGCCGATTTGCAGCAGCGCGAAGAAGGTCATGTAGAACTCGGCCACGTTGCCAAGCTGCACCAGCGCCGTCTCGCCGCGCTGCAATCCTCGCGCCTGAAGGGCTGAGGCCAGGTTGCTTACGGCCTGATTCAGCGCGCGGTAGGTAATGTGGCGATCGCTATCGATAATCGCCACCGCATCGCTGTCCGCCCGATCCGTCAGGAGGTGGGTCAACGGCAGATCCTGCCAGTAACCTTTTTCACGGTAGCGGCGGGCAAAATCCTCAGGCCAGCGGGTAAAGGGAATGGTCATGAGTCTTCCTTAGTGCAAACCAAAAACGTTAAGCATGGTGGAGAGCTTCACGCCCGTCTCGCGCCACTCGCCCACCGGGGAGGAGGCAGGCACAATGCCCGCACCGGCAAACAGGCGAACGGTATTTTCGCGAAGACGCGCGCAGCGGATGGTCACCACCCACTCGCCGTTGCCTTCGCTGTCGCACCAGCCAACGATGCCGCCGAACAGCTCGCGGTCGAACGGCTCCAGCTCGGCAATCAGCTCTTTCGCCGCCTGATGCGGGAAGCCGCTCAGCGCCGGGGTCGGGTGCAGCAGGCAGGCCAGCGTCAGGGCGTTCTCGTTTTCACGCGCCTCGCCTTCTACCGGCGTTGCCAGATGCCACAGCGTCGGCGTGGTAATCAGCTGAGGAGAATCAGGCATGCTGAGATGGTGGCTGCGCGGTGCCAGAATGGCCTTCATCGCCTGGGTGACCAGGTCGTGCTCGTGGCGGTCCTTTTCGGAGGCCAGCAGCTTGTTGCCCGCCTCGCGATCCAGCACATCGTCAGGCTGACGGCGCGCGGAGCCCGCCAGCGGCAGCGAGCTAAAGTGCGCCCCCTCTTTGCGCAGCAGCAGCTCCGGGCTGGCGCCCAGCAGCACGCCGCCGTCTTCCAGCGGCACGTGGAAGTTGAAGCTCGCCGGGTTCTGGGCGATCAGGCGCTCCATCAGGGCGCCGCTGTCCATGCGTTTGTCGGTCGCGATATCAATCAGGCGCGACAGCACCACCTTGTTCACCTGCGGCGTGGCGGTCAGCGACGCGGCGCGCGCGACCATCTCTTCGAAGACGGGCTGCGGCGGGATCTCGGTGCGTTGTGCCACCTTCAGCGTCTGCGCGCCGGAAAAATAACGTGCGGACTGCTGACGTGCGGGACGGGAAAAGGTTTCCCAGTGTTGCGGAATAAACAGCGACGAGGGCTTGCGGGTGTCGAACGGGATCGCCCCCACCATCACCGGGTGAGCAATACCGCTGGCTTTTGCCGTGCGGAAGGCCTGGGCTAATTTTTGCTGGAAGCGACCCGCCGGATCGTCACCGCCGACGGCGGGTTCACTGAAGCGGGAAAAGCAGCCGGACGTGGTAAAGCTGCGGTAAGGCGACATAAAGAAAAAACGGTCTGATTCCAGCGTGGTTGCGGCGTGCTGAACTTCCTCAGCCAGGGACGTATCCATATCATCCTCCTCAAAATGATAAAAGAAGCAATAATGATTATCATTTATATTTTCGTCGGCTAACCTAATCCCACATCGCTTCGCTGTCAACCGTCGGGCAAATAACTTGTGCGACAAAAGCTTGCATCCCGTTGCGGCAACCATGAAAATGAGAAGCATTATCTCCAACAAAAACAGGATCCCGCGCTGTGAAATTCCCTGCCGTTTTCCGTAATCCCCTGCTTTTATTATCACTTTTTGTTTTAGGACTTACCTCAGCCGCTGCCGCCGACTGGCCCCGTCAGGTGACCGACAGCCGCGGCGTTCACACGCTTGAGAGCAAACCGACGCGCATTGTCTCCACCAGCGTGACCTTAACCGGCTCCCTGCTGGCCATTGACGCACCGGTCGTCGCCAGCGGCGCGACCACGCCGAACAACCGCGTGGCGGATGGACAGGGTTTCCTGCGCCAGTGGGGCGATATGGCGAAGCAGCGCAAGGTTGCCCGGCTGTATATCGGCGAGCCGAGCGCAGAAGCGGTGGCCGCGCAAATGCCGGACCTGATTTTGATCAGCGCCACCGGCGGGGATTCCGCGCTGGCGCTGTACGATCAGCTTTCCGCCATTGCGCCGACGCTTATCATCAACTACGACGACAAGAGCTGGCAGGCGCTGCTGACCCAGCTGGGCGCGATCACCGGACACGAAAAGCAGGCCGCAGAGCGCATTGCCGCGTTTGATAAACAGCTCGCGCAGGTGAAACAGCAGATGACGCTGCCGCCGCAGCCGGTGAACGCCATCGTCTACACCGCCGCCGCGCATTCCGCCAACCTGTGGACCGCCGAATCGGCGCAGGGCAAACTGCTGCACCAGCTGGGCTTTACGCTGGCGGACCTGCCTGCCGGGTTGCAGACCTCAACAAGCCAGGGCAAGCGCCACGACATTATCCAGCTGGGCGGTGAAAACCTGGCGACGGGGCTGAACGGCGAAGGACTGTTTGTGTTTGCCGGTGACGAGAAAGACGTGGCGGCGATTTACGCTAACCCGCTGCTGGCGCACCTGCCGTCGGTAAAAAACAAGCGCGTATGGGCGTTGGGAACCGAGACGTTCCGCCTGGATTATTACAGCGCGATGCTGGTGTTGCAGCGTTTGAATGCGATGTTTAAATAACAGGCACGATCCCCGTAGGCCCGGTAAGCGCAGCGCCACCGGGCGTTTTGTCGGGTGGCGGCTCCGCCTTACCCGACCTACAAGGTCACCACACTCTCCTGCCTGAACCGGCGCAATTCCACCAGCGCCACCAATAAGATCACACCAACCATTGCTAACACAAACCCGCTGCTGCTCGCGGACGCCGCCGGGGTCATTATCGCCCCCAGACCGCCGAGGATCGCCGCGCCAATGGCATCGCCCGTGACGTTTTGCGCGGTCCACAGGCCGTTAATGCGCCCGAGCATTCCTTCCGGCGTCTGGGTCTGGATCAGGGTGTACTGCAGCAGCGAGCTGATGGCGCTCAGCCAGCCGAAGATCACCAGACACATCACCCCCAGCGCCCAGACCGGCATCAGGCTGAAGAAGCCAATGGCGATAAACGAGGCCAGCGTGGCAAGCAGCATAATCAACCCCGGCCGCGCGCTCTGTGCTAGGTTGCCGCTGGTCAGCGCCCCGCACGCCGCGCCGAGCGGAATGGCGGCGTAGAGAATGCCTATTTCCGAGGCGCTCATCTGCCACTCGCCCGCCAGCGCCGGGTACAGCACGCGCACGGCGCTCGCCATCGTCAGCAGGCCGCCGAGCAGCGCAATCCCGCCAATCAGCGGGTTGCTGAACAGGAAACGAATCGCGGCCATCAGGGACTTCAGCGGATGCTCGCGCGGCTGCGGCGGAGGTGGCAACAGCGGCAGGCGCAGCAGCGTCAGCGTGGTGATAAACGTCCCCGCCGCGGCCAGGCCGTAGTTCCACGCCACGTTGCCGGTTGCCAGCAGCAGGCCGCCGACCATCGGCGAAATCACCGAGCCGAGGCGCACGGTGAGCATGGTGATCGCCCCCGCCTGCATCAGATTTTCTCGCCCGACCAGCGCGGGCGTCGCCGCCAGCAGCGCCGTCACGCCTAAGGAGGCAAAGAAACCGTCCCACAGCCCGAGGGCATATATGGCCATCAGCGACGGCTCAGGGAGCATGGCGTTCAGACACAGCCCGATAAAGCCCACGCCGCAGGTGCCGCGCGCCAGCAGGATCAGCTTTTTACGCTCGTAGCGGTCCGCCAGCACGCCGCCGACCATCAGACCGATAAACATCGCCCCGCCGGTTAACGTCACCGATAACCCCACCAGCCAGCTGGAGTGCGTCATCGTCTGGATCTGTACCGGCACGGCCACGCCGAGCAGGCCGAGGGATAAAATGGAGATAAAGCGGGCGATAAACACGGCGCGATACGCCGGGTGCGTTTTAAGCAGGCTGAGGTTGAGCAGCCAGGATTTTTGATTCATGACAAAGCCTTGAGTGTAATTCTACCCATTCCATGGGCGCACATGCTAACATAGCCAAATAAGATAGATAACGATAATCACTATCATTATCAAATCATGGATGTTGCTATGTCGTTTTCCTCATCTTCGGTGCGCGCCGTTGCCGTGCCCGTTTTATTGCTGCTGTTGATCCTGGCGATTGCACTCAGCCTGCTGGTCGGCGCGAAGCCGCTTCCCGCGTCCGTCATCGTTGATGCGCTTACTGGCACCTGCCAAAGCGCTGACTGCACTATCGTGCTCGACGCCCGCCTGCCCCGCACCTTTGCCGGACTGCTGGCCGGCGGCGCGCTCGGCCTTGCCGGTGCCCTGATGCAAACCCTCACCCGTAACCCGCTGGCGGACCCCGGCATTCTCGGCGTGAACTCCGGCGCGAGCTTTGCCATCGTGCTGGGCGCGGCGCTGTTCGGCTTCACCTCTCCGTCTGAGCAGCTGGTAATGGCTTTCTGCGGCGCGCTGGCCGCCTCGCTGCTAGTGGCGTTTACCGGCAGCCAGAGCGGCGGTCAGCTGAGTCCGGTACGCCTGACGCTGGCGGGCGTGGCGCTTGCCGCGGTGCTGGAAGGCTTATCTAACGGCATCGCCCTGCTCAACCCGGACGTCTACGACCAGCTGCGCTTCTGGCAGGCCGGCTCGCTGGATATCCGCACTCTTGAAACGCTGAAAGTGGTGGCGATCCCGGTGATGATTGCCGCCGCCGTAGCGCTGTCGTTAAGCCGGGCGCTGAACAGCCTGAGCCTCGGCAGCGACACCGCCACCGCGCTCGGCAACCGCGTCGCGCGCACGCAGCTGATTGGCCTGCTGGCCATCACCGTGCTGTGCGGCAGCGCGACCGCCGTGGTCGGGCCGATCGCCTTTATCGGCCTGATGATGCCGCACATGGCGCGCTGGCTGGTAGGGGCGGATCACCGCTGGTCGCTGCCGGTCACGCTGCTGGCGACGCCTGCCCTGCTGCTGTTTGCCGACGTGCTGGGCCGCCTGCTGGTGCCGGGTGAACTGCGCGTCTCGGTGGTCAGCGCCTTTATCGGCGCGCCGGTGCTGATTTTCCTGGTGCGCCGTAAACGCGGAGGTGGCGCATGAGGGCCCCGTCCCGTCGTTTAGTCACCAGCGTCTCCCTGCTGGTCGTCGCCAGTCTGCTGCTGGCGGTCTGGAGCCTGCAAAGCGGTGCCGTAACGCTTGATTTCGCGCAGGTATTTCACGCTCTCACCGGCAGCGCGCCGCGTAACATCACCATGGTGGTCACCGAATGGCGGCTGCCGCGCGTGGCGATGGCAATCCTGGTCGGCGCGGCGCTCGGCGTCAGCGGCGCGATATTCCAGTCGCTGATGCGCAACCCGCTCGGCAGCCCGGACGTGATGGGCCTCAATACCGGGGCCTGGAGCGGCGTGCTGGTGGCGATGGTGCTGTTCGGCCAGCACCTGACGGCCATTACCTTCACGGCGATGGCGGGCGGCATTCTGACGTCGCTGGTTATCTGGCTGTTGGCCTGGCGCAACGGCATCGACACCTTCCGGCTGATCATTATCGGTATCGGCATCCGTGCGATGCTGATGGCCTTCAATACCTGGCTGCTGCTGCAGGCCTCGCTGGAAACGGCGCTTTCCGCCGGGCTGTGGTACGCAGGTTCTCTCAACGGCCTGACGTGGGGCAAAACCTGGCCCACCGCGCCGCTGATTGTGCTGATGTTTATCGGCGCGCTGCTGCTGGTGCGACGCATGCGGCTGCTGGAGATGGGCGACGACAGCGCCTGCGCGCTGGGCGTGAGCGTCGAACGCTCGCGCCTGATGCTGATGCTGGTGGCGGTCTTACTGACCGCAGCGTCTACCGCCATCGCCGGGCCGATCTCGTTTATCGCCCTTGTCGCGCCGCATATCGCACGACGTCTAAGCGGGACGGCGCGCTGGGGATTAACTCAGGCGGCGCTGTGCGGCGCGCTGTTACTGCTGGCCGCCGATCTCTGCGCCCAGCGGCTGTTTATGCCTTATCAACTGCCGGTGGGCGTAGTGACCGTCAGCCTCGGCGGGATTTACCTTATCGTCTTGCTCGTTCAGGAGTCACGCAAGAAATGACAGACACAACCACCCGCTTGCGCGGCGAAAACCTCACCCTCGGCTACGGCAAAAAAATCATTGCCCGAGACTTAACCGTTGCCATTCCGGACGGCCACTTCACGGCGATTATCGGCCCGAACGGCTGCGGCAAATCGACCCTGCTGCGCATGCTGAGCCGCCTGATGACGCCGGTGGAGGGGAGTGTCTTCCTGGACGGGGAGCAGATCCAGCGCTTCGCCAGCAAAGAGGTGGCCAGGCGCATCGGGCTGCTGGCGCAAAACGCCACCACGCCGGGGGACATCACGGTGCAGGAGCTGGTCTCGCGCGGGCGCTACCCGCACCAGCCGCTGTTTACCCGCTGGCGTAAAGAGGATGACGAGGCGGTGAACCGCGCGATGCGGGCGACGGGCATCACCGATCTCGCCCAGCAGAGCGTGGACACCCTTTCCGGCGGCCAGCGTCAGCGGGCGTGGATTGCGATGGTGCTGGCGCAGGAAACGTCGATCATGCTGCTGGACGAGCCGACAACCTGGCTGGACATCAGCCACCAGATTGATCTGCTGGAGTTGCTGAGCGAGCTGAACCGCACGCAGGGCTATACTCTGGCGGCGGTGCTGCACGATTTAAACCAGGCGTGCCGTTACGCCACGCACCTGATTGCCTTGCGCGACGGGGAGATTGTGGCGCAGGGTACGCCGAAAGAGATTGTCACGCCGGAGCTGATCGCGCGGATCTACGGTATGCGCTGCATGATTATTGACGATCCGGTGGCGGGAACGCCGCTGGTGGTGCCGTTAGGTCGGCGGTAATTGCCGGGTGGCGGCTACGCCTTACCCGGCCTACACTCGGCTCCCGTAGGCCGGGTAAGGCGTAGCCGCCACCCGGCGCTTTTGACGTTACCCCAAAATCTCCCTCAACACTGGCCCAATTTTCTCAAACGCCTGCGGTGAAATGATATCCACGTGGGCGCAGTCCTGGCTGTACACCTCAAGCTCCGCCACCCACGGTGCCCAGGCGGCCTGCGGCTCCATCATGCGCGTGCGTTCGGCAACGAACAGCGTCGCTTTACCATCAAAGCGTGAACTGTGCGCCGTGGTGAGCAGCCGCACCGCATCGGCGTAGTTGCCTTCGATAGCGTTAAACAGCTCGCTGGAGCCCTGTCCCTGCTGGGCGGCGATAAACGCCTGCCGCTCGCGCTCGATCTCCGCCAGCACCGCCGGGTCGAGGCCGTTGGCCTCTTTTTCCGCCCAGTTCTGGGTTTCCGGCGGCCAGGTATCCAGCAGGCCGAGGAACGCCACCGCTTCACCCTGCTCGCGCAGGCGGGCCGCAATGCCCTGCGCCAGCGTGCCGCCGAGGGAATAGCCGAACAGGTAATACGGCCCCTGCGGCTGCTGCTTACGCAACGTTTTCAGGTGATGATCGATGACCCCATCGAGATCCGAGCACTGCTGCATCGGGCCGTCCGGGCGCGGCGACTGAATGCCGACGATTGACCTGCGCGGGCTGAGATAGCGCGCCAGGACGCTAAACTGCCAGGCAAAGCCGGACGCCGGATGGAAGCAGAACAGCGTCGGGCCGTCGCCCTCACGCAGCGGCAGAAGGGTTTCATACCCCAGACGCTGCGCCTGCTCGTCGCTCAGTTGCGAGTCCAGCAGCGCGCTAAGCTTGCTCACCGTCGAGGCGACCATAATTTGCCCCGGCGTGACCTTGCGGTTGAACGCGCGGCTGAGCTGCGCCGCGAGGCGCATCGCCAGCAGCGAGTGGCCGCCGAGGGCAAAGAAATCCGCCTCAATGTCGCTGATCTCACAGCCCAGCAGCGCGGAAAACGCCTGCGCGACGGCGACTTCGGTTTCAGTCTCCGGCGCACGGCTGGAGGATTTACTCGTCAGCTCCGGCAGCGGCAGCGCCTTGCGGTCAAGCTTGCCGTTCGCGCTGAGCGGCAGCGCGCTGATTTGCAGCAGCACCACCGGCACCATATGCGGCGGCAGCTGGGTTTTGAGCGATTCCAGCAGCGCGTCGCGGTCCAGCGGTAAGCCGGATTCAGAAACCACGTACCCCACCAGCTGGCGCGCATCGCCGCCCGTTGCCGCCGCCTGGTTGAACACGCAGGCGTGCGCCACGGCCTGGGCCACGTCCGGCAGCGACAGCATCGCCCGGTCGATTTCACCCAGCTCGATGCGCTGGCCGCGGATTTTGAGCTGGTCATCGCTGCGGCCCAGATATTCCACCGCGCCGTTATCCAGCCAGCGGGCAACGTCCCCGGTGCGGTACATCCGCTCGCCCGGCGCGAACGGGTCGGCGATAAAGCGGCTGGCGGTGAGATCGGGGCGTCCCAGATACCCCTGCGCCAGCTGAATGCCGGTGAGGTAGAGATCCCCCGCCACGCCGAACGGTACCGGGCGCATCATCGCATCCAGAATGCGCAGCCCCGTGTTCCACACCGGGAAACCGATCGGCACGCTGTTACCTTCCACCGCCGCCAGCTCGGGCCCAAACGCCGGATACCAGCTGACGTCCACCGCCGCTTCCGTCGGGCCATAGAGGTTATGCAGCGGCACGTGCGTCAGCTGTTCCCACTCGCGGCACAGCGCGGTCGGCAGCGCTTCGCCGCTGCAGAACACCTGCTTAAGCGTTTTGCAGCAGTCGACGTTTTCCGGCGTCAGCGAGGCAACAAACGCCGCCAGCATCGACGGCACGAAGTGGGTAGTGGTCACGCCGTAGTGCGCGAAGAAGCTCTGCATCGCCTGCGGATCGCGGTGCGCGTCCGGCTCCGCCATCACCAGCTTCGCCCCGGCGATAAACGGCCACCAGAACTCCCACACCGACACGTCAAAGCTGCACGGCGTTTTCTGCGCCACCACATCGTTCGCGCCCAGCGGATAATGGTCCTGCATCCACTTCAGGCGGTTAACGATGGCGGTATGGCCGACCATGACCCCTTTTGGACGCCCTGTCGAGCCGGAGGTAAAGATGATGTACGCCGTCTGCTCCGGCTTTGCCAGACGCAGCGGCTCAGCATCGGTGGCCGGTAAAAGTGTGTTGTAACTAAACGTCTCAACGGGCAGATCGCTAAAGCGCGGAAGCTGTTCGTCGGTGGTAATGAGCAGGGACGGCTTCGCGTCCTCGAGCATCATCCGCAGGCGATCGTCCGGGTAGCCGGTGTCAAGCGGCAGCCACGCGGCGCCCGCCTCCACAATGCCGTGCAAGGCTAACGTCAGGAATACCGAGCGCGGCAGGGCCACTGCCACGCTGTCGCCCGGCTTCACGCCGCGCGCGCGCAGCAGGTTTGCCAGCGCGACCACCTGCTCGCGCATCTGGCGGTAGTTCAGTTCAGTATGGGCATCCGCCAGCGCGGGGGCGTCCGGCGTTCTGCTCGCCTGTTCCGCCACCAGATCCGCGAGCGTGGTGGACGGCAGCGCCAGCCCGGTATCGTTGATGCGCGTGAGCTTTGCGTATTCCTGCTCTGAAACGGTTTCCACCTCGCCGCAGCGCAGGTCAGGATTGGCCGCAAACTGCACCAGCATCGCGTTCAGGCGCGCCACGTGACGCGTCAGCGTCGCCTCGTCGTAGCGCTGCTTATTAGCGAGGATCTCCATGCTCAGCCCGCCCTGCTCGTCCGGGAACAGCGCCAGCTCAAGATCGTTCACCGGGCCGGTCGCCAGCGTGTGGGTAATGGCCTCCACGCCGTCGATATCCAGCTGGTAGTCGAACACTTTAACGTTCAGCACCGGACCAAACAGGGCTTCATCGCCTGCGGCACGTCCGCTGTCGCGCACGATCTGCTCGGCGTCGTAGCGCTGATGGCGGCGCATTTTTTTCAGCTGGTTCGCCAGGCGCAGCGCCAGCGAAGGAAGGCTCTCCAGGGGATCGATATTGACCGCCAGCGGCAGGACGTTAAGCACCGGCCCGGTCGCGGTGAGCGCCGCGGACCCCATCCTTCGCATAAAGATAAACCCGGCGGCGTAGTCCAGCCGTCCGGTGAGGCGCCCCAGCCACAGCGCCACCAGCGCAAGCGCCAGGTCGGTGCGCTGTACCTGCCCTGCCGCCTGTGCAAGCTGGCTGAAGGCGCGGCCGTCGGCGGTAATTTTCAGACGCAGAATGTCGGTCGTGGCGGCGCGGCCCGGCAGCGGCGCGGAGGAGAGCGAGACCGGAGAAGGCAGCTCTTTGCGCTGCCCGGCCCAGAAGGCGCCGTCGCGCCGGTACGCCTCGCTGTCGCGATAGCGCTGATACTCGTCCACCACCTCTGCAAATGGCGTAAACGGGGATTCCGGCGTGGGTTCGCCCTTTTTCCACGCGGCATAAATCGCGGCGATCTGGCGGGTTATGGCCGGGAAGCTGAAGCCATCCACCACCAGATGGTGATAGCGTTGATACCAGTACCAGTGTTTTTCACCGACCTGAATCAGCTGATGGAAAGCGAGCGGCTGACCGCTGTCCACGCGCAGATCCTGACTGAGATCGGCCTCCATCAGCGCCACGGCGGCGGCGTGGGAATCAACGCGAACGATGGACGGTTCCGGCAGAATGAAGGTGTCATCCACCCACTGCCACGCCTCACCGTTGTCTTCCGCAAAGCGCATGCGCAGGGTATCGGCCTGCATCATGCCCGCGGCAATGGCTTTTGCCAGCAGCGGCGCATCGATATCGCCTTTCAGCTCGGTGTAGTGCGCCACGCTCCAGGCGTTTGGCAGCGTGGACAGCTGTTCCGCCATCCAGATCCCCGGCTGGGCGGCGACGAGAGGAAGACGGTTCATGCGTTCTCCCCCGCGAAATAAGACGGCTCAAGCGTCTGCCAGCGTTCCGCCAGCCACTGCTGGCACGCCTCCTGAGACTGTGCTTCGCACACCACGCCCCACCCTGCCGGCAGTTCGCACTGCTGTGGCCACAGGCTGTACTGCCCCTGGTCGTTTTGCAAAATGGCGAACTGTCCCTGCGGATTATCGAAAGGATTGCTGAATTCCATACAGACTCCGTTAGTGAATAAGCGGCTGCCAGAGGGTGATAAGCCCCTGCGTCAGCCCACCGCGCCAGCAAAGCGCATCGTGTCCGCCGTCAACCTGACGCCAGATAACCGGTTGGTGTGTGTGCAGTTCGGCATAAATCGCCTGATTCGCGCGGAAGATGAGCGGCTCGTTGCGCCCGGCCTCAAGAAGGATGCGTAACCCGCGAGGGGATATTTCGCCGGTTTTAAGTTGCTCGATTAACAGCCCGTCCTGCTGACCGCCGCGGTGTGGCCACCAGTAGGAGCCGGACTGGCTAAGCACGCAGCCAAAACGCTGCGGCCAGTGCAGTGCGGCATAAAGGGATGATAGACCGCCAAAGCTTTGCCCTGCGACCACCGTACGGTCGGCGCGGTCGCTGAACGGCGCGCGTTTTTTAACAAGGGGGAGAAGTTCTTCCTGCACCGCCAGCCAGAAATCGGGATTGCACGGCAGCTCGCGGTTGCGATGCGCCATATCAATAACATCGATTAAGACGTAGACCGCAGGCGGTAATTTGCCTTCACGGGTGAGCGACGCCAGCGCAGGCCAGACCGGCATACTTTCGGCCCAGAACTGCCCGTCGAGCAGCACCGCCAGCGGGCGTTCCAGGTCTTCTCCACCGGTGGCGAAAATCCAGACGCGACGGCGATTTTTCAGGCGCGCGCTTTCCCACTCAATGCAGACTGGTGGCTGATACGGCGTATCGGGATGATTCCACCCCGGCTGAACCGGTGCTTCCGGCATTTCCAGCGCCGAGACGGCATGGCCGCGCCCGCCGCGCCAGCTTTGCGGGTTCAGCGGGTCAGAAACCGCGTGCGGCAGCAGCTTGCGCCAGCCTTCACGCAGCGCCATGCGTTCCGGCTGCTCGCCTTCAAACACAACGCTGGCAAAATCGTTTTCATTCACGGAAGGGATAAAACAGTAGCTTCCGCGCCACTCGGGGCTGAACTCGCCCTGCCACTGCCAGACGTCGGTATCGGGAATGCGTTCGAGGGACTGCGGGCGGGCATTTTGGTGGTGATCGGTCACGCCGGTGACGTAGAGCCAGACGCGTTTGATCGGTGACGTTCTTTGCGTTCCTGCCGGGTCACGCCACCAGAACGTGACGCGATAGTTTCCCTTTTCCGGCGTCCATTCAGGCCCGTTTTTCGACTGCCACCACGCTTCACTTCCCGTTGTTAACGCCGTCACCCTTATAACCTCATGTTTAACAGTCTTTTTTGTTTCAGAGCAAATTTTATTGATAATATTATTGATAACTATTTGCATTTGCAATAGCGTAGTGCCCGCGCTGTGGGAAGCGCTCATAAAACAACCACAAAAGCAGGACGTACAATGAATAAGAAGATTCACTCTCTGGCCTTGCTGGTCAATTTAGGGATTTATGGCGTCGCGCTGCCTGCTCTGGCAGACGACAACACCGCCTCTGCGCAGCACGAAGACACGATGGTGATCACCGCCGCCGAGCAGAATCTGCAGGCGCCGGGGGTATCGACCATCACCGCCGATGAGATCCGGAAAAACCCGCCCGCGCGCGACGTGGCGGAAATCATCCGCACCATGCCAGGCGTTAACCTGACCGGTAACTCCACCAGCGGCCAGCGCGGGAATAACCGTCAGATTGATATCCGCGGCATGGGGCCAGAAAACACCCTGATCCTGATCGACGGCAAGCCGGTGACCAGCCGTAACTCCATCCGTCTGGGCTGGCGCGGCGAGCGCGACACCCGCGGCGATACCGGCTGGGTGCCGCCGGAGATGATCGAGCGCATCGAAGTGATCCGCGGTCCGGCCGCCGCGCGCTACGGCAACGGCGCGGCAGGGGGCGTGGTGAACATCATCACCAAAAAATTCGACGACCAGTGGCACGGCTCCTGGAACACCTACCTGAATGCGCCTGAGCACAAGGATGAAGGTTCCACCAAACGCACCAACTTCAGCCTGAGCGGCCCGCTGGGCGGCGACTTCAGCTTCCGCATGTTCGGCAATCTGGACAAAACCCAGGCCGACGCGTGGGACATCAACCAGGGTCACCAGTCTGACCGTACCGGTGCCTACGCCGACACGCTGCCCGCGGGCCGCGAGGGTGTAGAAAATAAAGACATTAACGGCGTGGTGCGCTGGGACTTTGCGCCGATGCAGTCTCTGGAATTTGAGGCGGGCTACAGCCGTCAGAACAACCTCTACGCCGGTGATACCCAGAACACCAACAACGACAACAGCTCCAGCGGCCTGGTGAAAAAGAACTACGGCAAAGAGACCAACCGTATCTATCGCCAGAACTTCGCGGTGACCTGGAACGGCGGCTGGGATAACGGCATTACCACCAGCAACTGGGCGCAGTACGAGCACACCCGCAACTCCCGTCTGGGTGAAGGGCTGGCGGGCGGTACGGAAGGCTTGTTCAACATCAATAAATTCACCGACACCGATCTGGCCGACGTGATGCTGCACAGCGAAATCAACCTGCCGATTGATTTCCTCGTTAATCAGAACCTGACGCTGGGTACCGAGTGGAACCAGCAGCGCATGAAAGATTCCACCTCCTTCACGCAAACCCTGCAGGGCGGCACCATTCCGGGCATGAGTAACGATCGCAGCCCGTACACCTCAGCGGAAATCTTCTCCCTGTTCGCTGAGAACAACATGGAGCTGACCGACAGCACCATGCTGACCCCTGCCCTGCGCTTCGACCACCACACCATCGTCGGCAACAACTGGAGCCCGTCCCTGAACCTGTCGCAGGGTCTGGGGGATGACTTCACGCTGAAGATGGGCATCGCCCGCGCCTATAAGGCGCCAAGCCTGTATCAGACCAACCCGAACTACCTGCTCTACAGCAAAGGTCAGGGCTGCTACGCCAGCTCCGACGGCGTAGGCTGCTACATGATGGGTAACGACGATCTTAAGGCCGAAACCAGCATCAACAAAGAGATTGGTCTGGAGTGGAAGCGCGACGGCTGGCTGGCGGGCGTGACCTGGTTCCGCAACGACTACCGCAACAAGATCGAAGCGGGCTACGCGCCGATCGGCCACACCTCATCTGGTAAAGTGCAGACGGATATCTACCAGTGGGAAAACGTACCGAAAGCGGTGGTTGAAGGGCTGGAAGGCTCCCTGAACGTGCCGGTCAGCGACACCATTAACTGGACCAACAACATCACCTACATGCTGCAGAGCAAGAACAAGGAGACCGGCGACCGTCTGTCGATCATTCCGGAGTACACGCTGAACTCGACCCTGAGCTGGCAGGTTCATCAGGACGTGTCGCTCCAGTCGACCTTTACCTGGTACGGCAAGCAGCAGCCGAAGAAGTACAACTACAAAGGTCAGCCTGTGACCGGGTCTGAAAAAGACGAGGTCAGCCCGTACAGCATCGTTGGCCTGAGCGCGACCTGGGACATGACCAAAAACGTCAGCCTGACCGGCGGCGTGGATAACGTCTTCGACAAGCGCCAGTGGCGTGCGGGTAATGCCCAGACGACCGGGAACGCCACCACCGGCGCGTATATGTACGGCGCGGGGGCTTATACCTATAATGAGCCAGGCCGCACGTGGTATATGAGCGTGAATACGCGATTCTGATAAAGGCAACAACGCCGCCCTCTCCCTGTGGGAGAGGGCTGGGTGAGGGCATCAGGCCGCACTATTTATTGATAGAGGGGAAACCATGCACACCACCCACCGCACGTTCATTCTCGCCGGCCATACCGTACACCACGTCACCTTCGACCCAACCACCTTCACCGACGCCGATCTCCTCTGGCTCCCCCACCACGCTGAGCTTGCAAACGCCGGGCGCAAACGCAAAGCCGAGCATCTGGCAGGCCGCATCGCCGCCGCGCATGCCTTACCTGACCACACCGTGCCCGGCATCGGCCCCAGCGGTGAACCGCTCTGGCCGGAAGGCGTTTCAGGAAGCATCACCCACAGCGGCACGCAGGCGATGGCGGTTGCCGTCCGTTATCCAGACGCGCTTGTGGGTATTGATTGCGAAGCCATTCTTCCTGACCGTGAAGCCCGAGAAATCCAGGACGGCATCATTAATGCACAGGAAGCGATGTGCCTGACGCGCTCGGGCTACCCCTTTGCGCTGGCGTTGACGCTAGCTTTTAGCGCCAAAGAGAGTCTGTTTAAGGCGCTCTACCCACGGGTGAAGATTTACATGGGTTTTGACTGTGCCCGCATAACAAGACTCAATGAGAAAACACTCACGCTGGCGCTGACCTACCCACAGGCTGAGTTTAAAGTAGGAACTCTATTTACACTTCACTGGCTGCTTCATGGCTACCACGCGATCACTTTGCTGTAACGCTCATCAGGTTTCGAAAATCTTCTTTCAGTCCATATTTGATTTATTTCTCACAACGCAAAAATCGTTTTTTAGGAATATATCAATCTTCTTTTCCATTTCGACAGGAGTAGGATAAAAACTCAATAACCATATTATTACAATGGATTTATAATGCCGGTAAATGAACGCATTATTCCCACCTCAGGAACCCCGATTAACCCAGGCGGTATCCGACAACTCACCATCGGTGAGATAGCCCTCGCGAAGACGCTTTACGGTTACAGTATCCATTATCATCTAGTGTGGGTGCACAGGGAAAGTTATCTTCCTTTTAATCTCCAGCCTGTCGATATAGCGATGAGTCCCAATGGTGAAATGTGGTTTAGAGAAGAAACTTATTCACCTGATTTCTCATTAGAGGACGACTTAGTTAAGAAGCATAGATTTATGCATGAGATGATGCACGTCTGGCAAACACAAAAAGGGATGTTTGTCAGGACCAGAGGATTATTTTCAGGTATTGCTGACTATACTTATAGTTTAGATAAAGTAGATTTATTGCATTATGGGTTAGAACAACAAGCATCAATTGTAAGCGATTACTGGTTATTGAAATACTTTGGTCTGGATAAAAATCAAAGTTTATTACAATATCGCGATCTGCATCTTAAAGAAACACTCTATTATCTCCTGAATAAATATAAAACAGTTTTAAAAGGATTACCCGGATGAAAAAACTGCTGGTTATTATTGCTATATGTATTTCAATTACCGGCTGTCCCGGTGGTAAACGAGCCCCCAAAACACGACTAACTTTTATTAACGGCAATCATATTTGTTTCAGCATAAATAAAAATGACATTTTGAAATATTATACAATTTATTCAAGCAAAGCCCATCAGATAAGCATAGTGACGGGATCCGGATACGGTGATTTAAACGCTTCCTATCCTGATACTTGTATGAATATTAAATGGGAGAATGAACATACTTACGTAATTCACTACGGCTTAAATGGCAAAGAATATGTACATCAGTTCGATATCGATAAAAATGGCAAGCTAATAAATTTAGGAGAACGATAATGTCACTACCCGCTTACCTATTTCTCTACGACGAGAACGGAATGCTCGTACAGGGCGAATGTATGATGCCAGGTCGAGAAGGTGCTATCGAAATCATGAACAGCAGCTATGGTGTAAAACAAGCCGTCGATAGTCATACCGGAAATATGACCGGAACACGACAGCATGGCCCGGTTACGCTGCATAAGCAATTAGATAAGGTAAGTCCTTACCTTGCCGTTGTCGCTTGCGAAGGAAGACGCCTGCAAAAAGCCATTATTAAATATTATGAAATTATTGAAGCGGGAGCAGAAAGAGAGATCTACACCATCACGCTTGATAGCGTGGTAATCTCATCTTTAGATTTTACGCATGTATACTATCCAGGCAGCTCTGCCCCTAACATGCATGAAGTAGTAGGCCTGCGATTTCGTGGCATTCAATGGAACTATGTTAAAAGCAATATTATTTATGATGATGCATGGATGAAACCTGCGCAGAAAGAAAAACAGAATGGTGAATATAAATAAAGTAAATATTGCCTTTCAGTCCCAAAGTACATTTAACGCCTGATGGCGCTTCGCTTATCAGGCCTATGGTAAACCGGTTTTGTAGGCCGGGTAAGGCATCGCCGCCACCCGGCATGAAGGCAGCGGCGATGCCTTTTTACGTTCTTCACTTCAAGGATCAAACATCCGGGAACATCACGCTATTCCCCGGCGCTTCCCTGTGCAGGTGGATAAAGTTCAGATGCCGTTCATACTGGTCCAGAATATCCGTAATCACCTGCTCCTTGCTGTAGTCCATCAAATCATTGCCCTGACTTCCTTCCAGCAGGAAGGTCTCAAGCCGGTAGTAGGTCGACTTCCCGCTGCGCGCCCGGTAGGTAAAGCCGGGGACCGAGTACTGCTGTGGCCAGATCTGGTAGACAAAATTCTGCTCGTCGCCCATGTGCACCAGCAGGTCCAGGTGCCCCAGGGTCTCGCCCTCCTCCGGCGGCAGGTTTTTCAGCTCCACGTAGGCGCCGCGCAGCTTCAGCTCCTGCGCCACCTCTTCCATTGCCGGGAAGCAGACCGTCTCCATCATCTGTTTGGTGTAGCGCGTGCCCGGGTAGTTCATCAGGCGCGACAGGCGTTTCTTCCAGCTCAGCCTGTCCTGGGCCCCCATCGGACGCGGTGCGGTGTCGCGGCTGGCGCTGACGCGGCGGTAATCTTCCACCTTGAGCGATTTATACAGCCCGGCCATCACGAAGAAGATAACGAAGCTGAACGGCAGCCCCATGATCACCGTGGTGTTCTGCAACGCCGAGATGCCGTTGGTCATCAGCATGCCGAGCGTCAGCAGGCCGATGGCGACGGACCAGAAGATGCGCAGCCAGTTCGGCGCATCGCTGTTGATGTCTTTGAGCTTCGAGGTGAAGTTGCCCAGCACCAGCGCGCCGGAATCCGCTGAGGTGACGTAAAACAGCAGGCCGGTAATGGTCGCCACGGAGGCGCTAAAGGTGAACGCCGGGTACTGCGCCAGCAGGCTGTAGAAGCCGCGCTCCGGGTGCGCCATCGCTTCCTGTGCAAAGGTTGCGTTGCCGTGGATGATCTCATGGAGCGCGCTGTTGCCGAACACCGACAGCCACAGCAGGGTAAAGGTGAACGGGATAATCAGCGTGCCCATCACAAACTGACGGATGGTGCGGCCACGTGAAATACGCGCCAGGAACAGGCCGACAAACGGCGACCACGCGACCCACCACGCCCAGAAGAACAGCGTCCAGTTGTTCATCCACTCCACCGGGCGGTCGAAGGCGAAGCTGTTCAGCGTCATGCCCATAAAGCGGTTCACGTAGTCGCCCACGTTCAGCACTAAGGCATTGAGCAGGAACGAGGTGTCACCCATAAACAGCACGAACAGGATCAGGCCCAGCGCCAGCGCCACGTTCAGCTCGGAGAGCACGCGGATGCCTTTATCGACGCCCGACGTCACCGAAATGGTGGCAATAATGACGGAGAGCGCAATTAGCGCCGCTTTCGCCGCCATCGAATCCGGAATATCAAACAGCACGCTCAGCCCGTAGTTGAGCTGCACCACGCCAATCCCGAGCGTGGTCGCAATACCGAAGATGGTGCCGATCACCGCCGCGATATCCACGCTGTGACCAATCGGGCCGTTAATCTTTTTACCGAAAATCGGGTACAGCGCGGAGCGAATGGTGAGGGGCAAATTATAACGATAGCTAAAGTATCCCAGCGCCATGCCCATCAGGGCGTACATTGACCAGCCGGTCAGGCCGTAGTGGAACAGCGTCCAGACCATCGCCTGGCGCGCAGCCTCCATCGTCTGCCCTGCCCCTTCCGGCGGCTGCATATACTGCGTGACCGGTTCCGCCACGGAGAAGAACATCAGGTCGATGCCGATGCCCGCGGCAAACAGCATTGCGGCCCAACTCAGCAGGCTGAACTCGGGCTTGGACTGCTCGGGACCGAGCTTCACGGAGCCGAAGCGCGAGCAGGCAATGCAGACCACAAAGACGATATAGAGCGTCGCCGCCAGCAGGTAGTACCAGCCGAAGGTCTTTGACACCCAGTTCAGGGTGCGCCCAATCCACTCGGCAGAAAAATCGCGAAAGAAGATCGTTGTCAGGGAAAACAACAAAATCAGCCCGGCGGACGTATAAAAAACGACCGGGTTGATTTTGTCTTTTTCTCTGTCCTGTGAAAGGTCTGTCATCCAGTATCCTCACTTTTTTTGTAACTATTAAAATCCAAATCCGCAACAATTAAGACACATTTTATATTGAACGTCCAATCAAAAAACGCTTTAATGGTTAACCAACGCTGATGAATGGAGTGGCAATAATGCCCAAAGTGGGGATGCAGCCGATCCGGCGCAGGCAGCTTATCGACGCCACGCTGGAAGCAATAAATGAAGTGGGAATGCATGACGCGACGATCGCGCAGATCGCCCGTCGGGCGGGCGTTTCCACGGGGATCATCAGTCATTATTTCAAAGACAAAAACGGCCTGCTGGAAGCGACCATGCGCGACATCACCGGCCAGCTGCGCGATGCGGTATTAAGCCGCCTGTACGCCCTGCCGAACGGCAGCGCGGAGCAGCGTCTGCAGGCGATTGTCGGCGGTAACTTTGATGAAACCCAGGTGAGCAGCGCGGCGATGAAGGCCTGGCTGGCCTTCTGGGCAAGCAGCATGCATCAGCCCATGCTCTACCGCCTGCAGCAGGTGAGCAGCCGCCGCCTGCTGTCGAACCTGGTGTACGAGTTCCGCCGCGAGCTTCCGCGCGAGCAGGCCCAGGAGGCGGGCTATGGGCTGGCGGCGCTGATCGACGGGCTGTGGCTGCGCGCCGCGCTGAGCGGCAAGCCGCTGGATAAGACCCTGGCGCAGTCGCTCACCAGCCACTTTATCAGCCAGCATTTACCGACCGACTAACCGAGGAGAATTTATGTCCCGAATGGCAGAACAGCAGCTTTATATCAATGGTGGTTATACATCGGCCACCAGCGGTCGCACCTTCGAGACCATCAACCCGGCCAACGGTGACGTTCTGGCGACCGTACAGGCCGCCGGGCGTGAAGACGTCGACCGCGCCGTGGAAAGCGCAAAACGCGGGCAAAAAATCTGGGCGGCGATGACCGCCATGGAGCGCTCCCGCGTTCTGCGTCGCGCCGTCGACATCCTGCGCGAGCGCAACGACGAGCTGGCAAAGCTGGAAACCCTCGACACCGGTAAAGCGTATTCCGAAACTTCCACCGTCGACATCGTCACCGGCGCGGACGTGCTGGAGTACTACGCGGGGCTGATCCCGGCGCTGGAAGGCAGCCAGATCCCCTTGCGTGAGACCTCATTCGTCTATACCCGCCGCGAACCGCTGGGCGTGGTGGCGGGCATCGGCGCGTGGAACTACCCGATCCAGATCGCCCTGTGGAAATCGGCCCCGGCGCTGGCGGCGGGCAACGCGATGATCTTCAAGCCGAGCGAAGTGACGCCGCTTACCGCCCTGAAGCTTGCCGAGATCTACACCGAAGCGGGCCTGCCGGACGGCGTGTTTAACGTCCTGCCGGGCGTGGGCGCGGAGACCGGCCAGTACCTGACCGAGCATCCGGGCATCGCCAAAGTCTCCTTTACCGGCGGCGTCGCCAGCGGCAAAAAGGTGATGGCCAACTCGGCGGCCTCGTCCCTGAAAGAGGTGACGATGGAGCTGGGCGGCAAATCCCCGCTCATTATTTTTGACGATGCGGATCTGGATCTCGCGGCGGACATCGCCATGATGGCCAACTTCTTCAGCTCCGGCCAGGTCTGCACCAACGGCACCCGCGTGTTTGTTCCGGCTAAGTTCAAAGCCGCGTATGAGCAGAAAATCACTGAACGCGTGGGCCGCATCCGCGCGGGCGATCTGTTCGATGAAGCTACCAACTTTGGCCCGATGGTCAGCTTCCCGCACCGCGACAGCGTGATGCGCTACATCGCCAAAGGCAAAGAGGAAGGCGCGCGCGTGCTGTGCGGCGGCGACGTGCTGAAGGGCGAAGGCTTCGATAACGGCGCGTGGGTGGCCCCAACCGTGTTCACCGACTGCACCGACGAGATGACCATCGTGCGCGAAGAGATCTTCGGCCCGGTGATGTCCATCCTCACCTATGAGTCCATTGAGGAAGCGATTCGCCGCGCCAACGACACCGACTACGGGCTGGCGGCAGGCATCGTCACGACCGACCTGAACCGCGCCCACGGCGCCATTCATCAGCTCGAAGCGGGCATCTGCTGGATCAACACCTGGGGTGAATCCGCCGCAGAGATGCCGGTCGGCGGCTACAAGCACTCCGGCATTGGCCGCGAGAACGGCGTGATGACGCTGCAGAGCTACACCCAGGTGAAGTCCATCCAGGTTGAGATGGGTAAATTCCAGTCCATATTTTAACCGGGAGGTTTATTTGCAATTTGACTACATCATTATCGGGGCCGGCTCTGCCGGCAACGTGCTGGCTACACGACTGACTGAAGATCCGAACACCACCGTCCTGCTGCTTGAGGCGGGCGGACCGGACTACCGCTTTGACTTCCGCACCCAGATGCCCGCCGCGCTGGCGTTCCCGCTGCAGGGCAAGCGCTACAACTGGGCGTACGAAACCGAGCCAGAACCCTTCATGAACAACCGCCGCATGGAGTGCGGACGCGGCAAAGGGCTGGGCGGCTCGTCATTGATCAACGGCATGTGCTACATCCGCGGTAACGCGATGGACCTCGACCACTGGGCGAAAGAGCCGGGCCTGGAGCACTGGAGCTACCTCAACTGCCTGCCCTACTACCGCAAGGCGGAGACGCGCGACGTGGGGCCGAACGACTACCACGGCGGCGACGGTCCGGTGAGCGTTACCACCTCGAAACCGGGCGTGAACCCGCTGTTCGAGGCGATGGTGGAGGCGGGCGTGCAGGCGGGCTATCCGCGCACCGACGATCTCAACGGCTATCAGCAGGAGGGCTTCGGCCCGATGGACCGCACGGTCACCCCGCAGGGCCGACGCGCCAGCACCGCGCGCGGCTATCTGGATCAGGCGAAACCGCGTCCGAACCTGACCATCCGCACCCACGCCATGACCGATCGCATCCTCTTTGAGGGCAAGCGCGCGGTGGGCGTCGAGTGGCTGGAGGGTGAAAGCACCATCCCATCCAAAGCGACGGCAAAAAAAGAAGTGCTGCTGAGCGCTGGGGCGATTGCCTCCCCGCAGATCCTCCAGCGCTCCGGCGTGGGCAACGCTGACCTGCTGAAGCAGTTCGATATCCCGCTGGTACATGATTTACCCGGCGTGGGGGAAAACCTGCAGGATCACCTGGAGATGTACCTCCAGTACGAATGTAAAGAGCCGGTCTCCCTCTACCCTGCCCTGCAGTGGTGGAACCAGCCGAAGATTGGCGCGGAGTGGCTGTTTGGCGGCACCGGCATAGGTGCGAGCAACCACTTCGAAGCGGGCGGGTTTATCCGCAGCCGTGAAGAGTTTGAGTGGCCAAACATTCAGTACCACTTCCTGCCGGTGGCAATTAACTACAACGGCTCGAACGCGGTGAAAGAACATGGCTTCCAGTGCCACGTCGGCTCCATGCGTTCCCCGAGCCGTGGACACGTGCGCATCCAGTCGCGCGATCCGCACCAGCATCCGGCGATTCTGTTCAACTATATGTCCCACGAGCAGGACTGGCAGGAGTTTCGCGACGCGATCCGCATCACCCGCGAGATCATGCACCAGCCCGCGCTGGACAAGTACCGCGGCCGTGAAATCAGTCCGGGCATTGACTGCCAGACCGACGAGCAGCTGGACGAGTTCGTGCGTAACCACGCCGAAACCGCCTTCCATCCGTGCGGCACCTGCAAGATGGGCTATGACGAGATGGCGGTGGTCGACGGTGAAGGCCGCGTTCACGGGCTGGAAGGGCTGCGCGTGGTGGATGCGTCGATTATGCCGCAGATCATCACCGGCAACCTGAACGCCACCACCATTATGATTGGCGAGAAGATTGCCGACGCCATTCGCGGTCGCGAGCCGCTGGCGAAGAGCACGGCGGCGTATTATGTGGCGAACGGGGCACCGGTGAGACGCTAAGTCATTTGCCCTCTCCCCACCGGGGAGAGGGGATTCACTTCCCCGCCACAAATTTATTTTCATTTCCCTGCATCCAGTTTCCCCCCGCCCCTCGTATATGAGTATGTGAGCAACGCCTTTGCTCCTTAATCCGAGGATAAATGATGAAAAAGCTACTCAGTGTTGCATTCGTATCCAGCGCGATACTCTTCTGTGCAGTCGCATCAGCAGCCATGACGTCAGACACCGTGATGGTGGGCGGAGCGGCGATGTTCCCGAGCAAAAATATCGTTGAAAACGCCGTGAACTCGAAAGATCACACTACGCTGGTGGCCGCCGTCAAAGCGGCCGGGCTGGTGGATACGCTCCAGAGCAAAGGGCCCTTCACCGTGTTTGCCCCAACCAATGCGGCGTTTGCGAAATTGCCTGCCGGCACGGTCGAGAACCTGGTCAAACCCGAAAACAAAGCCACGCTCACCAGCATCCTCACCTATCACGTGGTCGCCGGTAATTACGATATGAAAGCGCTGGAGCAGAAAATTAAACAGGGCGGCGGCCACGCGGAGCTGAAGACCGTTAACGGTCAACCGCTGTGGATCATGAGCAACGGCCCGCACAATATTCAGCTTAAGGATGGTAAAGGTAACGTGGCGAACATCAGCACCTACGACGTCCATCAGAAAAATGGCGTGATCGATGTGATTGATACCGTCCTGATGCCTAAGTAGTTGTCTATACTTCGGAAGTGTGACGTTGCCTTCCGGAAAAAACATGGATAACGCGCTGGCTGAACAGCAGTTGAAATTAATGCAGGCGATCGCTAACGGCGATCGCCGCGCATTTGAACAGCTTTACCGACTCACATCGCCTCACCTGTTTGCCGTTGCGCTGCGCATGCTGCGCGACCGCGCCTGGGCAGAAGAGATCCTTCACGACTGTTTTGTCACCGTCTGGAGTAAAGCCGAAACCTATAACGCTACCCTGAGCTCCCCGATGACCTGGCTTACGCACATTGTGCGCAACCGCTGTATTGACTGGCTGCGCAGCGGGCAAACCCGGGCTGCAGCCCGTGAAGAGTCGTATTCGGAAGATATTCTGCTGAGCGAAAGCGATGAGCAGAATAACTGGCACGACGATGCGCAGGCAGAGCGGCTCAGGCATTGTCTCGAACATTTGAGCAGCGAGCAGCGCCAGAGCATTACGCTCGCCTACTATCAGGGAATGTCTCACAGCGACATTGCCGACTGGCTCCACCAGCCCGTGGGCTCGGTGAAAAGCTGGATACGTCGGGCAATGGATCATCTTCGGGAGTGCGTGGGGCTATGAATGACGCAGAAAAACGCGACGGCATGCTGGCAGCAGAGTATGCCCTCGGCACCCTGCGCGGAGGGGCGCGGCTTCAGTTCCAGAAAAGGGTCCTCCGTGAACCGGCTCTGGCCGCCCGCGTCGCGTACTGGCAGAAAATGTTCAGCACGCTGGATAGTCATCTTGTGCCCGTCCCTCCACCCGAGACGGTGTGGAAAAGAATCGCCCTCGATCTGCCGCCCAAAAAGCCTTTACGCAAAAGTCGGCCTTATGTCGGCTGGATGGTTGCAGCCTCCCTCGCCGCCCTGTCGGTCGTTGCCTAGTATGCCATCCGTACCCCGGAACTCGCTCCGCTGATGGTCCTCAACGATGCCCAACAGCACGGGGAATGGGTCGTCAGCGCGGATGCCAGCCGCCAGCACCTGAGCATTGCCCCTCTTCGGCCGACGGCCGTCGCGGCGCAACACAGCCTCCAGCTTTGGCTGATCCCAGGCGGGCAGGCGCCGGTCTCCATGGGGCTGCTGCATAACGACATACCGACACGCGTCACCCTCAGGAACACAACGCTCCCTCCTGACGCCACGATAGCCATAAGCCTTGAACCAGAGGGCGGATCGCCCACTGGGCTCCCCACAGGCCCGGTGCTTTACAGTGGCAAATTGTAATTCTCAGGCCCTGTTCGCAGGGCCGCTATCGTGCCCCCATTTCATTTATATACTTTTCTCGGTTACCTATAAGAATTAAATATTAAGCCTGTAATTAATGTAATTATTAAAAAACGACATTGACAGACTCTTGCGTACTCCATTAAGTTTTAAACGAACATCATTTTATTCCCGATACACAATATATCAAAAACCGCATTAATGAATTTGTCATTATTCATTAATGCTTCTCTGCCTTTTATTTTTTGCATCACTCAATAGCGAGATAAGATCATGAATAATAGTGCAAACAAGGTTGTTGTCATTACCGGTGCCAGCAGCGGTATTGGTCAGGCGATTGCCCTCCATTTAGCGAATAACGCGTTTTCGCTGGTGCTGGTGGCGCGCCGTCTGGACAGAATTAATGCCCTGGTGGATCAGATTATTCAGCAAGGCGGCAAGGCGATAGCCGTGAAGGCCGATGTCACCCGTCAGGAGGAGGTTCAGCGCGCCATTGACGCTGCCGTTGCCGCCTACCAGCGCGTGGATGTGCTAATCAACAACGCGGGCTTTATGGCTATCGCCCCCTTGAGCGAGCTGAAAACCGACGAATGGGACAAGATGATTGACACCAATCTGAAAGGGGTGCTGTACGGCATCGCGGCCGCGTTGCCGGTGTTCCAGCGTCAGGGCAGCGGGCATTTTATTAACGTTGCCTCCGTCGCGGGCATCAAGGTGCTGGCACCTGGCGGCGTGGTGTACAGCGCCACAAAATTCGCCGTCCGCGCGCTGAGTGAAGGCTTACGTCAGGAGGCGGGTAAAACTATCCGCACGACGCTTATTTCGCCCGGCGCCGTCGAAAGCGAACTGCAATTCGGCAGCTCTGACGAAGAGAGTAAAAAATTTCTCCATGAGTTTTATAAGCAGGCTATTCCGGCTGACGCAATTGCCCGCGCGGTTTTATTTGCCATAGAACAGCCTGGCGACGTTGATATTAATGAAATTGTTGTGCGTCCGACGCAGGAAGAATTTTAGCCTGGGTTAAATAATACTGAATGAGGTGTCAGTATGATTAAATCATTAACGTCCTTATTAGATCTCAATATGCGAACGGGTGCCGATATTCTTCTTGAAGTGCTGGAGAGTGAAGGCGTGGAATATATTTTTGGCAACCCCGGCACCACCGAGCTTCCTCTGATTGATGCCCTGCTTCGCCATGAAAATATTCACTATATTCTGGCGCTTCAGGAGAGCACCGTGGTGGCGATTGCCGACGGCTACGCGAAAGCCTCCGGCAAAACGGGCTTTATCAATTTGCATACCGCGAGCGGCCTGGGGCACGGCATGGGGAATCTCATTAATTCGCGGATCATGAAAACCCCGCTGGTGGTGACCGTTGGACAGCAGGATACGCGGCACTACGTCCGCGACCCGCTGCTGTATGATGATATTGTTTCCATTGGCTCCCCGGTCATGAAATGGGCGCAGGAGGTCACCAGCGCCGACCAGCTCCCGGTGCTGGTGCGCCGCGCGTTTCACGCTGCCAGCTATCCTCCGGCCGGTCCGGTACTGCTCTCCCTGCCGATGAACGTGATGGAAGAGCTGAGCGATGCCGGGATACAGACGCCGTCGAGAGTGAACTACCACACCGTGGCGGGCTCGCTGGACGAGCTGGCGGAGGCGCTCAGCGAGATCGCGCCGGGCAGGATCATGATTGTGGCGGGCGATGAGGTGCACTCCAGCGGCTCGACGCAGGAGATTGTCGAGCTGGCGGAAGCGCTCAGCGCCCACGTCTACGGCTCCTCCTGGCCGCTGAATTTGCCTTTTCCCACTCAGCACGCGCTCTGGCGGGGCAATATGCCCACCACCGCCAGCGAAATCGCCAGCATCATCAATGCCTACGATGCCGTATTCATCATCGGCGGCAGAAGCCTGATCACCATTTTGTACAGCGAGGGCGAGGCTATTCCGGCGACCTGCGCGGTGTACCAGCTCTCGGCGGATATGCACGAGCTTGGCCGCACCTATGCCACTCGCCTTTCGGTGATGGGGGATATCAAACTGTCCCTGCACGAACTGCTGCCAAAGCTTAAGCAGCGCCTGATCGCCAGCACGCTGGCCCACCAGCGGCTGCTGGTGGCGGCCCGCGACGAACGAGAGAAGGAGTGGCAGCAGCAGGAGGAACGTCTGGCCGTCGAGCGGCTACGCCCGGCCCTTTCGCCGATGGTCGCAGCCTGGGAAGTCATCCGATCCATTCCGGCGGGTACCACCATCGTGGATGAGGCGATAGCGACCGCCAGGCATGTCCGCCGGTTCATCTCTGACCAGCAGCACCAGCGCTACTACTTTATGCGCGGCGGCGGACTGGGCTGGGGGATGCCCGCAGCAGTAGGTCACTCGCTGGGGCTGGGCCGCGAGCCGGTAGTGTGTTTAGTTGGAGACGGAGCCTCCCTCTACTCGCCGCAGGCGCTCTGGACGGCGGCACACGAAAATCTGCCGGTCACCTTTATCGTCATGAATAACAGGGAGTACAACATCCTGAAAAACTTTATGAAGAGCCAGGCTGACTACAGCTCAACGCGGCTGGGGCGTTTTATCGGGATGGACCTGGTGAACCCGCATATCGATTTTCAGTCGCTGGCCACCGCCATGGGCGTCCACTGCTGCCGGGTGACCGAGGCTGCGGATATCGCCGAAGCGGTAACGCGCGGCCTGCAGTCAGGAAAAACCAACCTGATTGAAATCGCGATTTCCGCGGATTAACCGCGCGTTTACGCTGTACCCTACATAAAAAACTTATAACCGAAACGCCTCAAGCCGCTTTATCTGCCGCCCTTCCTCGTCAAAATTCTCCGCCGCCAGCCAGGCGCGCAGCTCCGCGTCTCTTTGCGGCCATTCGCCGTCAATAATAGAAAGCATATCGCTGTCGCGGTTGCGCCCTTTACGCACCAGCTTCTGGCGCAGGCGTCCTTCCCAGACAAACCCCAGCCGCTCCGCCGCCCTGCGCGACGCCACGTTCATGGAATCGCACTTCCACTCGAGGCGCCGGTAGCCGTGCTCAAACGCATTTTTCAGCAGCAGCCACACCGTTTCGGTGCCGATGCGGGAACCTTTCATTTTGCGCGACCAGGTGACGTGACCAATTTCCACCGAGCCCAACAGCCGCTCGTTAGCCATATAGCTCACCAGCCCCACCGCCCGTTCGTTGCGTAAGTCAATGACGGCAAACGGCACCAGCTCATCGTCCATGACCTTCGCCATGATCCAGTGCGCGGTGGCTTCCACGCTCGTGGGCTGCGTGCTGGCAAGCCACGTCCAGTCGCTGTCGTCACCCAGCGCGTAGGCCTCAAAGAGATCGGCCGCGTGGCGATCGGCGTCCAGCGGCTCCAGGCGACAATACTGGCCGAACAGCGGCGTGCGGGTTAACGCGCGCGCGCCTTTCCAGTCGGGAACGATATCGTTAACGGTTTGACCATGTTGATTGATTTCGGGCACGGCGGTGACTCCCTGAAAGGTAAGGCATTTGTTATAGCAGGTTAAAAAGCAGGCGAAAAGCCGCGTGTTTTAATAGCCCGAGCGCATGCGATATTCCCGGAAGGCATAAGTAAAGCTGAATTTCGACTTTGTGGAATGTCACCGTCGCCCTAACGTAGCGGAGCATAAAACAATCACAATATATTCTTCTCAGGGATCGCTATGACAAAAAAACTGTTGCCGTTACTGGTGCTGGCTGCGCTCTCAGGCGCCGCTCACGCCGCTACGCCGCCCAACACGCTGGTGGTTGCCCAGGGGCTTGATGACATCGTGAGCCTCGACCCGGCCGAAGCCAACGAGCTCTCCAGCATCCAGACCGTGCCGAGCCTGTACCAGCGTCTGGTGCAGCCGGACCGCGATAATCCGGAAAAAATCACGCCGATTCTGGCAGAAAGCTGGGACGCGGACGCGGCAGCAAAAACCCTGACCATCAAGCTTAAACCCGATGCGACATTCGCCTCCGGCAACCCGCTGCGCCCGGAAGACGCGATCTTCTCTTATACCCGCGCCGTGACGCTGAACAAATCCCCGGCCTTTATCCTCAACGTGCTGGGCTGGGACGCGAGCAACATCGCCAGCCAGCTGAAAAAGGTGGACGATCATACCCTCCAGCTTCACTGGACGGCGGACGTCAGCCCGTCGGTGGCGCTGAATATTCTCTCCACGCCGATTGCCTCTATCGTCGATGAAAAAGAGGTCGCCGCGAACGTCAAGGATAATGACTTCGGTAACGCGTGGCTGAAAATGCACTCGGCGGGCAGCGGCGCGTTCAAAATGCGCGTCTATCAGCCGCATCAGGCCATCGTGCTGGAAGCCAACAATTCCGCCCCCGGCGGCGCGCCGAAGCTCAAAAGCATCATCATTAAAAACGTTCCCGATCCGGCTTCACGCCGCCTGCTGATCCAGCAGGGGGATGCGGACGTGGCGCGCGATCTGGGTGCAGATCAGATAAGCGCCCTGGACGGCAAGCCGGGCGTGAAGGTGCTGAGCATTCCGTCCGCCGAGCAGAATTACCTGGTGTTTAACACCGGCAACAGCGCCAATCCGCTGCTGAACAACCCGGCGTTCTGGGAAGCGTCGCGCTGGCTGGTCGACTATGACGGCATCACGAAGAACCTGCTGAAAGGCCAGTATTTTGTTCACCAGAGCTTCCTGCCGGTCGGCCTGCCGGGCGCGCTGGAAGACAATCCGTTTAAATTTGACCCGGCAAAAGCGAAGGCAATCCTCGCCAAAGCGGGCATTAAGGACGCGCACTTCACGCTGGACGTGGAGAACAAGCCGCCGTTTATCACCATCGCCCAGTCGATGCAGGCGAGCTTTGCGCAGGGTGGCGTGAAGGTGGATCTGCTGCCTGCCGCCGGGAGCCAGGTCTATGCCCGCGTGCGCGCGAAGCAGCATCAGGCGGCGATCCGTCTGTGGATCCCGGACTACTTCGACGCGCACTCTAACGCCAGCGCCTTCGCGTGGAACGACGGGAAGTCCAGCACCGTGGCCGGACTGAACGGCTGGAAAATCCCGGAGCTGAACAAGGCCACGCTGGCGGCGGTAGCCGAGCCGGATCCGGCGAAACGTCTGGATCTGTACAAGAAGATGCAGGAACAGCTGCAGCAGAGCTCGCCGTACGTCTTCGTCGATCAGGGCAAAACCCAGATCGTGGTGCGCGATAACGTGAAGGGGTATCAGCAGGGGCTGAACGCGGATATGGTCTGGTACGATCGCGTCACGAAGTAGCCCTTGTTGCCGGGTGGCGCTGCGCTTACCCGGCCTGTGTTCTCGGTTTTTGTAGGCCGGGTAAGGCGAAGCCGCCACCCGGCATAAAGAGATTTTCCATGCCACATCTTTCCACCCGCGTGCTTCAGGGCCTGCTGACCCTGCTGCTCACGCTCTTCGGGCTGCTGCTCGTCACGTTTGCGCTCTCGGCGTTTTCACCGGTCGATCGCGTGCTGCAGATCGTCGGCGATCACGCCAGCCAGTCCACGTACGATCAGGTTCGCCACCAGCTCGGGCTGGATCGACCGCTGCCCGTGCAGTTCTGGCACTATCTGCAAAATCTCGCCCACGGGGATTTAGGCACCGCCAGCGCCACCGGGCAGCCGGTGCTGCAGGATCTGCTGCACGCCTTCCCCGCCACGCTGGAGCTGGCAACGCTGGCGCTAATTATCGGCACGATACTCGGCGTGATTGCGGGTGTGCTGTGCGCCCGCTACGCCGGTTCGCCAGTGGACTTAGCGATCAGAACGCTCACCCTGCTCGGCAACTCGGTGCCGATTTTCTGGCTTGGCCTGCTGATGCTGGCCCTGTTCTACGCGAAGCTGCAGTGGAGCGCGGGCCCCGGCAGGCTGGACGACATCTGGCAGTTCACCGTCGAGCCGCGCACCGGCTTTGCGCTGATAGATACCTGGCTTTCCGGCGATCGCGAGGCGTTTCGCAACGCCATCAGCCACCTGGTGCTGCCGGTGGTGCTGCTGGCCTATTACTCGCTGGCGAGCATAACCCGCCTGACCCGCTCCGCCTGCCTGAGCGAAATGAACAAGGAGTACATCCTGCTCGCCCGCGCCAAGGGTGCCGGGGAAATGGCCATTCTGCTGCGCCACGTGCTGCCGAACATTCGCAGCACCCTGCTGACGGTGATCGCCCTGGCCTATACCAGCATGCTGGAAGGTGCGGTATTAACAGAGACCGTCTTCTCGTGGCCGGGCATCGGACGCTATCTCACCACCGCCCTGTTCGCCGGAGACACTACCGCGGTCATGGGCGGCACGCTGCTGATCGGCGTCTGCTTTGTGCTGATCAATAACCTTACCGACCTGCTTGTGCGGGCGACCGATCCCAGGGTGCGCTGATGCCGTTTTATCTCTTCTTACGCCGCCTGCGCCGCTCCCCTGCCGCCGTTTGCGGGCTGATTGCCCTCGCGCTGCTGGTGTTTATTGCCCTGTTCGCGCCCTGGCTGGTACCGGTTGATCCGAACTGGCAGGACGCCGCCGCGCGCCTGCAGGCACCGAACGACCAGCACTGGCTGGGCACCGACAGCTACGGGCGCGATCTGCTCTCGCGCCTGATTTACGGCACCCGTCCGGCGCTCGGGCTGGTGGCCTTAGTCACCGTTATCACCCTGCCCGCCGGGCTGCTGGTGGGGATCCTGTCCGGCTACTACGGCGGCTGGCTGGAGCGAGTCCTGATGCGCTTTACCGACGTGGTGATGTCGATGCCGCGCCTGATCCTCGCCTTCGCGTTTGTGGCGATGCTCGGCCCGGGGCTGGTCAACGGTGCGCTGGCGCTGGCCTTAACCACCTGGCCGGCCTACGCGCGTCAGGCCCGGAGCGAGATTCAGCGTCTGCGCCACAGCGATTATCTGGCCGCCGCGGAGATGATGGGGATCCGCGGCCCGCGCCTGCTGGTCGGCCATATTCTGCCCCTGTGCCTGCCGTCCGCGATTGTGCGGCTGGCGCTGGATCTGGCGGGGATTATTCTGGCCGCCGCCGGTCTCGGCTTCCTCGGCCTTGGCGCACGGCCGCCCATGGCCGAATGGGGCGCGATGATTGCCGACGGCATGCAGGTCATTTTCGACCAGTGGTGGATTGCCGCTATTCCGGGCGGAGCGATTCTGTTTGCCAGCCTGGCGTTTAACCTGCTGGGCGATGGCCTGCGCGACGTACTGGAGCCACAGCATGACTGAACACCGCGTCATCGTCGATGCGCTGAATATCGACTACCCCGCCGCACGCGTGGTCAACAACCTGAGCTTTACGCTTGGCAACGAGCGGCTGGCGCTGGTGGGGGAATCCGGCTCCGGCAAGTCCATGTCCGCCCGCGCCCTGATGGGTCTGGTGCGCAAACCCGGTATCGTGAGCGCCAACCGGCTTAACGTGCTGGGCAACGATCTGCTGACACTGAACGCCCGCCGCTGGCAGGCGCTGCGCGGCAACGGGATTGCGATGGTCCTGCAGGATCCGCGCTACGCCCTTAACCCCGTGAAAAGCGTCGCCGCCCAGCTTGATGAGGCGCTCACGCTGCATCAGCGCCTGCCGCGTCCGGAGCGTACGGCGCGCATTCACGACATCCTCCGCGCCGTCGGGCTGAGCGAGAACGTACTGTCACGCTACCCCGGCGAACTTTCCGGAGGCATGGGCCAGCGGGTGATGATTGCGATGGCGCTGATCAACAACCCGCAGGTGCTGATTGCCGACGAACCGACCTCCGCGCTGGACGCCCGCCTGCGCAACCAGATCCTCGAGCTGCTCGTGCAGCAGTGCGAAGAACGCCAGATGGCGATGCTGCTCATCAGCCACGATCTGCCGCTGGTGGCGGAGCACTGCGACCGCGTGCTGGTGATGTATCAGGGCGAAAAGGTCGATGAGATGGCGGCAAGCCGGCTCCCGCAGACGACGCATCCGTACACGCGAACCCTGTGGACCTGTCGTCCAGACGCCCATACCTATGGGCAGATGCTGCCGACGCTCGACCGTTCGCAGCCGTGGAAGGAGGCCAGCGATGGCGATCGTTGAGGTTAACCAGGTGCAGGTCACCTTCGGGGAAAAAACGGCGGTTTCGGCCGCCAGCTTTAGCATTGAGAAAGGCGAGACGTTCAGCCTGATCGGTGAATCCGGCTGCGGGAAATCGACTATTCTGCGCGTGCTGGCGGGGCTGCAGCGCGAGTGGCGCGGCAGTATTGCGCTACTGGGAGAAGCGTTAACGCCAGGGCGACGCTTTGAAGGCGAGCTTCGCCGCAACGTGCAGATGGTGTTTCAGGATCCGTGGGCGTCGCTGCACCCG
Organism: Enterobacter cloacae complex sp. IR53041; assembly: GCF_049238285.1. Classification (NCBI taxonomy): domain Bacteria; kingdom Pseudomonadati; phylum Pseudomonadota; class Gammaproteobacteria; order Enterobacterales; family Enterobacteriaceae; genus Enterobacter; species Enterobacter cloacae complex sp. IR53041. Next base: position 17,734 of record NZ_JBMKHB010000007.1, on the reverse strand, counting down.
AACCACACCATTGCGCGCACGCTGTCGGAGCCGTTAAGCATCCACGGCGAGACGCAGATCGCGGAAAAGGTGGCCAATGCGCTGCACGAGGTGGGGCTTTCCGCCGACGCGGGCAGGCGCTACCCGCACCAGCTTTCCGGCGGCCGGCGTCAGCGCGTTGCGATTGCCCGCGCGCTGCTGCTGCGCCCGCAGCTTCTGCTGCTGGATGAACCGACTTCGGCGCTGGATATGTCGGTACAGGCGGAAATCCTGAACCTGCTTAACCGCCTGAAGGCCGAGCATGAGATGACCTATCTGCTGGTCAGTCACGACGCGGACGTGATTGCCCATATGTCCGACCGGGCGGCATTGATGGCGCACGGGAAGATCCAGAAGGTGTTTGACCGTGAGGCGATGTTACGGGGCGAGCACAGGATGGGTTAAGTGCGTGCGGCGGTGCCCGGTGGCGCGTTGAGGTTTTTCGTAGGCCGGGTAAGGCATCGCCGCCACCCGGCAAACAATTACTTCAGCAGCTTCACCGTGGCATCGATGTCGATCTCATCTTCAGTGAAGATCAGCGTCGTATTCTGGAAGGTGGTGATCGCCAGCTTCTTCACCGTGCGCATTTCGCCCGGCTTTTTATCGGATTTTGGCTTGATGCTGTTCATCAGCAGGCCCACCGACAGCACCGCGTTCTCTTTGTCGATTTTGGTATCAACGGGCTCTTCTTCGCTGAACACCACGAAGGATTTGATCGAGGTGAGCTTTACGCGCTCGCCTGCGATATAGAGATGTTTGCTTTCGGGGATCACCTTCACCGCGTAGGCGGAAAGGCCTTTGTTGTTGGTGGTAGGCTCGAAGGTCACCGCGGCATCTTTCTTAATCAAATCGGGGTTCGCGACCTTAATCACATGAAAATAGCGGTTGTCGCCGTTTTCATCTTTGATAAATCCAAAGCCTTTATCTTTAAACCACGTTGTGATTGTACCGTTCATCGCTGTTACCGCCTGTCAGATCGTAATGACTAAAGTTTTGCAGCGCGCAGTGTAATGCACAATGGCGGAGGAGACAAAAAAAAGCCCCTGCACGGGTGCAGGGGAAAACTCATGTCAGAGCTTATTAGAATTTAGTTGAACACCATCCCACCATCGATGAGCAGAGACTGGCCGGTCATGTAGTCGGAATCCGGTCCCGCCAGGTATGAAACGCAGGCAGCGACATCTTCCGGTTCAGACAGGCGGCCAAGCGTGATGCGTTTGGCAAAGGTTTCGGTCCCGTAGCCCAGCGGTTTACCCGCCGCCTCGGAGACCTGACGGTCGATCTCTGCCCACATCGGCGTTTTCACGATGCCCGGGCAGTAGGCGTTAACGGTGATCCCCAGCGGAGCAAGATCCCGTGCGGCGGTCTGGGTTAAGCCACGCACCGCGAACTTGCTGGAACTGTAGACGGCCAGCTCCGGGTTGCCGGTATGGCCCGCCTGGGAGCAGGCGTTGATGATTTTGCCGCCGTGCCCCTCTTTGCGGAACGCGTCAATCGCGGCCTGGATCCCCCAGATCACCCCTTTCACGTTAATGTTGTAGACCTTGTCGACAATCTCCGGCGTGATGGACTCGATCGGCGTGGACGGCGCGATCCCGGCATTATTGACGATCACATGGAAACCGCCCAGCGCGGTGCGGGCTTTCTCCACCGCCGCAAATACCTGCTCGCGGTCAGAGACGTCCACCTTCACGGCGACGGCATTACCGCCGTTACGGATAATTTCATCGGCCACGGCTCTGGCCGTTTCCACGTTATAGTCGGCAATGGCGACGGCAAACCCATCCTTCACCAGGCGAAGCGCAATTGCTTTACCAATCCCCTGGCCTGAGCCTGTTACGAGAGCAACTTTTTGCATTTCTCTGTCCTTATGTTGAGTCACAAAATCTGGCTGAGATGGAGCTGGCCCATCAGCAGCGGGTTATCGCTGTAGTCGACGGGAATGGCCACCACGGCCGGGCCATCCACATCCATTGCCGCACGCAGCGTGGGTTCGAGCGCGTCGGCGCTCTCCACGGCAAAGCCTTTCGCGCCAAAGGCGTCGGCATAGACTTTGAAATCGACCGGGCCGAACTCGACGCCGGAAAGACGCTGGTATTTTTTCTCTTCCTGAATGGCAACCATGTTGTAGCCGTTATCCACCCAGATGATGTGCAGCACGTTAGCGTTGAGGCGCACCGCGGTTTCCAGCTCCATGCTCGACTGCAGGAAGCCGCCGTCGCCGGAGACCGACACCACCTTGCGGCTCGGGTTGACCAGCCACGCGCCAATGGCCCACGGCAGCGCGACGCCCATGGTCTGCTGGCCGTTGGAGATCATCACCTGGCGCGCCCGGAAGCTGTAGAGATAGCGGGCGATCCAGATGTGGAAGCTGCCCATGTCGACGGTCAGGGTCACGTCGTTATTCACGATGTCCTGCATGGCCCGCACGATACGCAGCGGATGCAGGGCGAACTGATTAAGCGAGGCGCCGCGACGATCGAGCAGATCGCGCTGATGCTGGCGATCGACCAGAATTTCGGAGGCCCGCTGGCTCAGCTCAAGCTTGTGGTCGATACGGTTAGCGAGCTGATTCAGGGTTTCGGCGATGTCCCCCACCAGCTCCAGATCCGGCACGTAGTTACGTTCTTCATAGGCTGGCAGCACATCAATGTGCACCAGCGTGGCGTCGCCGCTGTTCCACATGGACGGCTCGTACTCCACCGGGCTGTAGCCGATGCAGATAATCAGATCCGCCAGATGGAGCAGCCGGTCACCCGCCTGGTTATTGAACAGACCGACGCGTCCGGCGAAACGGGTGAAGTGCTCCTGGTTCACCGCCCCGGCGGCCTGATAGGTGCTGGTGACCGGAATACGGCTTTTCTCCAGCAGCGTGCGCAGCGCCGCGCTGTTGGCGGGCTGGCTCGCCATCAGCCCCAGCAGGATGACCGGGTTTTTGGCCTTTTCGATAAGCTTCGCCACATCGTTGATAGCGGATTCCGGTGCCGGGCCCATCAGCGCGGGACCGCTGGCGGGTAAAATCGCCCCCGTGGCGGGCTGGTCGACAATATCCTGCGGCAGGCTGACGAACGCGCCCCCCGGCCTGCCGTGCTCGGCGGCGCGAAACGCATTCGATACCACCTCAGCAATCGCGTCCGGCGCACTCACCTCCACGGCGTATTTGGTGACCGGGCTGAACATGGCGACGGTGTCCATGCTCTGGTGCACCAGCTTGGCTTTATCCGCCCGCTTCACCGCCCCGCCCAGCGCCACCACCGGGTCGCCTTCGCTGTTGGCGGTAGCAATGCCGGTGATCAGGTTCGAGCAGCCCGGCCCGGAAGTGACCAGCGCCACCCCGGCCTTGCCGGTCAACCGCCCTACCGCCGCCGCCATAAACGCCGCGTTCGCCTCGTGGCGCACCGGGATGATCTCAATGGAGGAGTCCAGCAGGGAGTCAAAGACCTTGTCGATTTTCGCCCCCGGGATCCCGAACACCTGCTTCACGCCCTGCGCTTCCAGCTGGCCGACAACCAAATCGGCGCCGTGCGCCCACTGACGTGACTGTTTCTCACTGTTCACGGTAGTTCTCCTGTTAGTTTTCGACGGCACGGATCGCCGCATCGAGATTGCTGGGGTGAAGGTTGGCCTGTAAAAACGCGCTGTCGGCGGGCAGGTCGATCATCAGCTTGTGAATTTCACCGAAGGTGAGCACGCCGCTCTCCAGCTGGTAGTCGAGCAGATGCCCCCCACCCTGACGGTCGTCGGTAATGAAATGTTCGTGGTAGCCCGCCACGTTGATGCCCTGCATATGCTGCGGCGTGCGGAACCCGACCAGCACCCCTTCACGCTGGTTAAAGCGGAACACCGGCTGGTCGTCCAGCACGTCGGTCATCGCGCGATACGGCGGCTTCTGGCGCGGTACCGTTCGGGTGTGGGCATGGCGGAAGTTGCCGTCAATGCGCAACGCGCAGAACAGGTTATCGGAGGGGATCTGCTGGTCGATCGCATCGTGGATCTGCTGACGGCTGACCGGCGCATTGAAGGTGATACGGTACTGCGGCTGGAACCAGGTCATCACCGCAAACGGCGTTTTTTGCTCCGGCTTCGCGGCCCGGGCGCTGCCGTCGGCGCGCAGCTGGTACACCTGGCTGCTGAAGGCGATCATTTCGCCGTCCAGCTCGTTGAAGGTGCCCAGACCAAAGTCACCGTGTGCCAGCAGATCGGCGATGGTGGTCTCTCCTTCATACACGCCGCTTAGCAGGGCGCTCATTAGCGATGTCTGATAGATCACGCTGTCAGGATGCTGGGCAGAGAACCCGCGCAGGGTCTCGCACAGACTGGCTTCACAGTCGCAGGCAGATGAATGCACCATCATGCTCGTCCTCTTCAACTTTATTTAGAAAGGTTAAATAAATGTTGACCCGATTCAGCAGAGAGTTCCAATATAGAAACCATGCTGGTTTGAGACGTTTTAGATATGGAACTTCGTTATCTGCGGTATTTTGTCGCGGTTGCACGCGAGCGACACTTCACCAGGGCGGCCGAAGCGCTGGGTATTTCGCAGCCTCCTCTGAGTCAGCAGATCAAACGGATCGAAGAGGAAGTGGGCACGCCGCTGTTCAGGCGCCTGACGCGGGGCGTGGAGCTGACCGAAGCGGGAGAAGCCTTCTATGAGGACGCCTGCAAGATCCTGGCGCTGAGCGATGCCGCGCTGGAGAAAGCCCGCGGCATCGCGCGCGGGCTGAACGGCAACCTGTCGATTGGCATCACCAGCTCCGACGCTTTTCATCCCAAAATCTTTACCCTGATTCGCCAGTTTCAGGTGCAGAACATGGCGGTGCAGGTTCATCAGGTGGAAGCCAATATGTCGTCGCTGACGACGATGCTGGCGGAGGGTGAACTGGATATCGCCTTCGTGCGCCTGCCGTGCGAGAGCAGCAAGGCGTTCGAGTTAAAAATCCTCGACCGGGAGCCGATGGTGGTGGCGCTGCATCGCGATCATCCGCTGGCGGCGTGCGATTCGCTGGCGTTGGAGCAGCTTCGGGATACGCCGGTGGTGCTGTTCCCGCAGGAGGTCGCGCCCGGCCTGTACGACCGGGTTCACGGCTGCTGCGAGCGGGCCGGGATCGACGTGCAGCACGCGCTGCAGTCGTCACAGCTTTCATCCTCCCTGAGCATGGTTTCCGCTGGCGGCGGGTTTGCGCTGGTGCCGAAATCCATGGCGGCCATTTCTCCGCCAAATGTCACCTACCACGCGCTGAGCTCGCCGGAGCTGTATACCGACATCGCGCTCTGCTGGCGGCGCTTTGAACGCTCGCGGACGGTGAAGCGGTTTCTGGCGATGATGAGCGAGGGGTAGCGGCCGGTTTGGTTGGTGGTTTTTGTAGGCCGGGTAAGGCGTAGCCGCCACCCGGCAATGCCCTTCTGGAAGCCGCCTCGCAAACCTGCAAGCAACCTTATGTAATTCAGGGTTATCCCCTTTCCATCCTTTTTTCACCGCCGTAAAGTGCCTGCGTTGCGGCCCATACGTAACCGGGCGTAGGAACCCGTTAGCATAACGTGACATTTTTACTTAAAGAGGATGCTAAATGGCTACTGTCCCTGAGTTTTCTTATGCGCTCTCTGAAGAAAGCGCTGTTCACCACCTCATCGATCTTCAACTTTGCGATTCCGCAGATCTCTTCGAACTGGCTGACACCTGCGCCGCCTGCGTGAGCGTGCTGGTTGAAACTGACGATCCTGTGACATTTTCTATACTTTGCGAGCGCTTGCTGGCACTGCTTAAACGCCTGCGTGAATGTTGCGATACAGAACTTCCCCCGCATCTGGTTGAACGGCTTATCGCAGGAGAAAAGATCGTTTCCTGCGTGCCAGACTGCTGGCAGGAGACGACGTTGCAGGTGGATTATGCCGTGGCGTTAACGCTGGCGGTGATGGGCGGGACACTGCCTGCGCGCGTGGCGAAAGAACTCACCGGGTTGCTGCACGATATGGTCTGGCTGCTGGCGGAGTTTGTGAAGGAGCCGTATATCGCGGCGCACTGAGACGGGTGATGGAAGGCCGGAATTCTGCTGCTGCGGATGGGGGAGCATTTCGGCCAGATACCCCTCTCTTTTCCTGGTAATTGCTTGCGGAACGCCATCTGATACTCTGGCTGCACTCAAGGGATGACAAGGAAGAGAAATGCTGAATCCTGGATTCGTAACCCGCAAAGCGCTTGCTCAGTGGCAGGATGTCCCCGCTTTTTTACCTCAGTTCCAGTTTCATGAAAAACACCGAACGGTCATACATACTGCGCATCCCGAACATATTCTGCCATTCATTGCTAACTTTGACGTCCGGCAAGATGTCGTCATTCGGCGGCTGATGTTTTTACGGCAATTACCGCAGAAATTTCTGCGTAATCAGCAGGCTAACTCCATCGGCAACTTTGGCCTGCACAGTTTTACCCTTTTGAAAAACTCAGCATCTGAGCTCTGCTATGGCTTGCGAGGACAGTTCTGGCGTTCAGATTTTGGTCTGGAAAAAGTACCGGATGTCAGCGCTTTTCAGACGTCAGTGACGCCGGGCAGCGCGACATTGTTGCTACGCTATCAGGTAACGGAATTGGCGCCAGGGCAGCATGAACTCAATACAGAAACGTTCGTCTATTGCCCGGACAGAAGCACCCGGCTCAGGATGGCGGCTTACTGGCTGATAATCCGGGCGGGCAGCGGCTGGATCCGCAGGAGAACGCTGAAAGCGGTTAGGTTGAATATCGAGAAGCTGGACTGAAGTGCAACAGATAACCTTATGGCGTTCAGCGTTAGCACTTCGCTTTAAATATCCGTTTCCGGACGAGAACTGCCGGGAAGAAATGTTTGAGGAGCGGTTATTAGCAAAAAGCGGTACCGATCAACCGCCTTTAAAATGAATACCTGCGCGGCGGATATTCACCCTTAACACAAATTTACGCGGAAAATTACCTGTACAGTACACTTATTTATCGGTCAGTTGCGTTTGTAATAGACTTCGTTTAATCTATTGTAAATTATAAAATACTTCAAAGGTCCATATATGGAATGGGGATGCATAAAGTGTGGGGTCGAAATACCTCAGGACAGAGAGTTTTGCGACAGTTGCGAAGATAAAAACTTCAGGAAAATTGGAGGCTTTCTTTTTCTCCCTCTTATAGGATTAGTGGTCACTGCTGCTTCCTATCTTTTTGCAATGACAGATGCATTTAAATTTACGATAGAAAACTATTCGCATTTGAATGCAAATGCAAAAATCTTCTTCATGCTTTCCCTGGTTATTTATATAGGCGAATTTCTTTTTACAGTCACCGTTCTTTCATTTTTCCTAAAAAAGAAGAAATCGCTACCAAAGCTTTATATTTTGTTTTTAATATCAATCGTGACGACAATGTCATTTAATACCTACTTGCTTTACATATTAATTCCTGGCGCTGAAATTGGCTATAATGAACTTGTGCCTGTTTTTAGAAACGTAATTACGGCTTTAATTTTGATTCCCTATTTCATAACCTCTGCTCGCGTAAAAAGAACGTTTATCCGATAAAAGCACGAGTGGCTTCATCATTTTGATGACAGAAGATGCATGGCTATACTAATACACATACAGTCATCAACACTGAGCGGACGCTATCACCGTCCGCTCATTATACGGAAAGGGCAGAAAAGTGGGTAAGGTCCGCACTGAGTTAAGAACGGACACTCTTGTAGAAAGCATGGCGTCGGATTATAGTGAGAGCATTGATTGATAAGTGAGTAGAATCAGAACAGTAGCCAATGAAACAAAAACTTCGCAAACGTAACCAGGACTGGATATCAAGGCAATTACAACGTGCGCGCAAAGAGAAAATGCCGTTAAGTTTCTTTATTAATTTTCCTTCAATACGAGCAACTGCGTGTAATGGTCAGCGCCTTAAACGGCGTGGTCGTCTCAAGCCTGACTGGAGTCGCGCATTGTTTCATCCGGGGTGGGGAGAAGTGCCGATTATTGGACCGCAAGGCTCAGTGTATTGGTTTGAGGGGTTTGATAAGGAACAATTACCTGCAGAATTGATGCCGCTATGGGAAGATGTTTGATTGTATTGACTTTGAATTAATAACTTTCAGTGTAACGCTTAGACAGTGAGGAGTAGAGGCCAATTCTACTCAAAGACTAACGTATTCCTGTTAGCCATTAACCGATTTTATCTAGTTAAAGATAATCTACATAGCTGACCGAATCTGCGTATCCCCAAATTCTATAACCGGTTGATACCTCGATTCCTGGGAGATGAATAGCGCGAAGAATAGTACCTACCATGGTATGTTGTTCAACTGAGTTTGTCATAATATCAAGATACTTGATATCCAAATAGCCACCTTCACAGAAATGGTAAAACCACTCGCCATCAACTGCAGATTCATAGCCATTGAGAAAAGTGATTTTCCATAAGGGGGAAGATTCAATGCTAACCATTGCCATGCGGATCTCATTCCATTTTGTATTATTCATGCAGCTATAAAGCATTTGAACCTCCCGGGATCTGCTCCCGACAGATTAACACGCTACTAGGATAACAACGTAAAATTATGGCACAAAGCTGAACTTCATATTCACTTGTCTTCCCCCCTCTCTATCGCCCCACCGCCACTCTCAGGTACGAATCCGTGAACGCGTTTATCACCATGTTCATAAAAGTGATGGGCAGCACGGCCGCCCATTACTTTGCCGAACGGAAAAACAGTAACCGTTAACCCGGCCCCTCGCTCCCCGCCGCCAGCAGCGGCACCACCACGTCGCTGATGGGCACCGCAATGCCATGTTTGCGGCCGTAGCGCTGGATCACGCCGTTGCGGATGTCCCACTCCATAGGGCGATCCGCCTGACGGTCAGCGAGAATCGACGTGCCGAGGTCCTCAGGCGCGCGCTGAAAGTTCGCCAGAATCTCCTGCGCCACGTCATCGGCCAGCTTCGCCCCCTCGGCGCGGGCGACAGTAAGCCCTTCCCGCAGATAGGCCAGCGAAAGTTCGCTGATATCCTCGCGCCTGAACATCCCGGCTCGGCGGTTAGCGAGCACTATCAGCCCGGCTACAGCATTTTGCAGCAGCTTGCGCCAGGCGACGGTGGGGAAATCAGCCGAGAGTTCAACTTCACAGCGCGTACCGCGAAGCGCCTCGACCACCCGCTGCGCCTGCGGCACGTCCGGCAGCGTCAGGCGCGGTTTGGCCCGCAGCCAGACGGAGGCATCCGGCTCGCGCTGCGCCGGGAACCAGACCACCGACGGCAGCACCGTTGCGCCACTGACCAAAGGCTCAAGCTGCGCCTTCTGCTCTACGCCATTTTGCAGCGCGCAGACCACGGTATTTTCATCGCAAAGGGCGCGCAGCCACCCGGCGCTGTCGGCATTTTGCGTCGTTTTTACCGCGATAAACACGAGGTCAACGGGGCGCGTGATGGCCGCTGGATCGGTTAATACCGGACCGGGCACCACCGTTTCACCCTCATCGTGACGCAGGCGTAATTCCGGATGCGCGGTGCGTCCGCAGAGCAGCGGCGTGCGGCCCGCGTCATGCAACACCGCGGCAATGGTGGTCCCAATCGCACCGGGACCAATCAGCGCAATGGTTGGATAGTCAGACATGTGTCACTCCCCTTTTGCTAAGCCTGCTATCAGTTATACCACCCTGAGACGAGCGCGCCACACCCGTTGTCTATACTCAACATTCACAGACAACGGAGTGCGCCATGCCTTTACCCGATTTTAAATCCTCTGAACCGTTCACCCTTGGCATCGAGCTCGAACTGCAGGTGGTTAACCCGCCGGGATACGACCTCAGCCAGGACTCCTCCGCGCTCATCGCCGCCGTCAAAGACGACATCAAAGGCGGAGAGGTCAAACACGACATTACCGAAAGCATGCTCGAAATCGCCACTGGCGTGTGTCAGACCATCGACCAGGCGGCGGCGCAGTTCTCGGTGATGCAGCAGAGCATCCTGCGCGCCGCGGCGGAGCAGCACATCCAGATCTGCGGCGGCGGGACGCATCCGTTCCAGAAGTGGCAGCGCCAGGAGGTGTGCGACGACGAGCGCTATAACGTCACGCTGGAGCGCTTTGGCTATCTGATTTTGCAGGCGACGGTATTCGGCCAGCACGTTCACGTCGGCTGCCGGACCGGAGATGACGCCATTTACCTGCTGCACGGCCTGTCGCGCTTTGTACCGCACTTTATCGCCCTGGCGGCCGCCTCGCCGTACATGCAGGGCACGGACACGAAGTTCTCCTCGTCGCGGCTCAACATCTTCTCCGGGTTCCCGGATAACGGCCAGATGCCGTGGGTCAACAGCTGGCAGGAGTTCGAAGGGCTGTTCCGCCGCCTGAGCGCCACCAGCATGATCGACAGCATCAAAGATCTGCACTGGGATATTCGCCCCAGCCCGCATTTTGGCACCGTGGAGGTGCGGGTGATGGATACGCCGCTGACGCTCGGCCACGCGATTAACATCGCCGGGCTGATTCAGGCCACGTCGCACTGGCTGCTGACCACGCGGCCTTATAAGCATCAGGAACGGGATTTTCTGCTCTACCGTTTTAACCGTTTTCAGGCGTGTCGCTACGGGCTGGAGGGGATCCTGACGGACGTGCACACCGGCGAGCACAAAACCGTGGCGGAAGATATCGCCTGGCTGCTGGAGCAGGTGGCGCCGTCGGCCGAGAAGCTCGGCGCGACAAGCGCAATCAATGAAATTGCCCTGCTGTTAAAGCAGGGCAAGAGCGAGGCGCAGCGCATGCGGGACTTTATCGCCGACGGCGGCTCGCTGATTTCTCTGGTGCAGAAGCACTGCGAGCTGTGGGCGACGAGTCCGTAAGGCCGTGGCCCCACTCCCGCAGGCGCTGGAACAGCACGAACAGCGCGGGGATGAACAGAATCCCCACCACGGTCGCCACCAGCATGCCGCTGAAGACCGTGGTGCCGATGATGCGGCGGCTCTGGGCGCCTGCGCCGGTCGCCAGCATCATCGGCAAAACGCCGATAATGAACGACACGGCGGTCATCATCACCGCCCGGAAGCGGCGCGAGGCCCCTTCCCGCGCGGCATCGACAATCGCCATTCCGTCCATACGCCGCGCGCGGGCGAACTCGACGATAAGAATCGCGTTCTTGGCCGCTAACGCGATCAGCAATACCAGACCAATCTGCACGTACACGTCGTTGGCGTAGCCCGCCAGCCACAGCCAGACCAGCGCCCCACCGAGAGCGAACAGCACCGAGAGCATCACGCTTGCCGGGAGCGTCCAGCTCTCGTACTGGGCGACGAGGAACAGCCACGCCATCACCACCGCCGCCAGCACGATCCAGATCGCCTGATTGCCGGTCTGCTGCTCCTGATACGACATGCCGCTCCAGGCGTAGTCGTAGCCGGCCGGCAGGCTCTGCGCCAGGATCTCGCCCATCGCCGCCATGGCGGTGCTGCTGCTCACCCCAGCGGCTGCCGAGCCGCTCACCGACACGGACGGGAACTGGTTGTACTGCTGCAGGAACGGCGCGCCGACGGTCGGCGTGATGGTGACGAGGTTGCTCAGGCGCACCCGCTCGCCGCTGTTGCTGCGCACGAACAGCTCGCCGATCTGCTCGGCGCGCTCGCGCCACTGCATCTCGTTCTGCATCACCACGTGGTAGACGCGGTTGTTGATGCTGAAATCCCCGGCGCGGGTGCCGCCAAAAGCGGTTTGCAGGCTGCTGAAGATGCGCGATACCGGCACGTCGAGGCGGGCGGCGCGCTCGCGGTCAACGGTCAGCGTCAGCTGCGGCACGTTGCTGCTCCAGGTGGTGAACACGCGGCTCAGCTGCGGGTGCTGGTTGGCTTTCATCAGCACCTCGCGGGTGACGCGCTCCAGCTCCGCCGGGCTCTGCCCCGCCTGAGACTGGATACGCAGGTCGAAGCCCGAAGCGTTACCCAGCCCCGGCAGCGTCGGCGGCGCGAAGGTCATGATGGTCGCCTCCGGCAGGGCCAGCAGCTGGCGCTGAAGGGTACCCATCACCTCATCCAGCGGCGGACGCTCGCTCCAGTCTTTGAGCATGATGGAGATAAACCCGCCGTTGGAGGCGCTGGTGCCGTTGAGGATGTTAAACCCGGAGACCTGAATCACGTCTTTCACCGCCGGATTTTGGGCGATCAGCTCTCGCGCGGTGGTCATCACCGCTTCGGTGCGCTCCAGCGAAGCCGCTTCCGGCAGCTGAACGCTGGCGAAGAAGTAGCCCTGGTCCTCCTGCGGCAGGAAGCCTTTTGGCATCGACGTAAAGCTGAACAGCACGACGGCCGCCGCGCCCGCGGTGGCCAGCAGCGCCAGCCACGGACGCAGGTTTAAGACATGCACGAGGCGGGTGTACAAACCGCGCGTGGCGTCCAGCCCGCGGTTGAAGACGCGATAAACGGCCGCCGGTTTCTCCGGGCGCGGACGCAGCAGCATCGCGCACAGCGCGGGCGTCAGGGTCAGCGCCACCAGGCTTGAGAGCGTCACGGCCGTCGAGAGCGTCACCGCGAACTGGCGGTACAGCTCGCCGACAATCCCCGGCAGCAGCGCCACCGGCACAAACACCGCCAGCAGCACCAGCGTGGTGGCAATCACCGGCCCGGCAATCTGGCGCAGCGCCAGCGCGGTCGCCGCCGTGCTGCTCTGCCCTTCCGCCATCAGCGTTTCGACGCTTTCCACCACCACGATGGCGTCATCCACCACCATGGTCAGCGCCAGAATGATGGCGAACAGGCTCAGCGTATTGGCGGAGTAGCCGAGCGCGTAGAGCACCGCAAAGGTGCCCACCAGCGACACCGGAATGGCAAGCGCGACAATCAGCGTCGCGCGCCAGCTTTGCAGGAACAGGGAAACGACCACCACCACCGCCAGCATCGTGAGCGCCAGCGAGGCGCCGATCTCTTTAATGGTGGCGGCGACAAAGGTGGTGGTGTCGAATTTCACCTCATAGACCAGGTCGTCCGGGAAGCGCGTCGAGAGGCGCTCCAGCTCCCCGCGCACCGCGTCGGCCACGCGCAGGGCGTTGGCGGACGGCGTCGGGTAGATACCCAAATAGGCGGAGTCGTGCCCGTTCAGCTGCGCGCCGGAGCTGTAGCTGCGCGAGCCGAGCTCGATGGTGGCGACGTCCTTCAGGCGCACCAGCTGGCCCATCTCCCCGGCGCGAATAATGATGTCGGCAAACTCGTCGGCCTGGCTTAAGCGCCCCAGCCCGTTGATGGTCAGGGTCTGCTGCTGGCCGTTAAACACCGGCGGGGTGCCCACCTGGCCTGCCGCGCCCTGTACGTTCTGCTCGCGCAGCGCCTGCGCCACGTCATCGGTGGTGACGTTCAGGGCGTTCATGCGGTCCGGGCGCAGCCAGATGCGCATGCTGTAGTCGCGCGCGCCAAACATCTGCACCTGCCCGACGCCCGGCAGACGCGACAGCGCCTCGCGCACCTGGGTGCTGGCGTAGTTGCTGACGAACAGCGGCGTGTGGGTGTTATTCGGTGAGTAAAGACTTACCCCCATCATCAGGTTGGTGGCCCGCTTGCGCACCTGCACGCCGTTTTGCTGCGCCTCGGTGGGCAGCTGCGCCACGGCCTGCGCCACGCGGTTTTGCACGTCGATGGCGGCGAGATCCGGATCGGTCCCCGCCGCAAAGGTGATGTTCAGGCTGTAAGTGCCTTCGTCCGAGCTGGTGGACTCCATGTAGAGCATATGGTCCACGCCGTTCAGCTGCGTCTCCAGCGGCGTGGCGATGGCCTCCGCCACGTCGGCCGAGCTGGCGCCCGGCCAGCTGGCAGAGACGTTCACCACCGGCGGCGCGATCTGCGGGTACTGCTCCACCGGGATAATCCTCAGCGCGATGGCCCCCAGCAGGGTGATGACCAGCGCAATCACCATCGCGAAGCGCGGGCGTTTGATGAAAAACGTCAGCATGATGGCTCCTTAATTGAGTATCTGGACGGCAGCGCCGGGCTGCACGCGCTGCGCGCCGTCAGTAATCGCTCGCTCACCGGGCTTCACGCCGGAGGCAATCTGAAACTGCTGGCTAATCTGACCAGCCACGTTCAGCGGGCGCATTTCGGCGTTGCCGTCGGCATTAACCACCCAGGCAAAGAAGCCGTCGCCGTTCTGCTGGACTGCGGCGGCGGGGAGGGTCAGCACCGGCTGCTCGCATGCCGGGCGCAAATAGACATTCACGTTGCCGCCGGGCAGCAGCTGATGGCGCGGATTGGCAAACTCGGCGCGCAGCATCACGCTGGCGGTGCGCGGGTCAACGCGGTTATCCACTGACGTCAGCTCGCCGCTGACGCGCTGGCCGTTGCTGCCGATCAGCGCCTGCCAGGCACGCTTCATGGCGTTGATATCCGCATGCTGTCCGGCTTTGGCGGCAAACGCCCCCTCTTCCAGCGCAAAGGCGATGCGGATCGGGTCAAGCTGCACCACCTCCACCAAAACGCCGCTCGCCGGGTTGACCAGGCTACCCACGTGGAAGCTGCTGTGCCCCACGCGGCCGTCAATCGGCGAGGTGATGCGGGTGTAGCTCAGGGTGACGCGGCGGGCGTCGAGCCGGGCCTTCGCCTGCTCGAGAGCGGCGCTGGCGACGTCGCGCTGCATGCGGGCGTTGTCCACGTCGTGGCGGCTGATGGCGTTGCTGCTGCCGAGGCTTTCAAAGCGGGAAAGCTGCTGCTGCGCCTGGCGCAGCGTGGCTTCGGCGCTTTTCACTTCGGCCTGCGCCAGGCGCAGGGCGGCGCGCGGCTCGGCGTCGTCCAGCTCAAACAGCACGTCGCCTTTTTTCACGTACTGCCCGTCGCGGAAGTGGATTTTGGCGATCGCGCCCTCCGTGCGCGCCCGTAGCTCAACGGTGTGAATGGCTTCGATGCGGCCCGGGATCTGGCGCTCGGCGGCGTGGGCGGTTTGCTCCACGGTGGCGACGCGAACGGGAATGGCGGCAGCGAATGCGGGGTGCAGAGTGCAGGCGAGGAGCGCGAACAGGAGTGGGAGTTTCATGGGAGTACCTCAGGGTTGTTGCCCTCACCCCGGCCCTCTCCCACAGGGAGAGGGAGGTCAGAGTCCCCTCTCCCCGTGGGAGAGGGTTAGGGTGAAGGCAAAAGGTTATGCAGCCTTACGGAACCTGCGGGTCAGCCGCTTCTCGATTTCGACGACGAAGAACATCACGCCTGCAACGGCCAGGGTCACAAACCAGTAACGCAGCGGCAGGGCTTCGGTACCGAACAGCATCTGCATAAACGGCAGGTAGATAATCGCCGCCTGGAGCAGGAACAGCACGCCCGTCACCAGCCAGATCCCTTTGTTCGCCAGCAGGCCGCGGTTGAGGGAGAACCCTTCGGTGTTGCGGCAGTTAATCATGTATACCCACTGTGCGCAGACCAGCATCTGCAGCAGCACGGTGCGGATGAACTCCGCGCTGTGGCCGCGCGGGGCCAGCCAGGCTTCCAGCGCAAAGGCGGCGATGGCAATCATGGTGCCGACGAAGGCCACGCGCCAGACGGCGTAGGTGTCCATCACGTGCTGGCCGGTCTGACGCGGCGGACGGCGCATGATGTTGCGCTCGGCGGCTTCAAAGGCCAGGCCGAAGGAGAGCGTGGCGGAGGTCGCCATGTTCATCCACAGGATCAGCACCGGCGTCAGCGGAATGATGTTCCCCGCCAGCAGCGCAATCACAATCAGCAGCCCCTGCGCCAGGTTGGTCGGCATGATGAACAGGATGGTCTTCTTCAGGTTGTCGTAAACGCGACGCCCCTCTTTCACCGCGCTGGCAATGGTGGCGAAGTTATCGTCCGTCAGGACCATGTCCGCCGCCTCTTTGGTCACTTCCGTGCCCTTAATGCCCATCGCAATGCCCACGTCTGCCTGACGCAGCGCCGGGGCGTCGTTCACGCCGTCACCGGTCATGCCGACAATTTCACCTTTGTCCTGCAGCGCTTTCACCAGGCGCAGCTTATGCTCCGGGCTGGTACGGGCGAAGATGTCATACTTCACCGCGGCTTCCGCCAGCGCGGCGTCGTCCATCTTCTCCAGCTCATAGCCGGTGACCGCCTGCTCGCTGTTGCTGATCCCCAGCATCTGCCCGATGCTCATTGCCGTCTGCGGGTGATCGCCGGTGATCATCTTCACGCGGATCCCCGCCTGCTGGCAGGCGTTAATCGCGTCAATCGCTTCCGGGCGCGGCGGATCCATCATCCCGGCGATGCCGAGGAAGATCAGGCCGTGGCTCAGGTCATCGTGCGTCAGTTCCTCCTCGCCGTTCGCCGGCTTGAACGCCGCGGCGACCATGCGCAGCCCCTGACGCGCATAGCGCTCCATCTCACTTTCCCAGTACGCGCGGTTGAAGGCTTCCGCACCGTGACGGGTCTGCTGCTCGGCGCACAAGGCGAAAATGACGTCCGGCGCCCCGGTGATCAGGATCTGCTCCTCACCGCCAATCTGGTAGTGGGTGCTCATGTACTTGTACTGCGAGTCGAACGGGATTTTGTTAACCAGCGTGGTCGTGACCGGCTCAAGGTTGGCCTTCGCCGCCAGCACCTTCAGCGCGCCCTCGGTCGGCCCACCGGTAATGCCCCACAGCCCGCGCTCGTCCTGAATCAGCTGGCTGTCGTTACACAGGTCGATGGTGCGCAGGTACTGCTCCAGCACAGTGCCCGGCTGGATGTGGACCGGCTCGTCGCTGCCTTCCAGGTAGAGGTTACCCACCGGCTCGTAGCTGTTGCCGTCCACGCGGTAGCAGGCGTCGGCGGTGATGATGGCTTTGACCGTCATCTCGTTCATGGTCAGGGTGCCGGTTTTATCCGAGCAGACCACGGTCATCGCGCCAAGCGTTTCCACCGTCGGCAGCTTGCGGATAATCGCCCGCTTGCGCGCCATCGCCTGCACGCCCAGGGAGAGGATGATGGAGATAATCGCCGGCAGACCTTCCGGTACGGAGGCGACCGCCAGGCTGATCAGGGAGAGCAGCAGCTCGCCCATCGGGATCTCGCGGAACGCCAGGCTGAAGACAAACAGCGCGGCCATCATCGCCAGAATAATCGCAAAGATCGCCTTACCCAGCTTGTCCATCTGCACCAGCAGCGGCGTACGGTGCTTCTCGATCCCCGCCATCATCTGGTTGATGTGGCCGAGTTCCGTATCCTGACCGGTGGCGGTGACCACACCGACGCCGCCGCCCGCGCTGACGGTCGTTCCGGAGAAGACCATGTTGGTGCGATCGCCCAGCGGTAATTCGCCGCTCAGCGGATTAACGTGTTTATCCACCACGGTGGATTCACCGGTCAGAATCGCCTCTTCCACGCGTAAATTATGCGCTTCAATTAAACGCATATCCGCCGGAATACGATCCCCCGCGCGTAATACAATAATATCGCCCGGGACTATTTCAGTTGTGGGAATTGTTTCATGGTTGCCGTTACGAATAACGCGCGCCTCGCTGGCGAGCATATTACGAATACTCTTCAGGGATTTTTCCGCGTTGCTTTCCTGAATATGACCAATTAAGGCATTGATTACCGCCACGCCCAAAATAACCAGCGTATCAACCCAGTGGCCCATTACTGCCGTTAATACGGCGGCGGCCAGCAGGACATAAATCAGCACATCATTAAAATGGGCCAGGAAACGGGTAATGGTGCCAACTTACTGATTTAGTGTATGATGGTGTTTTTGAGGTGCGCCAGTGGCTTCTGTTTCTATCAGCTGTCCCTCCTGTTCAGC
>NZ_JBMKHB010000006.1:0-181478 GCF_049238285.1 Enterobacter cloacae complex sp. IR53041 | reverse complement strand
AGCTGAACAGGAGGGACAGCTGATAGAAACAGAAGCCACTGGCGCACCTCAAAAACACCATCATACACTAAATCAGTAAGTTGGCACCATTACCAAAATTGGCAGCAGAATGCTTTGGTACATTCTGGCTGGTATTTGGTGGCTGCGGTAGCGCCGTTCTGGCAGCAGCATTCCCGGAATTAGGTATCGGTTTTGTCGGCGTCGCGCTGGCATTTGGTTTAACCGTATTAACCATGGCCTTTGCCGTGGGGCATATTTCCGGCGGTCATTTTAACCCGGCAGTGACATTAGGTTTATGGGCCGGCGGTCGTTTTCCGGCGAAAGAGGTAATTGGTTATATTGTCGCTCAGGTGGTGGGCGGTATTATCGCAGCGGGCGTTCTGTACGTCATTGCCAGCGGTAAAGCTGGCTTCGACGCGGCGGCCAGCGGCTTCGCCTCTAACGGCTTCGGCGAGCATTCTCCGGGCGGTTATTCCATGCTGTCTGCCATCGTGATTGAAATTGTGCTGACCGCAGGTTTCCTGTTGGTGATCCACGGCGCAACCGACAAACACGCGCCAGCCGGTTTCGCGCCGATTGCCATTGGTCTGGCACTGACGCTTATCCACCTGATCTCCATCCCGGTCACCAACACCTCCGTTAACCCGGCACGCAGCACCGCCGTCGCCATCTTCCAGGGCGGCTGGGCGCTTGAGCAGCTCTGGCTGTTCTGGGTGATGCCGATTATCGGCGGCATCCTGGGTGGCGTGCTGTACCGCACCCTGCTGGAAAAACGCGATTAATTGCGCGCGGTGTCGGGTGGCGCTAACGCTTACCCGACCTACGTGAGTGTGCACTTGTAGGCCGGGTAAGGCGCAGCCGCCACCCGGCTTTTTTATTGCCGCTTTACTGAACAGTCTTTATTGGGTAGTGTCTCTGGCGCTCAACAGATACTCAAAAGGACCGGCTGTTCATGTTTTCAGGACTCCTCATTATTCTGCTGCCCCTGATTGTGGGCTATCTCATCCCGCTGCAAAGAGAATCCGCATTACGGCTTATCAACCGTTTTCTCAGCTGGATTGTTTACGTCATTCTTTTCTTTATGGGGATCAGCCTGGCCTTCCTGGATAATCTGGCGACGAATCTGCTTTCCATCCTGCATTATTCTGTGGTCACCGTGGTGGTTATTTTGCTGTGTAATATCGCCGCATTATTCTGGCTTGAGCGCACCGTTCCGTGGAAAAACCATCATCATCAGGAAAAACTGCCTTCCCGAATTGCGATGGCGCTGGAATCATTAAAACTGTGCGGCGTCGTGGTGCTCGGTTTTCTTCTTGGGCTGACCGGCTGGGCATTTTTACAGCACGCGACAGAGGCCAGTGAATATACGCTAATTTTCCTGCTGTTCCTGATCGGTATCCAGCTGCGAAATAATGGCATGACGCTGAAGCAAATTGTTTTAAACCGTCGGGGAATGATGGTTGCGGTCATTGTGGTCGCCAGTTCCATGGTGGCGGGCGTGATTAACGCTTTTATTCTCGACCTGCCGCTGAAAACCGGCCTCGCGATGGCGTCAGGCTTTGGCTGGTATTCCCTCTCCGGTATCCTGCTGACCGAATCCTTTGGCCCGGTCATCGGCAGCGCCGCCTTCTTTAACGATCTGGCGCGCGAGCTGCTCGCCATTATGCTGATCCCGGGGCTGGTTCGCCGCAGCCGCTCTACCGCGCTGGGCCTGTGCGGCGCGACGTCGATGGACTTTACCCTGCCAGTATTACAACGCTCTGGTGGACTGGAGATGGTGCCCGCCGCCATCGTTCACGGCTTTATTTTAAGCCTGCTGGTTCCGGTTCTGATGGCCGTCTTCTCGGCCTGATACCTCTTTGGCGGTAGGGTGCCTGCCGCCAAAATTGCGCTAAATCAATCTCCCTCTATTTTGTAGCAGAAAGCCCTTTTCTCCGTTCTGGCACAGGCATAATCTTAAACATGTATATCAAATATAACTTTAACAGGTGTGATTATGTTTTGTGTGCAATGTGAACAAACCATCCGTACCCCGGCAGGCAATGGCTGCTCTTACGCACAGGGTATGTGCGGCAAAACCGCAGAAACATCTGACCTGCAGGACCTGCTGATTGCCGCCCTGCAAGGCCTTTCCGCATGGGCGTTTAAAGCCCGCGAATATGGCATCATCGACCACTACGTCGACAGCTTCGCCCCGCGCGCCTTCTTCTCCACGCTGACCAACGTTAACTTCGACTCTCCGCGCATTGTTGGCTATGCCCGCGAAGCCATTGCCCTGCGTGAAGCGCTGAAGGCGCAGTGCATGAAGGCGGATGCTAACGCCCGCGTGGAAAACCCGATGTCTGACCTTCAGCTGGTGAGCGACGATCTCGGCGATCTGCAGCGTCAGGCGGCAGAATTCACCCCAAACAAAGACAAAGCAGCGATTGGCGAGAACATTCTCGGCCTGCGCCTGCTGTGCCTGTACGGCCTGAAAGGCGCTGCGGCCTATATGGAACACGCGCACGTGCTCGGCCAGTACGACAACGACATCTACGCCCAGTACCATAAAATCATGGCGTGGCTGGGCACCTGGCCTGCCGATATGAACGCGCTGCTGGAATGCTCAATGGAAATCGGCCAGATGAATTTCCGCGTGATGAGCATTCTGGACGCGGGTGAAACCGGCACCTACGGCCACCCGACGCCGACGCAGGTCAACGTCAAAGCGACCGAGGGCAAATGCATCCTGATCTCCGGTCATGACCTGAAAGATCTCTACAACCTGCTGAAGCAAACCGAAGGCACCGGCGTTAACGTCTATACCCACGGTGAAATGCTGCCAGCGCACGGCTATCCGGAGCTGCGTAAATTCAAGCACCTGATCGGTAACTACGGCAGCGGCTGGCAGAACCAGCAGGTGGAATTTGCCCGCTTCCCTGGTCCTATCGTGATGACCTCTAACTGCATCATCGACCCGACCGTGGGCGCGTATGACGACCGCATCTGGACCCGCAGCATCGTCGGCTGGCCGGGCGTGAGCCATCTTGAAGGTGACGATTTCGGACCGGTGATAGCGCAAGCGCAGCAGATGGCAGGCTTCCCGTACAGCGAGATCCCGCATCTGATCACCGTCGGCTTCGGTCGTGAAACCCTGCTCGGCGCCGCCGATTCGCTGATTGACCTCGTCAGCCGCGAAAAGCTGCGCCACATCTTCCTCGTCGGCGGCTGCGACGGCGCGCGCGGCGAGCGTAACTACTTCACCGATTTCGCCACCCGCGTGCCGGAAGACTGCCTGATCCTGACCCTGGCGTGCGGTAAATACCGTTTCAACAAGCTGGACTTCGGCGACATCGAAGGCCTGCCGCGCCTGATCGATGCGGGCCAGTGTAACGATGCTTACTCGGCCATCATTCTTGCCGTTACCCTGGCGGAAAAACTGGGCTGCGGCGTCAACGATCTGCCGCTCTCGCTGGTGCTCTCCTGGTTTGAGCAGAAAGCGATTGTCATCCTGCTTACTCTGCTTTCTCTGGGCGTGACCAACATCGTGACCGGCCCGACCGCGCCAGGCTTCCTGACGCCGGACCTGCTGGCGGTGCTCAATGAAAAATTCGGTCTGCGCTCCGTGACCAACGTTGAAGACGATATGAAGCAGCTGCTGAGCGCGTAAGGAGTAATTTATGACCATGCCAACCTCACAATGCCCGTGGCGGATGCAGGTGCATCACATCCATCAGGAGACGCCGGATGTGTGGACGCTGTCGCTGCTGTGCCACGACTACTATCCGTACCGTGCGGGTCAGTATGCGCTGGTTAGCGTTCGCCATTCGGCGGACACCCTGCGCGCCTACACCCTCTCCTCCACGCCGGGCGTGAGCGAGTACATCACGCTTACCGTCCGCCGCATTGATGACGGCGCGGGCTCGCAGTGGCTGACCCGTGACGTGAAGCGCGGAGATTACATCTGGCTCTCCGACGCGCAGGGTGAATTCACCTGTGACGACAAAGCGGACGATAAATTCCTGCTGCTGGCGGCGGGCTGTGGCGTAACGCCGATCATGTCGATGCGCCGCTGGTTGGCAAAAAACCGCCCGCAGGCCGACGTGCAGGTGATCTTCAGCGTGCGCTCTCCGGACGATGTCATTTTTGCCGAGGAGTGGCGTGATTATCCGGTGACGCTGGTGGCTGAGCACAACGCAACGCACGGTTTTGTGCCCGGTCGCCTGAGCCGCGAGCTGCTGCAAAGCGTGCCGGATATCGCGAACCGCACCGTGATGACCTGCGGCCCGGCGCCGTACATGGCTATCGTGGAAGAAGAAGTGAAAGCGCTCGGCGTGACCCGTTTCTTCAAAGAGCAGTTCTTCACGCCGGTGGCGGAAGCGGCAACCAGCGGGATTCAGTTCACCAAACTGCAGCCTGCGCAGACCTTCTTTGGCCGCGTGGGCACGACGCTGCTGGAGGCGCTGGAAAGCAACAACGTACCGGTGGCGGCGGCCTGCCGTGCCGGGGTGTGCGGCTGCTGTAAAACAAAGGTGGTTTCCGGGGAGTACACCGTCACCAGCACCATGACGCTGTCCGACGCGGAAATTGCCGAGGGTTACGTGCTGGCGTGCTCGTGCCACCCGCAGGGCGATCTGGTCCTCACATAAACAATAAACGTTCGTTCGTAGGCCCGGTAAGCGTCAGCGCCACCGGGCTTTTTTGCCGGGTGGCACTGCGTTTACCCGGCCTACAACCCCCCTACCGCCACGCAGGTGTTTTCCCAGCGCAAACCGCCCTGCCCCTAAAAACGCCACCGCCAGCGAGCCGATAAAGAAGTACACCAGGCTTTCAATCGCCCATGCCCCGACCTTGTCGAGCGCGAATGTCTCATCCAATCCCACCATCAGCCACGCCACGATCATCGTAAACGCCAGCACCAGCGCGGCCGGGCGCGTAAAGAGCCCGACAATAATCAGGATCGGTGCCACCACTTCGCCAATCAACACGCCGTAGGCAATAAACCCCGGCAGCCCTTTCTCCACCAGCATGCCGCTGATAAAGCCCACCCCACCAAACAGCTTATGCAACCCATGAAAGAGCATCAGCCCACCGACGGCAAGTCGTAACAAGAGTTTGCCGAGATCGTCGCACGATAGCTTTTCATTAACAGCAATTAACAATGATTTAACCATTTGAAATGATTCCTGTTTTCACTGAGATATGACCAGATTATGCCGAAGCGTTGCGCGTGAAAAGCACCTTTTAATTGGGGGGATCTGACGGGCAATACGGAGACTTTCTTCTAAGCTTGTAAGCGTTATCACAAAAAGGAGACGGACAACCATGAAACAAACCGTGGCTGCATATATAGCGAAAACGCTCGAACAGGCTGGCGTAAAACGTATCTGGGGCGTCACCGGCGATTCCCTTAACGGACTCAGCGACAGCCTCAACAAGATGAAGACCATCGAATGGATGCCGACCCGCCATGAAGAGGTTGCCGCGTTCGCCGCAGGTGCTGAAGCGCAGCTTACGGGTGAACTGGCCGTCTGCGCCGGATCCTGCGGGCCGGGTAACCTGCACCTGATCAACGGCCTTTTCGACTGTCACCGTAACCACGTTCCGGTGCTGGCGATTGCCGCCCACATCCCCTCTTCCGAAATCGGCAGCGGCTATTTTCAGGAGACGCATCCGCAGGAGCTGTTCCGTGAATGCAGCCACTATTGCGAACTGGTTTCATCCCCGGAGCAGATCCCGCAGGTTCTGGCGATCGCCATGCGCAAGGCCGTGCTGAATCGCGGCGTGTCCGTGGTCGTTATCCCGGGCGACGTGGCGCTCAAGGCCGCGCCGGAAGGAGCCAGCACCCACTGGTATCACGCGCCGCAGCCGGTGGTGACCCCAGCCGAGGAGGAGCTGAAAAAGCTGGCGCAGCTGCTGCGTTACGCCAGCAATATCGCCCTGATGTGCGGCAGCGGCTGTGCGGGCGCGCATAAAGAGCTGCTGGAATTTGCCGGAAAGCTGAAAGCCCCGATCGTCCACGCCCTGCGCGGCAAAGAGCACGTCGAATACGACAACCCTTACGATGTGGGGATGACCGGTCTGATCGGTTTTTCCAGTGGCTTCCACACCATGATGAACGCCGACACGCTGATCCTGCTCGGCACCCAGTTCCCGTACCGCGCGTTTTACCCGACGGATGCCAAAATCATTCAGATTGATATCAACCCGGCCAGCATCGGCGCGCACAGCAAGGTCGATATGGCGCTGGTGGGCGACATCAAATCCACCCTTGCCGCCCTGCTGCCGCTGCTGGAAGAGAAAACGGACCGCAAATTCCTTGATAAAGCATTGAGCGACTATCGCGATGCCCGCAAGGGGCTGGACGACCTGGCCAAACCGAGCGACAAAGCCATTCACCCGCAGTATCTGGCGCAGCAGATCAGCCATTTCGCGGACGACGACGCCATTTTTACCTGCGACGTAGGCACGCCAACCGTCTGGGCGGCACGCTACCTGAAAATGAACGGCAAACGCCGACTGCTCGGCTCGTTCAACCACGGCTCGATGGCTAACGCCATGCCGCAGGCGCTGGGCGCAAAAGCGACAGCGCCGGAGCGTCAGGTGGTGGCGATGTGCGGCGACGGCGGGTTCAGCATGCTGATGGGTGATTTCCTGTCGGTGGTGCAGATGAAGCATCCGCTGAAAATCGTGGTCTTCAACAACAGCGTGCTGGGCTTCGTGGCGATGGAGATGAAGGCTGGAGGCTATCTGACGGACGGCACCGAACTGCACGACACCAACTTTGCCCGCATCGCCGAGGCCTGCGGCATCACCGGCATCCGCGTGGAGAAAGCGTCCGAGGTGGATGAAGCCCTGCAGCGCGCCTTCTCCATCGACGGCCCGGTACTGGTGGATGTGGTCGTCGCCAAAGAGGAGCTGGCCATCCCGCCACAGATCAAGCTGGAGCAGGCCAAAGGCTTTAGCCTGTACATGCTGCGCGCCATCATCAGCGGGCGTGGTGACGAGGTGATCGAACTGGCAAAAACCAACTGGCTCAGGTAAAACATCTGGCATCGCCTTTTTAAATATAAGGACATGCCATGATTGATTTACGCAGTGATACCGTTACCCGCCCGAGTCGCGCCATGCTCGAAGAGATGATGGCCGCCCCGGTCGGGGACGACGTCTACGGCGATGACCCGACGGTCAACGAGCTGCAGCGCTACGCCGCAGAGCTGAGCGGAAAAGAGGCCGCCCTGTTCCTGCCCACCGGCACGCAGGCCAACCTGGTGGCGCTGCTCAGCCACTGCGAGCGCGGTGAAGAGTATATCGTCGGCCAGGGCGCGCATAACTATCTCTACGAAGCGGGCGGTGCCGCGGTGCTCGGCAGCATTCAGCCGCAGCCGATCGACGCTGCGCCGGACGGCACCCTGCCCCTTGATAAAGTCGCGGCGAAAATCAAAGCCGATGATATTCATTTTGCCCGCACCCGTCTGCTCAGCCTCGAAAACACCCACAACGGCAAGGTCCTGCCGCGCGAATACCTGAAGGCGGCGTGGGAGTTTACCCGCGAGCGCGGGCTCGGTCTGCACGTGGATGGCGCGCGCATCTTCAACGCCGTGGTGGAATACGGCTGCGCGCTGAAAGAGATTACGCAATATTGCGACTCGTTCACTATCTGCCTCTCTAAAGGGCTGGGCACCCCAGTGGGTTCCCTGCTGGTGGGCAATGCGGACTACATCAAGCGCGCCAACCGCTGGCGTAAAATGACCGGCGGCGGCATGCGCCAGGCGGGTATTCTGGCGGCTGCCGGGCTGTATGCCCTGAAAAACAACGTGACGCGCCTGAAGGACGATCACGACAACGCCGCGTGGATGGCGGCCGAGCTGCGTGAAATTGGCGCCGACGTGATGCGCCACGACACCAACATGCTGTTCGTCCGCGTGGGCGATGACCACGCCGCTGCGCTTGGCGAGTTCATGAAAGCACGTGGCGTGCTGATCAACGCCTCACCTGTGGTGCGTCTGGTCATGCATCTCGACGTCAACCGCGAGCAGCTGGCCGACGTGGTAAAACACTGGCAGGCGTTTTTACAGCGATAAGGAGCATCACGTGCCGCAACGCATTCTGGTGCTCGGCGCCAGCGGGTATATCGGTCAGCATCTCACCGCGGCGTTAAGCCAGCAGGGGCACCAGGTGCTGGCTGCGGCACGCAATACCGAACGCCTGCAAAAACTCGGTTTGCCGGGCGTCACCTGTCACAACGTTGACCTCAACTGGCCGAAGGCGCTTCCCGCGCTGCTGGAAGGGGTTGATACGCTTTACTACCTGGTGCACAGCATGGGTGAAGGCGGAGATTTTATCGCCCACGAGCGCCAGGTAGCGATGAACGTCCGCGATGCCCTGCTGCAAACCCCGGTGAAGCAGGTGATTTTTCTCAGTTCACTTCAGGCACCTGAACGCGAGCAGTCCGATCACCTGCGCGCCCGCCAGCTGACGGCGGACATCCTGCGGGGGGCCAATATCCCCGTCACCGAACTGCGCGCCGGGATCATCGTCGGCGCCGGTTCTGCCGCCTTCGAAGTGATGCGCGATATGGTCTACAACCTGCCGGTGCTCACGCCGCCGCGCTGGGTCCGTTCGCGCACCACGCCGATTGCGCTGGAGAACCTCCTGCATTATCTGGTGGCCCTGCTGGATCACCCGGCAGAGAAACATCGCGTGCTGGAAGCGGCAGGCCCGGAAGTGCTGAGCTATCAGGCGCAGTTCGAACATTTCATGCGCGTCAGCGGCCGCCGCCGCTGGCTGATCCCCATTCCCTTCCCGACGCGCTGGATTTCGGTGTGGTTTTTGAATGTCATCACCTCGGTGCCGCCGACGACCGCCAAAGCGCTGATCCAGGGGCTGAAGCACGATCTGCTGGCCGACGATCGCGCGCTGCGCGCCTTAATTCCTCAGGATCTGATCCGCTTTGACGACGCCGTGCGCAATACGCTGAAGGAAGAAGAGCAGCTGGTGAACTCCAGCGACTGGGGCTACGACGCCCAGGCCTTTGCCCGCTGGCGGCCAGAGTATGGTTATTACCCGAAACAGGCGGGCTGCACGGTGAAAACCTCCGCGAGCCTGGCCGCGCTCTGGGAGGTGGTGAACCAGATTGGCGGCAAAGAACGGTATTTCTTCGGTAATCTCCTCTGGCAAACGCGCGGGGCGATGGACCTGCTGGTGGGCCACCGGCTGGCGAAAGGCCGCCCGGCACGCCCGTATCTTGAGGTGGGCGACGCGGTCGACAGCTGGAAGGTGATCATCGTCGAACCGGAAAAACAGCTGGCGCTGCTGTTCGGCATGAAAGCCCCGGGGCTGGGCCGACTCTGCTTTACCCTGAAAGACAAAGGCGTTCATCGTGAACTGGACGTGCGCGCCTGGTGGCATCCGCACGGAATGCCGGGTCTGTTCTACTGGCTGTTGATGATCCCTGCCCACCTGTTTATCTTCCGGGGAATGGCGAAACGCATTGCGCAACGGGCAGAACAAAAGACGGAAAAGATCTAAATAAAACTCTCTTTCTTTCACCTTTCCCATTGCATAGCGCCGTAATTCACGAAAGAATGCGCACGAAATTCTTTTCAACACAGTGGATAGCTATGAAGGTACTGGTTACCGGGGCGACCAGCGGCTTAGGCCGAAATGCGGTCGAATTTCTGCGCAACAAGGGCATCAGCGTCAGGGCTACCGGTCGCAACGAAGCGATGGGTAAACTGCTGCAAAAAATGGGCGCAGAGTTCGTCCATGCCGACCTGACGGAGCTGGTCTCCTCGCAGGCGAAGGTGATGCTCGCCGGTATCGACACGCTATGGCACTGCTCCAGTTTTACCTCCCCGTGGGGGACCCAGGAAGCCTTCGACCTCGCCAACGTGCGGGCCACCCGTCGTCTGGGGGAATGGGCCGTTGCCTGGGGCGTGCGTAACTTTATTCATATCTCGTCACCGTCACTCTATTTCGACTATCACCACCACCGTGACGTGCAGGAAGATTTCCGCCCTGCTCGCTTTGCCTGTGAGTTTGCCCGCAGCAAGGCGGCCAGCGAAGAGGTCATCGACCTGCTGGCGCAGTCAAACCCGCACACCCGCTTTACGGTCCTGCGTCCGCAGAGCCTGTTCGGGCCGCACGATAAGGTATTTATTCCGCGTCTGGCGCAGATGATGCACCATTACGGCAGCGTGCTGCTGCCGCGCGGCGGCGATGCCCTTGTGGATATGACCTACTACGAAAACGCCGTTCACGCCATGTGGCTGGCCAGCCAGCCGGACTGCGATAAGCTGATCTCCGGTCGCGCCTACAACATCACTAACGGCGAACCCTGCACGCTGCGCAGCATTGTGCAGCGGCTGATCGACGAGCTGCAGATCAACTGCCGTATCCGTTCCGTGCCCTACCCAATGCTGGATATGATTGCCCGCAGCATGGAGCGCTTTGGCAGTAAAACAGCCAAAGAGCCTGCGCTGACGCATTACGGCGTCTCTAAACTCAACTTTGACTTCACGCTGGATATTTCGCGGGCGGAGAATGAGCTGGGGTATAAACCGGTTGTGACGCTGGATGAAGGGATTATGCGCACGGCGGCGTGGCTGCGGGATCACGGGAAGCTGCATCGCTAGCCTTTTTGCCCGGTGGCGGCCTCGCCTTACCGGGCCTACAACGGCTCCGTACTGACCCCTCGCCCCTTAGCCTCATGTAGGCCGGGTAAGCGCAGCGCCACCCGGTAAAAGACAGAGGGTGCAAATACGAAAACGGCAACCCGAAGGTTGCCGTTTGCTTTTACAGAGCCGTCCAGGCATCAGCCCACGCCAGGCCAGCGCCGGGTTCGTAGTATGCCGGGGCATTGTTACACCAGCCGCTGTACGGGAACGGTTTGCACTGGAACAGTTTACCGTGGTTGTTCACGATATCACCTGCGTTGTACTTGCTGTTCGCGCTCCACGCGGCGTAAGAGCCGGAAGTGCCTTCGTCCTTAGACTCGGCTTTCGCTTTCACATTCAGCAGGTAGGACGTGGTGCTGGTCAGTTCACCATCGCTGACGGTCAGGCCGATTTCGTACTGCTGAGCCGTTGCAGACTCTGGCGCCTTGAAGGTCACCACCGCTTTGTCCTGACCGGTCACGGTCTGGCCATCCTGGGAACGCCAGGTGTAGGTCAGCTTGTTACCGTCGGCGTCGGTAGAGCCTTCCGCGCTCAGGGAAACCTGCGCACCCGCTTCAACCGCCCCGATTGGGCCCGCAATCTGCGCCACAGGGGCGTGATTCACGGTAGCCGGTTCAACAGGGGTGGTATCTTCCGCTGGCGTCGTATCCGCTGGCGGCGTGGTGTCTGCCGGGGTTTTGTCTTCTCCTGGGGTCACGGCTGAGCCGTCGTCGTTAATGATGTTCACGTTATAGAACTTCTTAACGCAGTTGGTGTAGTCACCCTCTTTGAACGCGCTGAACGGCGTCTGGTACCCCACCAGCTGGCAGGAGTAGGTCTTACCGTCCGGCGTATCCGGGCTCCACCCCCAGTCCTGCTCCCAGTAGATCTTCAGCGCGCCGGCGCCGCCTTCATCGAACTGCTTCATGTTGGCGCAGCCCAGCACTTCATTCGCCGGAACAGGCACTTTCAGGTAGTTCGCGAACTCTTTGTAGTACTTGATGCGGTTTTCAGACTGGGCAATCTCGGTTGGGCCGCCGCACTCTACGCCACCGTTGATGATCTGGGTGGTCACGCCGAAGCCCGGAACCAGACCGTTGGCTTTATCGTGATCGTTTGGCTGCCAGGTGCCGTCGATAACCTGCAGCATGCTTGGTTTTGGCGGCTGCGGATAGGCGAAGAAGAAGATCGCACTTGCCAGGTTCAGCCAGGTATCCGCCACCAGCTCAGGCTTGTCAAGCAGGTTGCGGACGGTACCAAACATCGCTTCAGAGAACGGACCGTAGTTATAGTTGTAAGACAGCTGCTTCGCGCCGCGGCCAAAGTAGCTTACGAAGTCGCCGTCTTTGTCTTTACCGCATGGCCAGGTCTGCCCCTGCCAGATGTCTGGGTTACATTCGCCGTTATAGCCGCCTTTCTGGCCTTCGGTCCAGCCCATTTCACGGACGTGAACCAGGGCCTGACGCCACTCGGCTTCCGGACGCCAGCTCTCATGGCCGCCGGTTTCCTGCGCAAAGTGGGCGAACATGGTCGCCAGCTCTTTGCGGCAGATGGCGTCGCTGTCGCGACCATCGTTATAGGTCTTACACAGTGCCGGGAATTTACCAACAGCCTTCAGGAAGTTACTGTAGGTATAAGACTGAGCGCGCAGCGGGAAGAGATATTCCCAGTCGCTGGCCTTCACGATCCCTTCAACGCGCTTGACGTTGTCAGGGTTCGAGGCACGACCTGGCTCAATCTGCTCAACGAGGCTATTGTCCAGGGTCGCAATGGTATCCTTCACCGAAACCATCAGCGGGAAATTGGTCAGCTCTTTTTCCTTTTTCGCCAGATCGCTGGCTTTCATGGTGTACGGCTCACTGCTGGCCGCCTGCAGTGATGCAGCCTGGGCCATAAAGGGTGCAATACATGCCCCCGCCACGAGAACGCTCAGTAATGTCCTTTTCGTCATTTCAAATAATCCTGTATTTAAGCAACTAGGGTGAGTACATTCCCGGCTTATGTATTACTCCCTTAATAAATAAGCCAGAGAGTGTGGTTCTTTTTCATTTTCTGAAGAACACCGAAAGGAATTCTTCAAAAAATAAAAATAATGCTACGGTTATTTACCCGACTTTATTTGCTGATACTTCGCCCACACTTTATGGGCATAACGCATGCGCTGCGGATAATTTTCTTTTTTCAATCCGGCGTTATACGCGCCCACCGCTTCCCAGTTATAGCCATACACGTTTATCATCCCGGACAGGATGGAGGCGCCGACCATAATGGAGGTACAGGGCTCATTAATAAGCTGATCTTCATCAATACCCTGACGTGCTAACTCACTGAAGTGTGAGCTGTTAATCTGCATCAACCCGACGTCACGCGTGCCGTCGTGGTTCCAGCCTACCGCGTGGGGATTCATTCCGGACTCGACTTTGGCAATTGCATACAATAACCACGGATCGACATGATAATAATGTCCGGCGTTATCCCAACAGTTCGCGAATACGCTTTGACTAAACAGCAGTAAAAATATAATCACGCGTTTCATGAGCACCTGCTTTTTAAATACTGAACCTCTTCCCGCTCATCATTAGCGATAATTCTGAAGTGTTGGTCACACCCGAAGTGGGGTGTGACCAACTATTGCGGGTTGATATCATTCCCGCAATCCACGGTTCAGAAGGTTATTTGCAGTCTGTTGAAGGACCTTCTTTCACCCATACATCGCTGTTAGCCGGGTTGTCACCGCGGGTCCACCATTTGGCACGGTAAACGTTGCCCTGGTAGGTTGTGGTTTCGCCGCCGTTATAAACCAGGTCAGAACGCCAGTTCATCTTCACGTTGCTGACCAGCTCCCAGGCATCCACACCGAACCCAGGCTGGTTGCCTTGCGTCCAGTACTTCGCTTTCCACACCAGATGGTCGAAGCTCACGGTATCGCCACTGTTGTAGATTTTGCTGGCATCCCACGCGGCATATTTGCTGGCGTTAGCATCGACAGGCGCATCGCAGCTACCGGTTGCAGACCCTTCGTCAGATGGCGGAGTCACGTCATCAGACGGAGGCGTAACTTCATCAGAGGGTGGCGTTACGTCATCAGACGGAGGTGTAACCTCATCAGACGGTGGTGTAACGTCAGCCGGTTTCGGATTCACGGTTACCTGCACGTTAGACTGCACGCTGGTTTTGCCGTCGCCTACAACTACGCTCAGCGTATAGGTAGACGTGGTGGCAACGTCTGGTGCAGTAATCGTCACGTTCGCGGTATCGGTACCGGTTGCATGCATATCCGCTGGCACGCTCCAGGAGAAGGTCATCGCATCACCGTCTGGATCCACAGCCTGCGCGTGCAGAGCATAGGTTTCTCCTGCCTGCAGCGTCACTGCCTCCATTGCGTTCACGACTGGCGCCTGGTTAGCTTTTGGCGCTTTGTTCACAACCTGCACATCAATGGCGTTGCTCAGGCCTTTAGCATCCGTAACCGTCAGGCGGAACACCATGGTCTGGTCGCTGGTCGCTGCCGCAACGTTGAAGGTGGCTTTCGCTTTGGTGCTGTTGGAGAGAGTTACAGATGGGCCAGAAACCTGGGTCCATTTGTAGGTAATCGCATCGCCGTCTGGATCGCTGGAAGCAGAACCATCAAGCGTGACGGTTGCCGGGCCAGAGACGTTCTGATCCGCAGAAGACGCGATTGGCGCATGGTTGGTGACGACCGGATCGACCGGGGTAGAACCGCCCAGCAGACTTTCGTTCATCGCGTTCAGGATGTCGCCGGTATCAGAGTCAATAGACCAGGCAAAGAGTCCGCCTAGGTTTTTCGACAGCACATACTTGCCTTTAGCGGCGGTAGAGCGTGCATCTTCATAGGTGATCAGGTCGCCGGTAGACTTATTGAAGACATATGGCGCTTCAGCATTCGCGTCGTAACCATATTCCCAGCCAGGCTTGCCTTTGTACTCGTTAACGATCTGACGGTAGTCGACCACGCCAGGTTCCCAGGTACCTTTCACCATACCGGTTGCGGTACCCGTGAATGGATTGTCACCGGTGTAGCCATGCACGCCAGTCCAGCCGCGGCCATACATGCCCGCACCCACCACGATCTTGCCTGGCTGTACGCCCTGAGCAAGCAGCGCGTCCACGCCGTTCTCGGTGGTGTAGTTTGTGTCCGGGCGCCATGACGGCGCGCGCAGTGCGGCCTGGTGGCCCAGCTCGGTGTTGCTCCAGCCGCCGTAGAAGTCATAGCTCATCAGGAAGATGTGGTCGAGGTACTGCTGAGCAGCGGTGTAATCCACGTCTTCAATCTTATCGCGGCCCGCACCGATGGCGCTGGTCAGTTCATAGGTACGGCCAGTCTGTGCAGACAGCTCGTTCAGCATGGTGCGCAGGTCATGCATCAGGGCGGTATACGTCGCTTTATCCTGCTGCGGGTTACCCAGATGTTCGCTCACGCCGCCGCCGCCAGGGAATTCCCAGTCGATATCCACGCCGTCAAAGAACTTCCAGGTCTGCAGGAAATCTTTCACAGAGGAGACGAAGCGGGCACGGATTGCCGGGTCGCCCATGTGGAAGAACGGATCGGACAGCGTCCAGCCACCGATGGATGGCAGCACTTTCAGGTCCGGATGCGCTTTTTTCAGCGCCATCAGCTGGCCAAAGTTACCTTTGTACGGGTCGTCCCAGTTGGAGACGCCAGACTGCGGTTTTTGCAGCGCAGCCCACGGATCGTGAATGGCGACGGTATAGTCCGGACGGCCCGCGCAGTCGCGCTGCAGTACGGAGAAGCTGTTACCGCCTTCAACGGTTTTCAGGCCATCGTTGATGCCGTCGCCGCCACAGATTGGAATGAAGCCATAGAGGATGTGGTTAAGGTTCGCTGCCGGGATTTTATCAACCGGGAAGTTACGATCGTAAACGCCCCATTCAGGGAAATACGCCGCAACCACTTTATCAGTATGTTTGGCGAACGTTTTGTTGTTCTCCTGCAGCGGCGCGTTCAGCGGCAGCAGATGGCTGCCGTCGGTGTCCGCCACGATGATCAGCTTGCTGGCGCTTTTGGTACAGCCGCTGGCATTACAGACTTCCACCTGCTCCTGATAACGTCCGCCCTTTTTCACTTTAAAGGTGGCTGAGCCGCTTGCACCAGCTGCGCCGGTCCACACGGTTTTACCATCCAGCAGCACTTTTGCAGACGTTGGCGCGTCGCCGCTCCACACGTTCCACTCGACTTTCACATCCACGCCGTCGTTATGTACCTTGACGAGGCTGTTGTAATCCTGCGCGGCCTGATCCACCTCGACCAGCGCAAATTTGTCATTGCCGGAGCCGATGGTCGGCGCACCTGGCGCAGCAGCGAATGCAGAACCGGTTGCCGCTGCAATAAAGAGCGCCAGATATTTAGGCTTAATAAATTTCATTTTTCTTTCCTGATAAATTTATTCGTAAACGAAATTGATCCATGTCTTCCTTTAGAACATGGAATGATATTCACATAGTGCGTTTTTAAATACGCAGACAGCCGTTATCCAAACCTTAAAGACGCGTTGTATTCCCCCATTAAAAGATACAAGCTAAAAATCCGTGTAGCTTATGCCTTTTACGATACACTGAGGATAAAAGGTCGTCCTTCTCTTTCCTCGTCGAAAATATTGATAAAAAAACTTGACCCGGTTATTTAATAGGTATTCACAAATAGCTGGCAGGTATAGAGCGCTATTCCAGCAAAAGCCAGATAAGGTCCGAAAGCGATGGTTAGGTTATTTTTATTCGATTTATTTAATAGCAAATAACCCACTATGCCACTTAATGCGGCAATTAATTCAATCGCAGGGAGTGACTGCCAGCCGCACCAGGCGCCCAGCGCCGCCAGCAGCTTGAAATCGCCGTAGCCCAGCCCTTCCCGACGGGTAAGCAGACGAAACGCCCAGTACACCAGCCAGAGCGAAAGATAGCCTGCCACCGCGCCGAGCAGCGCATCACGCAGGAGCAGCCCGTGGCTGAAGGCGTGGAACAGCAGCCCGGCCCAGAGCAGCGGCTGCGTCAGGCAGTCGGGCAGCAGCTGGTGCTGTCCGTCAATCATCGCCAGCGGCAGCAGAAAGGCCGCCAGCACCCACAGCGAGAAAAGGGATGCCAAGTCCGGTATCCACCGGGCGGTGAGGCCAAAGAACACCGCCGTCAACAGCTCGAGTAAAAATAACCGCAGCGGAATCGGCGACTTGCAGCAACGACAGCGTCCCCGCAGCGCCAGCCAGCTCAGCAGCGGGATGTTCTCCCATGCGCGCAGTGCATGCTGGCAGACGGGACAGTGTGACGCCGGGAAAAGCAGGTTGCTGCGGCTCTCCTCCTCTAGCACCATCCCCGGCACGCGATCCACCACAACGCCGAGAAAGCTCCCCAGGATCGCGCCGAACACGCCGCTCATCGTGGCAAACCCGACGGGATAACTCTCCCGGACGAGTATCAGCCCGTTCATGCCACTTTTTTCCAGGTCAGCTGGATTTCGGCCTTCACGTCGCTCAGGTGATCCACGGGCGTGAGGTTCATTTTCTCCAGCCTGACGCCTGACGCGAGGTTCATCTCCCGCAGCCAGTTTTTTAATTCATACACGTTGACCCGGTTCACGACAAAGGCCAGAGTCTGACCGTCCTGACGAATATCGGTCAGCGTCAGGTTAATTTCATGCGCGCTATTCTCCACCACGCTGCGTGGATTATCGGTTTTCACCTGTAGCACCGGCAGATGATTTTTATCAATTTCTGTTTTCATCCAGTTTACCGTTTCAATTTGTCGCGCCAGCGTCGCCTGGCTATTTTTTATCATATTATCCAGGGGAATTATCCCTACGTAATAGATGACGGCGCTGCATAAAGCTCCCGCCGCTATTTTTAAAATGAATTTTTCTCTGGTGCTGTATTGTTGATAACGAGATGTAAACTGTGCAATTCGCGCTTTCATTTATATTTCCCTGTAATCATGGCCGTATACGGCGCGTCCTTTGAAATAGGCTGTAACGTAAAATCAAAATTCGTGCTGGCCTGATGAATGAATTCCTGTAATGCCTGCTCGTTTTGCACACTCACGCTTAATGTCAGGGCTCCCTGCGTGTCGTCATATTCAAACAGCGTAATTTCCATCGACGGAACGGACTGACGGATCTTTTCCAGTTCGTCCATCTGCAAAAAAATGCCTTTAGGCTGCTTCTTGATGTTCTGTCCAAAATGGTACTTAAGGTTGGTCTGGTGACGCATACTCGGAAAATGGTGTTGATAAAGCTCGACCATCTCCTGCTGCACCTGATTTTCCCGATCTGCCAGCATCCACGCCAGGGTGATGCGGGGGCCGAGCAGCAGGCCCAGAGAGAGAAGTCCCATCACCGCGATGGCGGCCTTCATCCCTTTCGCCGCCCTCGCGCTGGTCGCTTTCGCGCTGAACGCACCGTGCAGCACGTTGACGCGGCACGCCCGCCACTGCGGCTGGATCAGCACCAGCGGATTTTCTGCCGCCAGCTGTTCGTCAACCTCAATGCCCGGCGGGATGTCCCCGTAGCAGCGGACCTCGCCCTCTCCGGCTTTTTGCATCAGCAGCGGCAACAGGCCAACCTCAACGTTACAGGCGATATGCGGGGACAAGCGCAACAAGTAGTTCTCTTCCCGCGCAACCAGCGTGCTTCCACCCGCCGTGACCGGCAGCAGCCAGGCGTCAGGCAGGACCTGAATGACCTTCAGGCCCGCCTCGTGAAAGCGGGTCAGCCACTGCTGCAGGCGGGCGGAATCTATCGCCACGGCGTCCACCTCGGCGCCTTTTTTGTTCAGCACCGTCCAGTGGAGATCGTCCACCTCACCAATCAGAGTCTCCTCCGCCATCCACGAGAAGGCGGTCGCCTGCGACGCCATTTTCTTCGGCAGCGTAAAGTGGCGGAAGATCATCTCACTGGCGGGCAGCAGCAGACACACGCGCGCAGCCAGAGGATGGTCGGCAAGGGTATGCAGCGCCTGCGGGGTGTCCAGGGTTGTAACCTGTTCGCTTCCCGACTCACACCACATGATTTTCCCGTCCTCACGGCTGTCGGGACGAACAAAAAGGACCTGTTTCATAGCGTTCTACTTTTCTTATTCAATCATTCGGTAACGACGTTGCCACGTCACAATTTCACCGGCTTCGTTATTCACCTGAAGCTGGCTCACCACGCGAAGCGTTAACTCATCGGTATTGCCGGTGTAGTTGACGCGAAAATACCGGCTGTTGATGGAGAGCAGCCCGGCCACCTGCGGCAACTCTTCCTTCAACTGCGGGAAGGCCTGTTCCAGCGCTTTGCTGAAGACGTCCATGCTTTCCCAGCCGGTTTCCGGCCGCGACTCAATCAGGCGTACGGCATCGTCCGCGGTGAGTTTTCCCGGGAACAGGGCTGCCAGTAAGGGCGCCTGCTCCGGCGTCAGAGTATTGACATCCACCTTGCTGGCCGAGTCCGGCAGCGCGCATAACAGCTTGCTCACTTTCGGGTACGCTGCAGCAGGAAACGCCGGCAGCAGCTTGATCTCGGCAAGGGTGCGCATCATCTGATTCGCAGGCTGACGCGCCGGCACTACGCCAGACCAGGCGTCCATCTCCGCGCCCTCTTTCACCGTCGTGGCGTCGCCGTCGAGATAATCCACCAGCTGCTGATAAATTTCTTCCGCCGCCGTCTGGCTGATGCCGCCGTCCGTCAGGATCTGCTCGACAATCTTCTCTTTTCGCGGTTTTTCCGGCACGGTTGACGCATTTTGCTCCTGAGCCACTTTGTCTGCGGCCAGCAGGTTATTGACGTTGAAGCAGTCCTGCGCGTCGTCGACCTGGCTGACCACCGTATAGACTTCACCCTGCGTCTCCAGCGGCAGGTGCCAGTCGCCCGCCGGGTCGAGCGGTTTGCTCTCGCCGCTGGCGTCGTTCTGCAACCGGTCTTTCACCACTTTTTCCTGCGCCTGCATTGCCCAGCGCAGCTGCTGCTGGCTCACCTGATAGTGGGTTTTCTGCAAATTACGGCAGAACTGCTGGCTGATTTTGGCCGCCAGGGCCGACATCATGACCAGCAGGATCAGCACAACCAGCAGGGCAACACCGCGTTGCTGATGGACCCGGCTCATGGCTTCACGTCCGGCGCAGGCGCATTTTGCGGGGCAGGCACGTTTTCTGCCGCCGGTGCCACCGCTTCTGGTATCTCTCCCGGCGTGGTAAACACCCAGCGCCAGGTGTCGCCATTTTCCATGGTCAGCGTAAGCTCCACGCCGTCTGGCAGATGGGCAGAGTCACCCCAGCTTTTTTGCCAGCCCTGGTGATAAAACCGCCACTGCATCGCTTTCACCTCGCTGACGATAGGCACTTCATCGGGTTTGACGTCCGCCGGGCTGTCAATCACCGGCCAGACGTCGCGATACAGACGCCCTTCTTCCAGCCGCCAGCGCACGCGCTCCAGCTGGACCGTGCCACTCACGCCGTTCAGCGTGGTGAATTCCACGGCATCGCCATCCTGTAAAAACAGATCCGGTGCGTTGCGCGGCGCCCGCGCCTGCAGCTGGAAAAAATCGCGCTCCATCAGGCTCCAGGCACGCTGAAGCTGATTAAGCTTCGCCGCGCGGGTATCGGTTGCCGAACTGGTGCGCATCGCGCCGTCGAGAATTTGCCAGGCCAGGGTGCTGATGACCGCAAAAATGGTCAGCGCAATCATGATCTCCAGCAGGGTAAAACCGCGCTGGCGTCGGCTCGTCTTCACTTGCTCTCTTCTCCCGGCCCAATGATCTGAAGCGAAATGACCGGCTGGCTTTTATCGCCTTCGGCGTAAACGCGGATGGCATTGGCCCAACCGCTATTGGCGGTTTTCACCCGCTGCTTATGCCAGTACCAGCTGCGCCCCCCCATGATTTCCGTCCCCTGCTCCTCGGCATCGGGAAAATCGGTTTTGCTGAGCTGGGCTTCAGCCAGCTGATTTTCTGCAACCCAGCTGGCCTGCAGCGTTTCGGCCAGCCCGTGGGTGAAGCGCACGTTCAGGGAGACGGAATTCATCAGCGCCAGCGCGGCGGTGGAGAAAATGACCAGCGCCACCATCACCTCCAGGAGCGTCATCCCGTTCTGCTTAACCTTGCCTTTAGTCATCGTTCTCTACCGAAACCGGGGCCGCGCCCTGCGACACCACGCGGAAGTGATGCTGTTTGTCGTAACTTTGCAGCGTCAGCGTAAAACGCCCAATCTCACCGTCCGGCAGAAAGAGGATCTGGGGGGCGGCCTCGACGTTAGCCGCCAGACGCTGAGGCGAGAGCGACACGTGCATCTCTTCCGGGAAATCGCCTTTCGTGGTAATACGGCCGGCGGATAACGGCACCCAGTGACGTTCGCCGTTTTTATCGTCGAGCGTGACCAGCTGATATTTATCGGTAGCGATCACCAGCCCGACAATATTTCCGTCCATGACCGCGCGGTCTGAACCATAATCAACGAGGGCTTTTAATTGCTGACCAAATATATCCGCACCGCTGCGTGAGGGTATTGTTGAGACAACCATCATGGCGCAACTGGCAAATATCACCAGAGCCAGAATAATTTCCAGCAACGTAAAGCCGCGTTGATTCTTCATTATTTCTCTTTCTTATCCAGAGACCAGTTCGTAATATCGTCTGCGGTGTTGGCTTCGCCATCAGGACCGGCAGAGAAGACGTCTACGGCGCCGTGTTCACCCGGGCTGACGAGCAGATAATCGTTGCCCCACGGATCCTGCGGCAGGCGGCGAATATAGCCGTCGGCGCGGTAGCCGTTGGGAATAGGCGCGATCTCAGGCTTGGTCACCAGCGCCTGCAGCCCCTGCTCGGTCGTTGGGTAGCGGTGGTTATCGAGCTTATACATATCCAGCGAGCCTTCGAGCGCAACAATATCGCTGGTCGCCTTTTGCGCGTCCGCTTTTTCTTTGTTACCCATTAAATTGGGCACCACCATACTCGCTAAAACGCCGAGAATAACGATCACCACCATTAATTCGAGCAAGGTGAACCCCGCCTGGCGAGCCAGACGTTTTGTTTTTATAGCCATGATTTAACCTACCATATTATTAAGTTGCAGAAGCGGCTGTAATATTGACAGCACGATGAATAAAACAATCGTCGCCATGGAGACCACCAGCGCCGGTTCAAATACCGAGAGCGTTAACGTAATACGATGCTGTAGCGCCGACTCCTGGTTTTCCGCCGCGCGGTCCATTAAGTTGCCTAACTCGCCGCTCTCTTCGCCGGAGGCAATCATGTACAGCATGGTGGGCGGGAATAATTTCGCCTGCTCCAGCGCGGCATAGAGCGAGGCCCCCTGACGCACGGTATCCGCCGCCTGCTCCAGCACCTGCCGGGCGTAGAGGTTTTCGATACCGTCCATCGCGATATACATCCCTTCAAGCAGCGGCACGCTGCTCGCCTGCAGGATGCTGAGCGTGCGGATATAGCGAGCGCTGTTGATCGCGCACACCAGCTTTTTAATCGGCGAGCCGTTCACCAGCCAGCTGTGCCAGCGAAAACGGTTTTTGGCGTTTCTGAGCCAGGTCTTAAAACCAACAAACCCGCCGCCGAGGATCCCCACGATGTAGATCCCGTACGCCTGCAGGAAATCGCTCACCGCAATCAGCGTGCGGGTGGTGATCGGCAGCTGCTGCTTCATGTGGGTGAACTGCTCGATCACCTGCGGCACCACCGCCACCAGCAGAATGCTGATGACCGCGATGGCGACCACGGTGAGGGTAATCGGGTAGACCATCGCCTGCGTCAGCTTGCTCTTCATCTTCTGGCGCTGCTCGTTGTACTCCGCCAGCTTCTCCAGCACGTCGCCCAGGTGGCCGGTTTTTTCACCGGCCATCACCAGCGTGCAGTAGAGCTTGTCAAAGGTGCGCGGGAACTGGCTGAAGGCGTCGAACAGGGTGTGACCTTCCACCACCTTCTCGCGGATCTCAACCACCATTGCCGCCAGCTTTTTGTCTTCCGTTTGCTTCGAGATCGCCTTCAGCGCGCTCTCGAGCGGCAGTGCGGCGTTGACCAGCGTGGAGAGCTGACGGGTAAACATCGACAGCACCGGCGTGGAGAGCCTGGCTCCGGTTTTTGCTTTTCCGGCAGACGCCGCTTCACGGGTTTCGCTGATGCTGACGGGCATCAGCTTTTGCTCGCGCAACATCTGGCGAACCTGCTTTTGCCCCTCGGCCTGCAGCGTGCCGCGCTGGGTTTTGCCTGCGACATCCGTCGCCGTCCAGGCGTAGAAGGCCATTACGCATCCCCCCCGCGCTCGGCGGTCACACGCATCACCTCTTCCAGCGAGGTGACGCCGCTAATCACCTTCAGCAGCCCGTTTTCGCGCAGGCTGTAAGCCTGCTTAAAGAGCTGCGTCTCGATGGACATTTCGTCTTTATCTTCATGAATGGCGCGGCGCATGGCGCTGTCCACCACCAGGAACTCGTGAATACCGGCACGGCCCTGATAGCCGCTCTGGCGGCAGTGTTCACAGCCCACCGCGCGATAAATGGCTTTTGGCGGCGCGTCCATAAAGCTGAACAGCGCTTTTTCATTGGCATCCAGCGGACTGGTGGTCCGGCAGTGCGTACACAGCCGACGCACCAGACGCTGGGCAATGACACCGAGCAACGATGAACCGATTAAAAAGGACTCCAGCCCCATGTCCCGCAGACGCGTAATCGCCCCGGCGGCGCTGTTGGTGTGCAGCGTAGACATGACCAGGTGACCGGTGAGCGACGCCTGTACCGCAATTTGCGCGGTTTCACCGTCACGAATTTCCCCGATCATCACCACGTCCGGGTCCTGACGCAGAATAGCGCGCAGCCCGCGGGCAAAGGTCATGTCCACGCGCGGGTTAACCTGCGTCTGCCCCACCCCTTCCAGCTCATATTCGATCGGGTCTTCCACGGTCAGAATGTTGCGTTCGTGACCGTTCAGCGCCGAAAGAATGGCGTACAGGGTGGTACTTTTACCGGAGCCTGTCGGCCCGGTGACCAGGATAATGCCGTGCGGGCGCTCAATCAGCCCTTTTAACCTCTCCAGCTCTTCATCGATCAGGCCCAGCTTGTTGATGTCGGGCTTGAGATTGCTTTTATCGAGCAGGCGCATGACCACGCGCTCGCCGTACTGGGACGGAATGGTCGAGACGCGCACGTCGATCGCCTTGCGGCCAATGCGCAGTGAGATACGGCCATCCTGCGGCAGACGTTTTTCGGCAATGTCGAGTTTCGACATCACCTTGATACGCGACACCAGCAGCGGGGCGAGCTTACGCGCCGGTTGCAGCACCGGGCGCAGCACGCCGTCAACGCGGAAGCGAATGCTCAGCGTGCGCTCGAAGGTTTCGATATGGATATCCGACGCGCCGTCCTTAACCGCCTCGCCGAGAATGGCGTTGATCAGGCGGATCACCGGCGAGTTTTCGTCGTTATCAAGCAGATCTTCGTTATCCGGGATCTCTTCGGTTAACGCCATCAGGTCGATATCCGCATCCATGTCGTCCACCAGCTGCTGTGAAACGCCGCTGCTCTGCTGCCAGATTTTGGCCAGCATCTCGTCAAACGCTTCCGGCGTCACAGTAACCGGGACGAACGCGCGGCCCAACACCCGGCGCACTTCCAGCAGTGCTAACGCCGGGGTGTCCTCACGGATATAGACGTCATTGTTGTAAAGCAGAACGCCGTTATCTTTTGCGTAGCTGCTGCTACACAGTGTTTTACTCAGTTCGTCCACGTTGCCCCTCCGCCTTACTCTTTAAACGGATTGCGTGTCGCGCGGGTTTTCACCGGTGCGGCGTGAGGGCTTGCTGAAGGAAACGCGGGAAGGACGGCATTGTCGCTCGGCTCAACAATACCGAGCTTTTTCTCTTCCACGCGCTGCATCTGGCGCACCCGGATCTGGTCATATTTCTCTTTCGAGGCCGCGCTGTAGTTGTCGTCGTCACGCAGGACGGTGATATGAATGAACACCATCAGGTTGCGCTTGGAGGTATCCTGGGAGGTGTAGCGGAACAGCTGACCGACCAGCGGGATATCGCCGAGCAGCGGCACTTTGGACACGGACTGTTTGGTCACATTTTCCATCAGACCGCCAAGCACCACCGTCTGGCCACTGTGGACCATCACTTCGTTATTGATC
Source organism: Enterobacter cloacae complex sp. IR53041 (assembly GCF_049238285.1). Taxonomy (NCBI): domain Bacteria; kingdom Pseudomonadati; phylum Pseudomonadota; class Gammaproteobacteria; order Enterobacterales; family Enterobacteriaceae; genus Enterobacter; species Enterobacter cloacae complex sp. IR53041. The sequence goes on along the minus strand of NZ_JBMKHB010000006.1, from coordinate 156,706 downwards.
GTGCGCGTATTGAAGGTCGGGCCGAGGCTGGAGTCTTCCGTCGCGCTGTTGTCGACGCTGGAGACTTCCTGCTCAATCTTCAGATGGATCATGTCGCCATCGTTAATCTGCGGCACAATTTTCAGCTTGGTACCGACCGTCTTACGCTCAACGGAGTTAAAGACGTTGTCGCCGCTGGTGGTTTGCGAACCGGAAAGTACCGGCACATCCTGGCCCACGTTGAACGACGCTTCTTTGTTATCCAGCGTGACCACGCTTGGCGTGGAGAGGATGTCATTTTTGCCGTCGGTGGAAAGCGCAGTCACCAGCGCACCAAAATCACCGTTAAAGAAGCCGGTCGCCAGGCCAGTGAAGCTCGCCCCTTTCATGGTGCCATTTTTAATCTGGCTGATTGGCAGGCCGGTGGAGCCGAACTGCACGCCGCCGTGCTTGCTGGTCCACTGCACGCCGAGATCCAGGCCGTTCCCGTCCTGCACTTCCGCGATGATGGCTTCCACCAGCACCTGCGGACGACGGATGTCCAGCTTGTCGATCACCTTCTCAAGGGAGTTCATCACGTTAGGCTGGGCGGTAATCACCAGCGAGTTGGTTGCTTCGTCGGCGGTAATGTTCAGATCGCTGGACGCTGGCGCGGTTTTCGACTTCGGCGCGCCGGCCTTGTCCTTCAGCTGCTCGCCGATGCCGGTGAGTACCGGCACCACCTTGGTGGCGCTGGCATACTTGAGATAGAAGACGCGGGTATTCCCCTCGTTGTTCTGCTCGCGATCCAGCTGATGGATCAGGGAGCGGGTCCGCGCGCGCGCATCTTCCGAACCGCTGATCACCAGGCTGTTGGTTTCGTCATCGGCCACCACTTTGGTCGCCAGCTGCGGCGCGTTCTGCCCTTTCTGCTCTTCGTTGTTGAGGTTATTCAACATCTCCGAGAGCTCTTTGGCGGACGCAAAGCGCAGCGGCACGATTTCACGACGCTGAATACCGTCTTTGTCCACGCGCAGGACCAGATCCACCAGGCGGTTCACCACCGAGGCTTTACCGGTTAGCAGCAGGACGTTGGACGGCTCAAAGTGGACCACGTTACCGATGCCGGTGGCATCGTTGAGCTGACGCAGCAGCGGCGCCAGCTCGCGAACAGGCACGTTTTCCATGCGCACAACGCGGGTGATGATCTCGTCGCCTTTGCCCGGATTTTTACCGTCGGCCAGCGGCGCACCGGCGGTGCGGGCAATGCTCGAGCGCACCACTTTAACCATGCCGTTATCCATCGGGATCACCGACAGGCCGTACAGGTCCAGCACGCTCAGGAAAAACTGGTAATATTCGTCTTCCGTCAACACGTTATAGGTTCTGACCGACACCGTGCCCTGAACGGACGGGTCGACCAGAATGGTTTTGTTCAGATTGCGGCCTACCGTATCAATAAATTCGCGGATATCGGTGTTTTTAAAGCTGGCGCTAAAGTTAGCTGCGAGCAGCGAACTGGAATATAACGACAATGCGGTCAGCGCCACGCACGCCCAAGGAAATTTCTTCATGTCTGTACACTTGTTAATTGTTTAGAACATTGACCCGAATATTTTCAAGGTGAGCGTGACGTCTGACGACGACCTCCGCTTCTTTCATTTTCGACCAGTTGGCAATAATATCTTTTGCCTTTTCTGCATCGGTCATATCGACAGAATTGACTTTTACGGCCACATCACCTTTTTCCAGACCGGCATGACTGTAGAAGTCAGAGGCATTCCTTGGATTAATGTTGTAGCCTTCCAGTTGGCCCTTTTCGATAAGTGGCTTTAACACCAGATAATCATCCAGATGCACGCTTTCAGCACCAGCATCTTTCGTCGATTGGGTTACCGGGCCGCTGTCAACGCCGCCCTTAAAATAGTCAGGTTTATTTAACGCCAGTACCTGCGTAGCACCTTCGTAATTAACCACCACATTGTCTTTGTTTATTTCCTGAATAAAGGCATCGTTAAAACCGGTCAACGCCTCGCCTTCGCGATAGCTCTTTTGACCACCCGGCGTTTTGATCACGGCGAAGGACAACCAGGCATCGTCGCTGCGGACGATCCCCTCAATTTCGGCAGCGAGCGGGGCTTTTCCGGCTGCTGGCAGGTTGTCCTGACGCACGGCGGCGGTGAAAAGTGAAAATGTCTTTTCTTCCTGACGTTTTTTTTGCGGTTTCGCCGCTGCGTTCGCGAGTTTATTCGTCAATTTTTTATAATCTTTAAAAATGACGTAGCCTTGCTGACCGCAAAAAATCAGCAATACAAACATAATACAGGGCGTTATCCACCGTGAAAAAAGTGAGAGCCTCATTATTCATCTGGCCTTTAGCAAAGCGGAAATAAGCAGCGTCATGCTGCGCCAATATGTGACATAAATAGTAATTAGCGGCCTGACAATCGACCACCTGCTTCGCCGTTAACTTTGATAAAGAAAAAGATTGACCGTCAAAAAAACCAGTGTTAGAGGAAGCCGGCAGGTTATTTTTACCCTGCCCGTAAATTGACCATGACGCACCCTTGCCGTACTTTTCTGGACCATTGCTATTCATGCCCAGAGACGGTAAGTCGTTATGTATCAGAGTCATTTTAAATTTAATCACCCGCCTTTTCGAAAAATTACCCGCGCCTCGGGCGATTTCTTCGTGCCGTATCACCAGGATATTTTCAACCTGCTGAAAGAGAAAACCCAACAGGCGGGGATTATTGGGCTCTTTGCTGATGATGCCCCGCTGCTGGGCCAGTTCAGCGACGCCCTGAAATCCGCACCCCCTGACGTTATTGCCATCAACGCGTTTCCAAAACTGAGTGCCAGTAGCCTGCTGTATAAACTCAACCCGGGAACGAAAGAGAGCAAAAACCGGCTTCAGGCGGTGGATGCCCTCCTGCACCAGTGGCAGGGGGGAAAAAGCAGGACGAAAGTGCTGGTGATTAGCCATACCGATGCCATGAAAGAGACCTGTCGGGAGGTGCTGGCTCTGCTGCTGACGCGCGCGCAGGAGCTGGAGTTTCGTCTGTCCGTCGTACTGATGGGTGAAGCGGATCGGGAAGCCGTTCTGATGCAGCAGTCTGAACTGCGTGAATATGCGCATACCTGCCACACCCTGCGACCCCTTACCTGCCGGGAGTTTCTCAGCTACGTTCAGGCGCAGTGTGAAGCGCACGGGTGTGAGCACTCGCCGTTGACCCCGGCGCGCGTGCGTAAAATGCATGCGCTGACCAAAGGGAATATCAGCAAGCTGAACGAGCTGGCGCACCTGTCGATGCTCGCCGCCTGGACCGAACGCGCAGAACAGGTTAGCCCGCGTCATCTGCGCCTGGCGGCCGGTGAGATCCTACCTGCGAAAAAACACGGTATGCGCCTGGCTACCGTGGGGCTGTTCGCCTCCGTGCTGTTCGCTGCCTGCGGCTGGTATTTGACCTCCTCGATCGGAGCAAGACTTCCGATTCAACTGCCGGTGCCCGCGAGCTGGAAACAGCAGACGCCCATCGAGCAGGCGCCGGTGGTGCCGGCTATCGACAACGAGGTGGTTAATCAGCCGGATGCGATGCATCAGCTCTATCTGATGTGGGGGTATGACGCCTCGGCGGACGATGCCCTGTGCCAGAACGCCGCGAAGGTGAACCTGATGTGTAAGCAGGGAAATGCCTCACCGGACGCGCTGGCACAGGAAGGGTATCCATGGGTGAGTGAACTGAAAACCGGCAACCACCTTAACTATGCCGTGGTCGCCCGCGTCGGGGATAACTCACTCGACCTGCTGATGAATAACCGCACCTGGCAGGTAAGCCGTCACTGGTTTAACCAGCATGCCACCGGCAATTATACCCAACTCCACCGCCTGACGCCGGAAGGCAAAGACGCCATCAGCGCCGCCAGCGATGCGAAGGACATGGGGTGGCTGGATCAGCAGCTGAGCCAGGCCCTTGCCGAGCCGGAAACCCACGCTCAAACCTGGACGACGGAGATGATGAAACGTACCCGCGAGTTCCAGCAAAAAATGCATCTGCGCGTCGACGGTATCCCGGGTGAAGAGACGCTGATGCAGTTGATGCGCGACACTAACACCACGCCGAGCGTGCTGCTTCAGACCCCCCATGCCGCACCGGACGCGAAAACGCAGGAGAAGCATTCCTAATGTCTACCATCTGTCTTGCGGCTCAGCGCAGCTACGTTTCCGGGGAGGCGGTCTGGTTTTCGTACCGCATTCCCCGCCTGAGAAAAATCGCTTCTAACGCCTTGTTAGGAATAGTAAGCCTCTGCGTCATGCTGATGGCGGGGCTGTACGCCCACGTATACTGGCAACTGCGCCACCCTGCGCCGGAGCCGGTAAAAAAAGTGAACGTGGCGAAGCCCGAGACGCAGCTTTCCGATATGCACTACGTGTACGTGAGCAAGCCGTTTCCGCATCCGCACCCGAAACCCGTCCCGGTGCAGGCCGACGTCCCTGCCATGCAGGATCTGCCGATTAACAGCGACGACGCCGACTGGCAGCAGATGCCTGACGGCACGGTGCCGCACGATACCTCGCGGGATACCCTCCCCGGAACGGAAGCGCACGACGATGCCGTCTCCCCCCGCCCGGAGGGTGACGACGCATCATTAACCGAACTGTTTAAGCAGGCGTTAAAAGAACAAGAGCAGGATTATTCGCAAGGGAAAATACCCGCACCGCCGGTTGACGAAACGCAGGATAATACTCAGGCGGGCGCATTACATAAAGAAAGTTCCCGGTCTCCATTAAGTAAAAAGGGAGACCGGCTGGAATAGTTAATATTTTTCAGGCAGGTTGGTGATATTAAGGAGTCGACCCTTTTCCACCACAATGTATTGACCTTTTTTCAGATCGGAGAGGATTTTTATAATCGTACTGCGTGCCAGGCTGGTGTATTCCTGAATATAATCATAAACATTAATATCGCGTTGATGATGTACAATCAGTTCATTAATTTCCAGCAAAAATTCGCGCACGACAGAATAGGCGCTGCGGGCAACCAGCACGTCATCACGCTTGCTCAGCATGCAGATATACCAGGCCAGCACTTTGGTAAGCTCAGGCCATAAGCCTTTCTCCGTCATAAGCTGAGAAAAGGCGTCTTTAGGAATCGAGCGCACCACGGTATTCGAACGGACCAGGCCATACATATGGGACGAATGATAAATAATGGAAGAGAGTCCAAAAATGCACTGCCCCTGCAGGGTGAACAAGCAGAGCTCGTCGGATTCGCGGCGGAATTCCACTTCACCGCTGACGATAATATGAATAAATTCATTTTCGACGGTGGAAATTTTTTGCCATTTCTTTAACGATTTTTCTTCAAATCCTTCCGTTGCGGAAATGATTTTTTCTATTTCATGATAAGGACGTAATTTTCTGCCGTAAATGCTTAACATTGTTATACCCGAATTAAGATGTAAATTTTAGATAAAAAATGGCCACGGTGGAACCACCGAAACTATTCGTTTAATCCTGATAAAAAACTTCAAGGAGAAGTGATAATAAAAATCACTATGCAGGTGTTATTTTTTATAAATACTTAGCAAGCTATACGTCTATCTTAAATGAGGGTACTTTTAAGTCAATTAACTAAAAATGAATTGAGAATGTACTTAAGATTAATCTCAAGAAAACTAAGGTAATACGGCCTGGTCAGGGGCAGCCCTGAGGACTACCCTTGCCCGTACTTCTCTAAAAGCGCCTCGGCGATGGCCAGGGTTTCTACGTCAGCCACGCCGTTCCACAGCGCGGGGCGAAAGTGCATCTGAAACGCGCTGATCACCCTCTTCTGCTGCTGTTCTGTGGCGTTGTCCGGCACCTCGTAGCCATAGCGTTTCAGCACATCAAGCAGCGCACCGCGCTCGACCTCCTGATAGCGCGGCCGCCCGTTAAGATAGAACGCCACGCGCGCGGGATCGGGCCAGGCTCCTATCCCCTGCTGCGCCAGCTGCTGCCACGGAAACAGCGGGCCGGGATCGTCTTTACGCTGCGGGGCAATGTCGGCATGGGCAACCACGTTCTGCGGCTGAATGTCATAGCGGGCAATAATGTCCCTGGCAAGCGGGATCAGCGCTGCAATCTGCGCAGGCGCAAACGGGGTAAAGGTTTTCACGCCGTCGCGCGTTTGCCAGCCGCGGTTCTCGAGCTCAATCCCCACGGACGTATCATTAATCCGGTTGGTGCCGCGCCAGAAGCTAATGCCCGCATGCCAGGCCAGCTCGCTCTCGGGAACCAGCTGCCAGATGCGCGGCTTGCCGTCCGGCGCCGGGGGGCTGGCAGGGATCAAATAGTGAGAGCTTACGTTTTTATCCGTCAGCGTGGCCAGCGAGCTGTCAAAATCATCCGCGGTGTAGTGGATCACCAGCACCTTGATGCGCGGGTAAGCCGCCTGCGCCTGATGACGCGTATCCAGCTCGTAGGCACCTTTATCGATAATCCCCTTTTCCGTAACGCACCCTGCCAGCAGCAGCGCCAGCAGGAGCGTGGCAAACGCACGCCTCATCGCAGGGTTTTCACCGCCGTACCGCTTACGCTCACCATCAGCATGCTGCCATCTTTCCCGACCGTTTCGTAGTCAATATCGATTCCCACGACCGCATCCGCGCCGAGGGCTTCCGCCTGCTCGCCGAGCTCTTTAAAGGCGATTTCGCGTGCTTTGCGCAGCTCTTTTTCGTATGCGCCAGAGCGGCCACCCACGATATCGCGGATACCGGCAAAAAAGTCACGGAAGATATTGGCGCCGAGAATCGCTTCGCCGGTGACCACGCCGCAATACTCGGTTATTGTCTGTCCTTCCAGGGTTGGCGTTGTTGAAAACTGCATGGTTTCTCTCCTTCTTTAGCGTTCAATGCCTTAGGCACAGCATTATCGGTTCGTTACGCTATGATTGAAAGGATAGTTAATAAATAAGGAAATCAACATGCGCTATTCAGCTTTAACACTTTTCGTGCCCTGCGCGCTGGTGCTCAGCGCCTGTACCACCACGGTCACGCCAGCCTTTAAGGATATCGGTACCCGCAGCGGCCCCTGCATTGAGGGCGGCCCGGACACCGTGGCGCAGCAGTTCTATGATTACCGGATTCAGCACCGCAGCAACGACCTCACCGGCCTGCGCCCGTATCTGAGCGATGGTCTGGCAAAACTGCTTAACGATGCCACCCGCGATCCGCAGCACAACGCGCTGCTGAAATCCGACCCGTTCTCCAGCCGCACCACGCTGCCGGACAGCGCAGAAGTGGCCAGCGCGTCAACCATCCCGAACACGGATGCCCGTAACATTCCGCTGCGCGTGAAGCTGACGCAGGGCAGCCAAACCTGGCAGGACGAAGTGCTGATGATCCGTGAAGGCCAGTGCTGGGCGGTGGACGACGTACGCTACGTGGGCGGCAGCGTGCATGCCCCGGCCGGCACGCTGCGCCAGTCGATTGAGAACCGCTGATTCATCAGTGATAAAAATGTTACCCCCGTAAAATGTCCGGCATTTCTCGCGGAATGCCGACATTTATACTCGCCGCCTTTGCCCTTCGCTATTTTGTGCTATGTTTAAGAGGAAATACGGGTTATATTTAACTTTTAACGCAGAAATATTGCATAACTATTCTGTCAACGGTACTATCTGCGGCCTCAATTGCTATAGATTGCCTGGATGAGTAAAGACTGCCCCGATGAGTATTAAACTAAACGGCATTAACTGCTTCTACGGCGCACACCAGGCGCTGTTTGACATCACGCTGAACTGCCCGGAAGGCGAAACGCTGGTTTTGCTTGGCCCAAGCGGTGCAGGCAAAAGTTCCCTTCTGCGCGTCCTTAATCTGCTTGAAATGCCTCGTTCAGGTACGCTGGCAATTGCCGGTAACCATTTTGATTTCGCAAAGACGCCGTCTGATAAAGCGATTCGCGAGCTGCGTCAAAACGTCGGCATGGTCTTCCAGCAATACAATCTCTGGCCGCACCTGACGGTGCTGCAAAACCTGATTGAAGCCCCGTGCCGCGTGCTGGGCTTAAGCAAAGATCAAGCCATCGCGCGTGCCGAAAAGCTGCTGGAGCGTTTGCGCCTTAAGCCCTACAGTGACCGCTACCCGCTGCACCTGTCCGGTGGTCAGCAGCAGCGCGTGGCCATTGCCCGTGCGCTGATGATGGAACCTGCGGTACTGCTGTTTGATGAACCCACCGCCGCGCTGGACCCGGAAATCACCGCTCAGATCGTCAGCATTATTCGCGAGCTGGCGGAAACCAACATTACGCAGGTTATCGTTACCCACGAAGTGGAAGTGGCGCGTAAAACCGCCAGCCGTGTGGTGTACATGGAAAACGGGTATATCGTTGAGCAAGGTGATGCGAGCTGCTTCGCTAACCCGAAAACCGATGCCTTCAAAAACTATTTATCTCATTGATTGTGTCAGGGGAAATATAATGAAAAAAGTATTACTTGCCGTGCTGCTTGCTGGCGTTACCCTTTCCGCTACCGCAGCTCAGACCATTCGTTTCGCCACGGAAGCCTCTTACCCTCCGTTTGAATCCATTGATGCAAACAACAAAATTGTTGGCTTCGACGTGGACCTAGCTAACGCCCTGTGTAAAGAGATCGATGCGACCTGCACCTTCAGCAACCAGGCGTTCGACAGCCTGATCCCAAGCCTGAAGTTCCGCCGTATCGACGCCGTAATGGCCGGTATGGACATCACCCCGGAGCGTGAAAAGCAGGTGCTGTTCACCACCCCTTACTACGATAACTCTGCCCTGTTCATTGGTCAGAAAGGCAAATTCACCTCTGTCGATCAGCTGAAAGGCAAAAAAGTGGGCGTGCAGAACGGTACCACGCACCAGAAATTCATCATGGATAAGCATCCGGAAATCACCACCGTGCCGTATGACAGCTACCAGAACGCGAAGCTGGATCTGCAGAATGGCCGTATCGACGGCGTATTTGGCGATACCGCTGTCGTGACCGAGTGGCTGAAAGCCAACGACAAGCTGGCGCCAGTGGGCGACAAAGTGACCGATAAGGATTACTTCGGTACCGGTCTGGGGATTGCCGTTCGTCAGGGCAACACTGAGCTGCAGCAGAAATTCAACGCTGCGCTGGAAAAAGTGAAGAAAGACGGCACCTACGAAACCATCTACAAAAAATGGTTCCAGAAGTAATTCCTGATGAATGAAATTTTTCCTTTAGCAAGCGCCGCCGGGATGACCGTCGGCCTTGCCGTTTGCGCACTGATTATCGGCCTGGTGCTGGCGATGTTCTTTGCGATGTGGGAATCCGCGAAATGGTTCCCCGTCGCCTGGACAGGCTCCGCGCTGGTCACCGTGCTGCGTGGGCTACCGGAAATTCTGGTGGTCCTGTTCATCTATTTCGGTTCCTCGCAGCTGCTGCTCACACTGTCGGACGGCTTCACGATTAATCTCGGCTTTGCGCAGATCCCGGTGCAGATGCAGATCGACAACTTCGACGTCAGCCCGTTCCTGTGCGGCGTCATTGCGCTCTCCCTGCTCTACTCCGCGTACGCGTCGCAAACCCTGCGCGGTGCGCTGAAGGCCGTGCCGCAGGGACAGTGGGAGTCGGGTCAGGCGTTAGGCCTGTCGAAGTCAGCCATCTTCTTCCGTCTGGTCATGCCGCAGATGTGGCGCCATGCCCTGCCGGGCCTCGGCAACCAGTGGCTGGTGCTGCTGAAAGATACCGCGCTGGTGAGCCTGATAAGCGTTAACGATCTGATGCTGCAAACCAAAAGCATCGCCACCCGTACCCAGGAGCCGTTTACCTGGTACATTGTGGCGGCGGCAATCTACCTGGTGATCACGTTGCTCAGTCAGTACATCCTCAAGCGTATTGACCTGCGAGCGACGCGCTTTGAACGGAGACCAGGCTGATGCTTGAATACTTTCCCGAGTTGATGAAAGGGCTGCACACCAGCCTGACGCTGACCGTGGCGTCCATTATCGTGGCGCTGATCCTGGCCCTTATTTTCACCATCATCCTGACGCTGAAAACGCCGGTGCTGGTGTGGATTGTGCGCGGGTACATCACCCTGTTTACCGGTACGCCGCTGCTGGTGCAGATCTTCCTGATTTACTACGGCCCGGGCCAGTTCCCGTCGCTGCAGGAATATCCGGTTATCTGGCATCTGCTCTCTGAGCCGTGGCTGTGTGCCCTGATTGCCCTTTCGCTGAACAGCGCGGCCTATACCACCCAGCTGTTCTTTGGTGCGATCCGCGCCATTCCGGAAGGCCAGTGGCAGTCCTGCGGGGCGCTGGGCATGAGCAAGAAGGACACGCTGGCGATCCTGCTGCCGTACGCCTTTAAGCGCGCGCTCTCCTCCTACTCCAACGAAGTGGTGCTGGTGTTCAAGAGTACCTCGCTGGCCTACACCATCACCCTGATGGAGGTGATGGGACACGGACAGCTGCTGTACGGGCGCACCTATGACGTGATGGTGTTCGGCGCGGCGGGCGTGGTCTATCTGGTGGTGAACGGTCTGCTGACGCTGATGATGCGCCTTATTGAGCGTAAAGCGCTGGCGTTTGAGCGCAGGAATTAACCACGCAAGTGCATAAAACGGTATTCATGGAGCGGGTAACCTGATGGGTTATCCGCTTTTTTTTCGCGCCCAACACAATACTTAATCATTTTTATTGCATACAAATTCATTAACTGGCATTGTACATCCAGGCCGCAGACACGGCGCATCAATAAGACAGACGGGAGCATTACAATGAAAAAGTTAGTTCTGGCCGCATTACTTGCCACCTTCGCCGCTGGCGCGTCCGCTGCGGATAAAATCAATTTTGGCGTGTCCGCCACCTATCCGCCGTTTGAATCGCTGGATGCCAGCAACCAGATCGTCGGTTTCGATATCGATCTGGCGAAAGCGCTGTGCAAACAGATGCAGGCCGACTGCACCTTTACTAACCATGCTTTTGACAGCCTGATCCCGTCGCTGAAGTTCAAAAAATACGACGCGGTGATCTCCGGGATGGACATCACGCCTGAGCGCAGCAAGCAGGTCGCGTTCACCGACCCGTACTACGCCAACTCGGCGGTGGTGATTGCGAAGAAAGGGGCATACAAATCCTTCGACGAGCTGAAAGGCAAACGCATCGGGATGGAAAACGGCACCACCCACCAGAAGTACCTGCAGGACAAACATCCGGAAGTGAAAACCGTGGCCTATGACAGCTACCAGAACGCGATTATCGACCTGAAAAATGGCCGTATTGATGGCGTGTTCGGCGATACCGCCGTGGTGAACGAATGGCTGAAAACCAACCCGCAGCTGGGCACCGCAACGGAAAAAGTGACCGATCCGCAGTACTTCGGCACGGGCCTCGGCATCGCGGTACGTCCGGATAATAAAGCCCTGCTGGAAAAACTGAACGGCGCGCTTAAGGCGATTAAAGCGGACGGAACGTACCAGAAAATCAGCGAGCAGTGGTTCCCGCAGTAATGTCTTTTGCCGGGTGGCGGCTTCGCCTTACCCGGCCTACGGGGGGAGTTTTAGGCCGGGTAAGCGCAGCGCCACCCGGCACTCTCTCACAGCGGCACAAAGAACCTGAACCGTGCCCCTCTCGCCGACTCCATCAGCCTGATCCCGCCGCCGTGCAGCTCCAGCATCCGTTTCACAATCAGCAGCCCTAACCCGCCGCGATTCTCTCTCGACGCCTGGGTGTTGAGCGCCGACGGCCGCTGGAACAGATCGTCGCGCAGCGAGGCATCCACGCCCGTTCCGCTGTCGGACACTTCGACCTGCAGCTGTTCATTTTCCTGCCACACCGCCAGGCGAATTTCTCCGCCGCCAGGCGTATGGCGCATCGCGTTATCCAGCAGGTTGGTCACCACGCGTTCAATCATCGACACATCGGCGTTTACCATCGGCAGCGGCCCCGGCACGTCAATATGCAGATTGACCTCTCGCGTGCGGGCCGTGAGCTCAAACTTCTGCGCCACGTCGGAAATCAGCTCCGCCATTGCGAACCGCTCGCGCTGGGGTTTAATACCGCCGTGTTCAAGGCGCGCCAGCTCAAACAGCTGCTGCGAAAGATGCCGGACTTTTTGCCCCTGACGCAGCGCGGTGGCGAGATACTGCTGATGCTCCTGCGGCGTCAGGGTGGCGGATTTGAGCGACAGGGTTTCGAGATAGCCCAGCAGCGAGGTGAGCGGCGTGCGGAGATCGTGCGAAATATTGGCGATAAACTCACGACGCTGACGATCGCTGTCGGCCAGCCGATCCCACTGTTGGGTGATTTTGCGCGCCAGCTCGATAAAGCTGTTGCGCAGGATCGCCACTTCATCTTTTGCCGCCGCGTCCGGCGTCTGTGCCGCCAGCAGCCTGATGGCGCTTATGCTGTCCTGCTCCAGCCCGGCGACCTCCACCGTCAGCTGTTTGACCGGACGCGTGACCCAGTACCAGACCAGCAGCCCTGCCAGCAGCCCAAACAGCGCGACCCACAGCAGCGACCACAGGACGGTACTCCACAGCGCCTTGTGCCAGGCCATTTCCGCCAGGGCGTTTGACTCCTCACCCTGCAAAATAATGTACAGATAGCCTTTTAGCTCGCCGTCCTGCCGCAGCGGCGTAGCGCTAAAGACTTTTTGATTTTGACTGCGCGGATCGTCGCCCAGTACCGGCATGGCCGTGCCGCTCAGGAAACTCTGCACCGGCGCCAGATCGATTTTTTGCCGCTGAATATGGCCCGGCGGGGCAGCGTCGGCGAGGATATCGCCGTCCGGGGAGACAACGTAGAGCTCAACGCTCGGATTAAAGGTCATCAGCCGGCCAAACAGCGGTTTCAGCGCGCTGCGGTCGACCCTGCCCTGCGCGTCCAGAATCGGTTCGCGCTGAACGATCTGCTGCGCCAGCCCACCCGATAACCGCTGCACCATCGCATTACCGTACTGCATGCTGCTGTAGAGCTGGACCGCGCAGGCGACGGCGGCGCAGAGCATCATCAGCAGGATGAAGAGCAGCGTCAGACGCTGGCTCAGGCTAAAGCGACGCATCATGCTGCGGCTCCGCAAATTTGTAGCCCTTGCCCCAGACGGTGCGAATGATCTCCGGCTCGGCGGCGTCCTTCTCTATCTTGATGCGCAGGCGGTTGATATGGGTGTTGACGGTGTGCTCGTAGCCTTCGTGCTGGTAGCCCCAGACCTGCTCCAGCAGCGCCAGACGGGAGAACACCTCACCGGGATGACGGGCAAAGAAGTAGAGCAGCTCGAACTCGCGCGGGGTGAGGTCCACCACCTGGCCGTGAAGCAGCACGCTGCGCGCCAGCGGATCGATGGTCAGCCCGTGCGCCTGAATGTGTCCGTCGGTTTGCGCCTGCCCCATCGCCTGCTGGCGACGAAACAGCGCTTTGATCCGCGCAATCAACTCCTGCACGGAGAACGGTTTTGCCAGATAGTCATCGGCGCCGGTTTCCAGCCCGGTAATGCGGTCGGTTTCGCTGCTGCGGGCGCTGATGATGATCACCGGCAGGTAGCGCGTCATCTGACGGATGCGGCGGCAAATCTCCAGACCGTCAACGTTGGGCAGCATCAGGTCGAGGATCACCGCATCCCACGTCTGGGCGTCAAGACGCTGTAAGGCGTTGCCCCCGTCGGGCTCGTGGGTGATGGCGTAGCCTTCGTCTTCTAAATTGAGTCGCAGAAGCGCCGCGATATCGTGGTCGTCTTCTACCAGCAGGATCTGCTTCATGGGTAAGCCTATATTCATGTCTTATGACGTAAGCTTACCTGATTTCGCCGGGATGAAGAGTTCACATTTTGTTTAAGATTTTACGAGCAACGTCAACACTTCATAATGCGCGGTGTGCGGGAACATATCGAAAAGCTGAACGCGTTCAATGCGATAGCCCGGCAGTTGAGCGATGTCTTTCGCCATGGTCTGCGCGTTGCAGCTGGAATAGATGATGTATTCCGGCGCCATCTGGCTCAGGTAGTCGCATAGCGCATTCCCGATGCCGCGGCGCGGCGGGTTAACCAGCACCAGTTCCGGCACGTTGCCCTGGCCGGTGGCGAACTGCGTGGAGTCGAGCGCCTGGAAGCGCAGATTCGTTAACCCCAGCTCAGAGGCAGACTGCTTCGCGCAGGCAATCGCTTCGGCAGAGATCTCAATCCCGGTGAGCTGCATCTCCGGCGTGGCGCAGTGCAGGCCAAACCCGCCCACGCCGCAGAAAAGATCCCACATATGATGGATGTTCAACGCACGCACCCAGTCGCGGGCGGTGGCGTACAGGCTGCTTGCCACGGTCGGGTTGGTCTGGAAGAAGCTTTGCGGGCGGATCCACAGCGGCACGTCGTTGAAGCGCTCCGCCAGCGCGTGCTGGTCGGTGAAGAAAATCTCTTTCTCTCCTTCCATAATCGCCATATGCACCGGCTGAATGTTCGCCGTAATGACCTTCAGCTGCGGAAGCTGCGCCTGCAGCCAAGGCAGGGCGGCGCGCAGCTGCTCAAGCTTAGTTTCAGAGCGCAGCACGAAGCGCAGCATCATGCCGCCGTCGATCTGGCTTTCGGTCAGCAGAAGGTATTTCAGCTCGCCGCGCTTGCGGGCCACGCTGTAGGGCGTTAACCCCGCCCGCGCAATAAACGGCTTGAGTGCGGCAAAGACCGGTGCAAAGGAGTCGGGATACAGCGGGCAGTCGGTTAAGTCTTCCGGCGTGCCGTCGCGGTGCAGCATCCCCAGCAGCGGTTTTTCTACGCTGCCGCTGACCACCATTTTGGCTTTGTTGCGAAAACCCTGTTCCGGGCCGCTGAAGGGTGCGCACCACTCGCCCACCGCGTGTGCTGCCAGCAGCTGTTGCAGGTCGGCCATTTTGGCGGTGAGTTGTTGAGAGACCGGCTGTTCTATCCACTGACAGGAGCGGCAGCGTCCGGCGTCATAGAGTGCGCACTGCATATCAAAACCTTAAGAATTACGAGGGCTGCGATTATACACATTATTGCAGGCGGAAGAACCGCCGACTGGAGGCCGGAACGAAGAGGAGACAGAGCACCAGCATATCCGGCAGCTTTTGCATAAACAGCGCGCGCAGGATCTCACGTTTGGATTCACCGGCAATGCTGAACAGCTCCGGGTAGCCGTAGCCCAGCGAGGCGGCCCACAGATAGCTCGCCGCGGTAATCTGCGTCAGCAGATAGACCCAGCGCGCCCAGTTGCGCCCTTTGACCAGCGAAAACGCGCAGTAAATCTCGATAAACACCAGCACCAGGCTGCTCAAAAAGACCAGCGTCAGATTCCACGTCTGCACGCTGCGGTGAATGAATTCACCGATGCCGCGCACGCCCAGGGTGTTTAAAATCATCAGCACGTCCAGGCAGCGGATCATAATAATGGCGAGCGCCGCCACCTGAACCAGTGCAGGTACGTTAGGACGCGCGTGCGTAATACGTGATTTTTTTAATAATCCCAATGTTTTACTTCCCTGAAAAACAGTGCCGCGTCATGCGCGGCATATCACTGGAAATTTTAAATCCTTCAGCCGCGTCTTGCACGCTGGATATCGCGCACGCGCTGTTTTTCCGCGCGCGCCATCAAATACCAGGCGATAAATCCGACAATTCCGACCACGCCGAGGATGATAGAGGCCAGGGCGTTGATCTCCGGGTTGACCCCCATGCGCACGCTGGAGAAGACCAGCATCGGCAGCGTCGTCGCGCCCGGTCCGGAAACAAAGCTGGCGATCACCAGATCGTCGAGCGACAGGGTAAACGCCAGCAGCCAGCCGGAGATCACCGCCGGCATAATCATCGGCAGCGTGATGATGAAAAAGACCTTAAGCGGCGTCGCGCCGAGATCCATCGCCGCCTCTTCAATGGAGCGATCCAGCTCGCGCAGGCGCGAGGCGATCACCACCGCGACATAGGCGGTACAGAAGGTGACGTGCGCCAGCCAGATGGTGAGCATCCCGCGATCCGCCGGCCAGCCGATGGCGTGCGCCAGGGCCACGAACAGCAGCAGCAGCGCGAGACCGGTGATCACGTCCGGCATAACCAGCGGGGCGGTGATCATAAAGGCGAAGCCGTTCGAACCGCGAAAACGCCCGAAGCGCACCATCACCAGCGCGGCGATCGTGCCCAGCACGGACGCCATGGTCGCCGCCAGCGCCGCAATGGTCAGGCTCAGCCCCACCGCGCTCATCATCGCATCATCGTGGAACAGCTCGCTGTACCAGCGCGTCGACCAGCCTGCCCAGACCGTCACCAGTTTGGAGCTGTTAAACGAGTAGATCACCAGCATCAGCATCGGCGCATACAGGAAGGTAAAGCCGATGACCAGGATCGCAATTCGCCACGGGGAACGCACTACCGGTAAGTTATTCATCCGCGATCTCCCATCTGTTTCTGCTGATGCTTGTGGAACCACATGATCGGCACGATCAGCAGCAGCAGCATGACAATCGCCACCGCCGACGCCACCGGCCAGTCGCGGTTATTGAAGAACTCCTGCCACAGCACGCGGCCAATCATGATGCTGTCTGGCCCGCCGAGCAGTTCCGGGATCACAAACTCCCCCACCGCCGGGATAAAGACCAGCATCGACCCGGCGATAATGCCGCCTTTGGTCAGCGGGACAATGACGCTGAAGAAGGTTTTTAACGGACGGGCGCCGAGATCGAGCGACGCTTCCACCAGCGAGTAGTCGATACGCGTCAGCGCCGTGTAGATCGGCAGCACCATAAACGGCAGATAGGCGTACACAATGCCAATATAGACCGCGAGGTTGGTGTGCAGGATCGTCAGTGGCTGATCGATAACGCCTAACCACATCAGAAAATTGTTCAGCACGCCGTTGTTTTTCAGGATCCCCATCCACGCGTAAACGCGGATCAGGAACGAGGTCCACGACGGCAGGATCACCAGCAGCAGCAGGATGTTTCGCGTCGACGGCTTGCTGTGCGCCACCGCCCACGCCAGCGGATAGCCCATCACCAGACAGCAAAGCGTCGAGATCGCCGCCACCTGCAGCGATTGCAGATAGGCTTCGAAATAGAGCGGATCGTCGGTGAGCTGCAGGAAGTTACCCAGGTTTAAGGTCAGCGTCAGCTGCCCGTCGGCCCAGTCCAGCAGGTTGGTGTAAGGCGGGATCGCCCGCGCCATTTCCGCCAGGCTTATCTTGAAAACGATCAGGAACGGCAGCAGGAACAGCAGGATCAGCCACACGTATGGCATGGCGATCACCAGCTTGCGCCCGTGCTTCATCTGCATGCGCGTCAGCCAGTGGGCAAAGCCGCCCGGCTTTTCGACGCGGGCTGGAGGTTCAAGTGTACTCATTGGCCGCTCCTTATACCGTCAGCACAACGCAACTGTCTGCATCCCAACACAGGCGCACTTCGTCGCCCCAGGTCGGCTGCCCCTTGCGGTAGCGATGTTCGTTCTGTAACTGCGCGCTGAGCATCTGCCCGCTTTTCAGGCGCACGTGATAGATGGAGAGATCGCCCAGATAGGCAATGTGCACCACTTCGCCCACGGCAAAGTTATAGCCATCAGCAGGCGGATCCTCACAGAGCATGATCTTCTCCGGACGCAGCGCGACGTAAACCGGCACGTTATCCACCACCGAGTTATCCGGATCGACCTTAAGCGGATGCTGCAGCCCCGGCGATTCGATGACCAGACCGTCTTCCTGACGATCTTTCAGCAGCCCCTCGAAGACGTTAACCGAGCCGATGAACTCCGCGCTGTAGCGGGTGGTCGGATGCTCATAAATCTCTTCCGGCTCGCCAATCTGCACGAACTTCCCGCGGTTCATGATGGCGATACGTCCGGCCATGGTCATGGCCTCTTCCTGGTCGTGGGTGACCATCACGCAGGTCACGCCCACGCGCTCGAGGATATCGACCACTTCAAGCTGCATACGGTCGCGCAGCTTTTTATCCAGCGCGCCCATCGGCTCATCAAGCAGCAGCAGTTTCGGGCGTTTTGCCAGGCTGCGGGCCAGGGCCACGCGCTGGCGCTGGCCGCCGGAGAGCTGGTGCGGCTTACGCTTCGCGAACTCCTGCATGTGCACGAGGCTCAGCATCTCGGCCACGCGCGCGGTAATTTCAGCCTTCGGCAGCTTGTCTTGCTTCAGGCCAAAGGCGATGTTCTGCTCCACCGTCATATGCGGGAACAGCGCGTAGGACTGGAACATCATGTTGATCGGGCGCTGATACGGCGGCACGCTGGAGAGATCCACGCCGTCGAGCACGATCTGCCCGGCGGTGGGCTGTTCAAAACCGGCCAGCATACGCAGCAGGGTCGATTTACCACAGCCAGAGGCCCCCAGAAGGGCAAAAATTTCGCCTTTATAGATCGTCAGGCTGACGTCGTCCACGGCATGCTGGCCATCGAAAGATTTGGTGAGGTTACGAATTTCAAGCAGCGGGGTCAGCGCTTTACGGACTTTCGCCTGCGGGCGGGGGATCGCGTCATTCACGGGGTGTTCTCCGGTAGAGATCAAATCATGGTGCAGGCGCACCAGAACGGTGCGCCTGTTGCCGGGGGCGCTTCGCTTGCCCGGCCTGTGACAAAGGGTTATTTACCGCTTTTCACCTTGGTCCACGCGCGGGTACGCACGCGGTCAATTTTTGGATCCTGAACTTTCAGGGTGAAGAGCTTGGCGAACACATCCGCTGGCGGATAGATAGCCGGGTTATTACGGATTTCTTCGCTCACCAGCGGCACGGAGGCCTTGTTACCGTTCGCATAGTAAACGTGGTCGCTGATGTGGGCGATCACCTCAGGACGCATCAGGTAGTTGAGGAACTGATAGGCTTCGTCTTTGTTTTTCGCATCAGCCGGCATCGCGAAGACGTCGAAGAACGCCAGCGCCCCCTCTTTCGGAATGAAGTAGGAGACGTTCACGCCGTTTTTCGCCTCTTTCGCGCGGTTTGCCGCCTGCCATACGTCCCCTGCCCAGCCGATCGCGACGCAGATGTCGCCGTTCGCCAGGTCGTTAATGTACTGGGACGAGTGGAAGTAACGAATGTTTGGACGCAGCTTCAGCAGCAGATCGGTCGCCGGGCCGGTGTAATCATCGGCCTTATTGCTGTTCGGATCTTTGCCCAGGTAGTTCAGCACGGTCGCGAAAATCTCTTCCGGGGCATCGAGGAAGGAGACGCCGCAGCTTTTCAGCTTCTCAAGGTTTTCCGGCTTCAGCACCACGTCCCAGCTGTCCAGCTTCACGTCAGGGCCCAGCGCGGCTTTGACTTTATCCACGTTGTAGCCGATACCGGTGGTCGCCCACAGGTAAGGCATCGCGTATTTGTTGTCCGGGTCGTGCTTAGCCACCAGCTTCAGCACTTCCGGATCGAGATTTTTCCAGTTCGGTAATTTGCTCTTATCCAGCGGCTGGAAGACGCCTGCCGTCAGCTGGCGCTCCAGGAAGCTTGCGGAAGGCACCACGAGGTCAAACCCGGTGCTGCCCGCCATCAGCTTTCCTTCCAGCACTTCGTTGGAATCGAACACGTCGTAGACGACTTTAATGCCGGTCTCTTTTTCAAAATTTGCCACCGTGTCCGGCGCAATATAGTCAGACCAGTTATAAACGTGCAGCGTTTTTTGTTCCGCAGCGAGCGTGCCGGCAGAGACGGCCATCAGAGCACCCGCAACCAGACCCGATAACCATTTTTTATTCAAGGCGATCATAGTGTTATTCCTTCTGAAAGCTCGTTAACAAACGAACTAAAACTGTGCAATCAGGATATATGCAAAAATCATGCATAGTTTGTCGCTCTGCTCAAAATAAAAAGAAACCTCTTTACCCGGCAGCTTCCGCTCGCTTTTTTAAGCATCGCAAGAATAACTGTAGCCCGTGTCCCCGGCTATAGCCCAGACGAAAAAACGCCTTTTATCAATTTTTTATGCAGGTTAAGTCTACGTGATAAGCCGAAACGGCCTTCAGGGAGGTGAATAATTCTTTAAAGAAAGGTTAAAAGCAGCAGAAAAAATGGCCTTCTGCAGCCGCTATGGCAGCGACTGCGCAAAAGTCAGACAGGCTTAGTGAAGAAAATTGGGAGATGCATCATTATTCTCTGCATCATCTTCCGCGCTATACAGCAGATGGTGTGCATTGGCTTCCATCATAACCATGGAAATTTGCTCTTCGCTCAAGCGCATAAACCAGGCGAACTGCTTGAACGACAGCCCTGCCCCGGAGAATAAAGACTGGCAAACGACCAGTTTTGGCAGATTATCATCCTGTATGTCGAGAAATGCCTTCACCGTCAAAGAACTGGCATTGATTGCCGACAGGTCGGAAGCCAGCGCCAGCAGCGCGGAGGGCTTCACTTCGGCCAGCGCGGAGAAAAGGATCACGTCGTTAATCAGATCGATTTTGGCATCGAAAATGCCGTCGAAATTCTGCATATGAGGCAGATGCAGCGCCTGGCAGGAATCACATTCGAAGAACGTAATTCCGGCATCATCAAGCCATTGACGTAACGTATCCAGTGTAGGTACGACCTGTAAATCCATCGCGATGCAGCCTCTTTAATAAAAACTTCGCATAGGGTACTTAAAAAGCGCGCGGTAATCCATTTAACCACCCGTTTTCAGACAGTAGCCCGGCGTCGCATGACGCTCGATCCATAAGATCATTTTACCCGCAATATCGACCCCTGTGGTTTTTTCCACACCTTCCAGCCCCGGCGAGGCGTTCACCTCCATGACCAGCGGCCCGCGCGTCGCGCGCAGAAGATCTACACCCGCCACGTCCAGCCCCAGGGTTTGCGCCGCTTTCACGGCGATTTCCCGTTCGCGATCGCTGATATCGGCGATTCTGGCAATGCCGCCGCGGTGAAGGTTAGAGCGGAAATCGCCCTCTTTGGCCTGACGCTCGATAGCCGCCACCACCTCGTTACCCACCACAAAACAGCGAATATCGCGCCCTTTCGCCTCTTCGATATACTCCTGCACCAGAATGTGGGCATTGAGGCCCCGGAAGGCATCAATCACGCTCTCCGCCGCCTGACGGGTCTCCGCCAGCACCACGCCAATGCCCTGCGTGCCTTCCACCAGCTTGATCACCAAAGGCGCGCCGCCCACCATGTCGATCAGATCGCTGGTGTCGTCCGGGGAATGGGCAATCCCGGTGACGGGAAGATCGATCCCCTGACGGGCAAGAAGCTGCAGCGAGCGCAGCTTGTCGCGGGCGCGGGAAATGGCGACGGATTCGTTGAGCGGGTAGCTGCCCAGCATCTCGAACTGGCGCAGCGCGGCGGTGCCGTAATAGGTAATCTGGGAGCCGATGCGGGGGATCACCGCATCAAAGTGCGGCAGCTTGCGGCCTTTGTAGTGAATCGACGAGGCGGCCGGATCGATGTTCATATAGCAGGACATCGGGTCGAGGATTTCAACCTGATGCCCGCGTTTCGCCGCCGCTTCTCGCAGGCGCTTACATGAATAGAGCGTTCCATCCCGGGACAATATGGCAATTTTCACCCTGCACCTCTCTGAAGACATGGAAAAAGCCTGCGTATCATATACGCAGGCAGGCGCAGGATAAATGGACTATCGCGTCGCCCAGCCCTGTTTGTGCAGGTAATCAAGAATAAACGGGCGATTTTCTTTAATGATGGTGCGGCGAATATGGTCAGTCCAGGTGTCGCGGCGGTTATTGCTGCCGCGCGTCATGTAGTAATTCGCCAGCTCTTCATCGTAGTGATTCAGGACATCCTGATCGACCGGCTGGTAGTGGTTTTCATGCACCAGCATCGCCGCAGGAATGCGCGGCTTCAGATCCGGGTTATCCGCCGGCCAGCCAAGGCACAGGCCAAACAGCGGCAGCATGTGTTTTGGCAGCTTCAGCAGGTCGGTCACACTTTGAATGTTGTTACGCAGGCCGCCAATGTAAACGCCGCCTAACCCCAGCGACTCCGCGGCCGTAAAGGCGTTTTGCGCCATCAGCGCGGTATCCACCACGCCCAGCAGCAGCTGTTCGGCCAGCCCCAGCTCGGCCTCAGGGCAGATCTGCAGGTGGCGGTTAAAGTCGGCGCAGAATACCCAGAACTCGGCTGCCTGAGCCACATGCTTCTGCCCGCCGGTCAGCGTCACCAGCTGTTCACGCATCGCCGGGTCGGTAATGCGGATAATGGAGCTGCACTGCAGGAAGCTGGAGCTGGAGGTCGCCCTTGCGCTGTTAATAATCGCTTCGCGCTGCGCATCGGTAATCGGCTCATCGGTGAAGTGGCGAATGGAACGATGGGAAAGGAGCAGGTCTATGGTTGGCGTCATCTTGTCTCTCTTTGTCTTGCTTAAACCGTATGGCAGCCAGTATAGGCAATGATATGCGCGGTGTAATTGGCGAAACATAGCTCATAGATATTATAACGACAGGCGAAACCTTCTTTAATGACGACAGGTTATGGGGCACTATACGTGTCATTCGCCGTCAGGCTTGTTTTTTTGAGGAGAGAGAAATGTTTGCAGTTATTTTTGGTCGTCCAGGGTGCCCTTACTGTGTGCGCGCGAAAGAGCTTGCTGAGAAACTGACCGAAGAGCGCGATGACTTCAACTTCCGCTATGTGGACATCCACGCGGAAGGCATCACCAAAGCCGATCTGGAAAAAACTGTCGGTAAGCCGGTTGAAACCGTACCGCAGATCTTCCTCGATCAGAAACACATTGGCGGCTGCACCGACTTTGAAGCTTACGCCAAAGAGCACCTGGGCCTGTTTGCTGCCCAGTAATGAAATGAAAGGACGCCCTCACCGAGAGGGCGTTTTTATTTGTGGTGCCGTCGGTTATGAAGCAGACTGCGCACAAATAAGTAGCAGAGCGCGCCAAGGGCGCACCAGAAAACAGCGCTCATCAACCACGCCAGCTCCTGCCAGAAACTTCGTGTAGAGATATACAGCAAGCGCATCATCAGCAAACAGAGCGGCGCGGCCAGCATGGCGCCCAGCAGTGGCTTCACCACCTCCCCTTTACGGGAGAGAAAACTGGCAGCTGCCCCCGGCAGGGTAAAAAAGAGCAACCCGAGCTCCGGATGACCCGACGCCCTGAATGCCCCTTTCACGTTAAAAGCAAGCGACATGCATACGACCGTGAACAGCAAAAAGCAGCTGATCACCCCCGCCCAGTTTCGTTTCATATTCAACCTATCCTCCTGACTTATCTCTATCAAATACACTTTCGTCGGGTAGACGCCCAGTCAGATAAAGCAATGCGGCAATCCTTGCCAAAGTACGCACAGGGTGATGCGATAATCAGTAGCTGTCAGTAGCTAATGCGATTAAACTACACGCCAGCTAATGTTTTAGGGAATAAAGCAGGAAACAGGGAGCGTTAACGCTTTTCCCTGACCCAAAAAACAGTAGCCCAAAAAGTCCTTTCATTCAACAACTTACTGGTAAACAAGAAGTTAGCCTCCGTGAATATAAACGTCGCAGACTTGTTAAATGGGAATTACATCCTGTTATTATTTGTGGTACTGGCACTGGGCCTTTGCCTGGGTAAATTGCGCCTGGGTTCAGTTCAACTCGGTAATTCCATTGGCGTTTTAGTCGTCTCCTTATTATTAGGCCAGCAGCACTTCAGCATTAACACGGACGCGCTAAACTTAGGTTTTATGCTGTTTATTTTTTGCGTTGGCGTGGAAGCGGGACCGAACTTTTTTTCAATTTTCTTCCGCGACGGCAAAAATTATCTGATGCTGGCGCTGGTGATGGTCGGCAGCGCGCTGCTGATCGCCTTAGGACTGGGTAAACTGTTTGGCTGGGATATCGGGTTAACGGCCGGTATGCTGGCGGGCTCGATGACCTCCACTCCGGTGCTGGTGGGTGCCGGTGATACCCTGCGCCACTCCGGTATGGCCGGGGAACAGCTCTCTACCGCCCTCGATCACCTGAGCCTGGGCTATGCCCTGACCTATCTGATTGGTCTGGTGAGCCTTATCGTTGGCGCACGCTACCTCCCAAAACTACAGCATCAGGATTTGCAGACCAGCGCCCAGCAAATCGCCCGCGAGCGCGGTCTGGATACCGACTCCAAACGTAAAGTTTATCTCCCGGTGATCCGCGCCTACCGCGTCGGGCCGGAGCTGGTGGCGTGGGCTGACGGCAAAAACCTGCGCGAACTGGGGATTTACCGCCAGACGGGCTGCTACATCGAACGTATCCGCCGCAACGGCATTCTGGCGAACCCGGACGGCGACGCGGTGCTGCAGATGGGGGACGACATCGCGCTGGTGGGTTACCCGGACGCCCACGCCCGTCTCGACCCGAGCTTCCGTAACGGCAAAGAGGTGTTCGACCGCGACCTGCTCGACATGCGCATCGTCACCGAAGAGATCGTGGTGAAAAACCATAACGCCGTTGGCCGCCGCCTGGCGCAGCTGAAGCTGACCGACCACGGCTGCTTCCTCAACCGGGTGATCCGCAGCCAGATTGAGATGCCTATCGACGACAACGTCGTGCTCAACAAAGGCGACGTGCTGCAGGTCAGCGGCGACGCGCGACGCGTGAAGACCGTGGCCGACCGCATCGGCTTTATCTCCATTCACAGCCAGGTCACCGACCTGCTGGCCTTCTGCGCTTTCTTTATCGTTGGCCTGATGATCGGGATGATCACATTCCAGTTCAGCAACTTTAGCTTCGGCATTGGTAACGCCGCCGGGCTGCTGTTCGCCGGGATCATGCTGGGCTTCCTGCGAGCGAACCACCCGACCTTCGGCTACATTCCGCAGGGCGCGCTGAACATGGTGAAAGAGTTCGGTCTGATGGTCTTTATGGCGGGCGTGGGCTTAAGCGCGGGCAGCGGCATTGGCCACAGCCTGGGTGCCGTTGGCTGGCAGATGTTGGTTTCCGGACTTATCGTCAGCCTGGTGCCGGTGGTGATCTGCTTCCTGTTCGGCGCCTACGTGCTGCGCATGAACCGCGCCCTGCTCTTCGGGGCGATGATGGGGGCGCGTACCTGTGCGCCTGCTATGGAAATCATCAGCGACACCGCGCGCAGCAACATTCCGGCGCTGGGCTATGCGGGCACCTATGCTATCGCTAACGTACTGCTCACGCTGGCGGGTACGCTGATCATCATCATCTGGCCGGGGCTCGGATAACTCCTAAGAATGCGCGTGGCGGAAAATATTTTCGTTACGCGCAGAACTTTTTTATCAGGGGGCAGTCATAACTAGTGCCACTGCTTTTCTTTGATGTCCCCAATTTGTGGAGCCCATCAACCCCGCCGTTTTGGTTCAAGGTTGATGGGTTTTTTGTTGCCTGAAATTCCCCACCTTCTAATATTTTCTTCTCGCCCGCCACCAAAACATATATGATTAAACGCATATAAAAATCACACCTGCAGGAACACCCATGCTCCACCCACTCCACCTCTTCAAAACCCTCTCCGACGAAACGCGGCTCGCCATCGTCATGCTGCTCCGCGAAGCGGGCGAGCTGTGCGTCTGCGATCTCTGCGCCGCCACCGCCGAATCTCAGCCGAAGGTTTCCCGCCATATGGCGCTGCTGCGCGAGTCCGGGCTGGTGATCGACCGTCGCGAGGGTAAGTGGGTCCATTACCGTCTCTCTCCCAACATGCCTGCATGGGCGGCAGCCGTTATTGACACCAGCTGGAATTGCCTGCGGGAAGAGACGCGTATGAAGCTGAAAAACCGGCTTCCGGGTTCGTGCTAATCAAAACAAATTCACAAAAACAGATATAACGGAGTAAGCGATGTTTCTGGCAGGGGCAATTTTTCTGTTTACGCTGGTGCTGGTCATCTGGCAGCCCAAAGGACTGAGTATCGGCTGGAGCGCGACTATTGGCGCCGTGCTGGCGCTGGCCAGCGGCGTGATTCACATTAACGATATTCCGGTAGTCTGGAATATCGTCTGGAACGCCACGGCAACGTTTATCGCCGTTATCATTATCAGCCTGCTGCTGGATGAGTCCGGCTTTTTCGAGTGGGCAGCGCTGCACGTCGCTCGCTGGGGGAAAGGTCGCGGGCGATTGCTGTTTACCTGGATTATCCTGCTGGGCGCAGCCGTCGCAGCGCTGTTTGCTAATGACGGCGCGGCGCTGATCCTCACGCCTATCGTCATCGCCATGCTGCTGGCGCTGGGGTTCAGCAAGCAGGCCACGCTGGCGTTTGTGATGGCGGCAGGTTTGATCGCCGATACCTCCAGCCTGCCGCTGATTGTCTCCAACCTGGTCAACATCGTCTCCGCAGATTTCTTCGCGCTGGGGTTCAGCGAGTACGCTTCGGTGATGATTCCGGTGGATATCGCCGCGATTGCCGCAACGCTGGTTATGCTGCACCTGTTCTTTCGCAAGGAAATTCCTCCAGAATATGACCTGGCGAAACTCCAGGAGCCTGCGCGGGCCATTCACGACCTCCCGACGTTCAGAACGGGCTGGATCGTCCTCCTCCTTCTGCTCGTCGGTTTCTTCGTGCTTGAACCTCTCGGCATTCCGGTCAGCGCCATTGCGACCGTCGGCGCGCTGATTTTATTCACTGTCGCAAAACGCGGACATGCGATAAATACCGGAAAAGTGCTGCGCGGCGCGCCGTGGCAGATTGTCATCTTCTCGCTGGGGATGTATCTGGTGGTGTATGGCCTGCGTAATGCCGGGCTGACGGACTCTCTCACAGGCGTACTGAATAGCCTGGCCGGACACGGGCTGTGGGCCACCACGCTGGGAACCGGGTTCATCACCGCGTTCCTGTCATCCATAATGAACAATATGCCCACGGTGCTGATTGGCGCGCTCTCCATTGACGGCAGCACGGCAACAGGATTGATAAAGGACGCGATGATTTACGCCAACGTGATTGGCTGCGATCTGGGGCCAAAAATCACGCCTATTGGTAGTCTCGCCACCCTGCTCTGGCTTCACGTGCTGGCGCAGAAAAACATGACGATTACCTGGGGCGGCTATTTCCGGACGGGCATCATCATGACGCTGCCGGTCCTGTTTGTGACGCTCGCCGCGCTGGCGCTACGTCTCTCCTTCACACTGTAATGAGCCACTAATATGAGCCACATCACCATTTACCACAACCCCGCCTGCGGCACCTCGCGCAACACGCTGGAGATGATCCGCAACAGCGGCGCGGAGCCAGAGATTATTCTCTATCTGGAAACGCCGCCGTCGCGCGATACGCTGACCGCCCTGATTGCCGATATGGGCATTTCGGGGCGCGATTTGCTGCGTAAAAACGTGGAGCCCTATGAACAGCTCGGCCTTGCCGACGATAAGTTCACCGACGACCAGCTTATCGATTTTATGCTGCAACACCCGATCCTGATTAACCGTCCGATCGTGGTGACGCCGCTGGGCACCCGCCTGTGCCGCCCGTCTGAAGTCGTCCTCGACATTCTGCCGGACGCGCAGAAAGGGGCGTTTACGAAAGAAGATGGCGAAGCGGTGGTGGACGCCAGCGGGAAGAATATCCTGAAAAAATAATCCTTCCTCAGGTCGACGACAGGGCCAGCGCCCGGCGGGCCCTGAACGCCAGGAGAAAACAACCGCCCGCTAGCTCGCCACGCAGACCCGGTTGCGCCCCTCACGTTTTGCACGATAAAGCTCACGATCGGCTCGCGCCAGGGCTGACTGCACGCCATGTTCAATCTCCAGTTCATCCGGCGTCATACATACGAGCCCCATGCTGGCGGTGAAGCGGATCGTCTGCCCGTTGAAGTCGACGTTCTGGCTGGCAAGGCTCATCCGTACGCGCTCGGCGATCTCAGCGGCCGTCTCCAGAGAGGTCTGCGGCATTGCCACGACAAACTCTTCCCCGCCGAAGCGGGCGACAATGTCGCTGCCTCTCACCAGTGCCGGAAGCGCGTTGCCAATATGCTTCAGCACCGCATCGCCACCGTCATGGCCCCAGGTGTCGTTAATATGCTTAAAGAAATCCAGATCCATGCTCATCAGGCACAGGGGCTGCTGATGCCGGCGGGCAAGATTGCAGGCCCGCAAAGACCACTCATCAAACTGGCGACGGTTTGCCAGCCCGGTGAGCGGATCGAGCCGCGCCTCCTGCTGGAAACGCGCCCGCTGCAGGGCGTTGACGTGGATGTAATGCATCAGAAACCACTGCGTAATGGAGATAACCAGAATCGCCAGCGCCGTCCACAGAGCCTGATAATACCAGCCGTGCAGCACGTCTTTTCTGGCCAGCCCGACGGCCAGCACCCATTTGCGTTCGTTGAGGTTAAGAAATACTCCCATACGTTCAACGCCATCAATCGGAGAAGTATATCGTTGGACCTGTGCGGTATCGCTTGCGTATTCCAGCAGCTTCGCGAGGCGCGGGTCGAAGGTGTTCAATTGCGAACCGTCATTCGCCCCCATACGGGCAAGCTGCACCGCATTGTCACGATCAAGGACCGCCATCGCCCCACCCTGACCTAAATCGAAGCCCTGCGCTTCCATTTTGCGAAACATATCGTTCATGGTGTTACCATTGAAGAAACCCAACGCACCACCTAGAAAGCGACCATGTGCGTCGCGCACTGCACGGAACATCACGAAGCCCAACATGTTTTTATCCGTGCTGTTGCTCTGCCAGTAAAACAAACTTTCGGTAACTTCATCCCGGCGAAAATCGGTAAACAGAGGGTGCTGCCGAAAGCTGGCCTGCGCAAGCGTAGAGGCGTCCAGAGCGCGCTCAAAAGGAAATAGCGCGCGGCTGCTGAGAAAATCACCGTCTTCATCAAAGACGACAACGCCATCCAGCCAGGCGCGCTTGAGCTCCCCTTGCAGGAATGGCTGCGCGTTTTCAGGCGTGACCGTACGGTTGAGCAGAAAGGCATTCCCGATAAAGCGCATCTGGTAGCGCATCGCGTTAAGGCTGGTATCAAACTGCTGGGACTGGAGTATGGCCGTATTGCGAAGGATACGTGCAGCGTTATCCTCCACATAGCCGCGCTGGTAGAGCAGATGCCCAATCAGCAGACTCGCCTGAACCAAAATCAACAGTACTAACAACGCTCTCTTTTTTGCCAGACTGACCTGTACGAACCAGGTACTTACTTTTTCACCCAACGCCAACCTCAACCACTGAACAGTAAATAACCACCGCGGTGGATAGTCACGTGTTCGGTCCGGATTGTCAATATGGAGAAAAATCGTAATACATTGAAAAATATGAACTAATTTTCTTTATTTAACGGTGTAATGCCCGCAATCCTCCCCACCATCGCCCGAATCTCCTCCCGGCTTAACGGCGCCCGGTCGGTGACATAGTGCAGCGTCATCCCTTCGATAAACGCGTCCAGCGCGCGGGTGGTGACCGGGTCGAACCACTGCTCCAGCGTGGTCTGGCTCATCTTCATCCAGTCCTGCATCACCGTTTTCAGCGCCGCGCTGCGGTGCATAAAGGCGTAAAGCTGATACATCAGCGCCATGTTGTGCGGCGTCGTCACCTGCGAGCTGTGGATGAGGGTGGTGATGGATTCGCACGCCATTTCCGGCCCGGTGACGCCCGCGAAGAAATCCCGGTACTGCTGCGACATCTGGCGGGTAAACCACGTGAAGGCCTCCTCCAGCAGCGGCTCCATGCCGTCGAAATAGTAGGTCATCGACCCCAGCGGCACGCCCGCGCAGGTGGCGATTTTACGGTGCGTGACGGCGTGAATACCGTGTTCAGCAATGGTGTCGAGCGTCGCCTGCAGGATCTTCTCCCGGCGATGCGGATCGTTGGGTGGTCTGCTCATCAATTCCTCACCTGGTTTGTGTACAAATGTACACAAACTTGCTAGTGTTGTCGCTATTGTTGTACTTCTGGTGCTATCCCGATGACGCTGACCTCTCCCCGCAAAGCCCTGCAGCTCCGCCTGTGGGCGCTGTTTATGTTCTTCTTCATTCCCGGCCTGCTGATGGCCTCCTGGGCCACGCGCACCCCCGCCATTCGCGATATTTTGTCCGTCTCTACCGCGGAAATGGGCATCGTGCTGTTCGGCCTGTCGATAGGCTCCATGAGCGGCATTCTCTGCTCCGCGTGGCTGGTAAAGCGCTTCGGTACGCGAGCGGTGATCCGCACCACCATGTGCTTCGCGGTGTTCGGGATGATCGTGCTGAGCGCGGCGCTGTGGTTTGCCTCACCGGTGCTGTTTGCCCTCGGGCTGACGGTATTTGGCGGCAGCTTCGGCTCGGCGGAAGTGGCGATAAATGTGGAAGGGGCAGCGGTCGAACGCGAGATGAACAAAACCGTGCTGCCAATGATGCACGGCTTCTATAGCCTCGGCACGCTGGCCGGTGCGGGCGTGGGGATGGCGCTGACGGCCACTGGCGTGAGCGCGAATCTGCATATTCTGCTGGCGGCGCTGGTGTGCATCATTCCCATTCTGACCGGCATCCGGGCCATCCCGGACGGCACCGGTAAAAACTCCGCTGACGAACAGCACTCAGCCGAAAAAGGGCTGCCCTTCTACCGCGATTTCCAGCTGATGCTGATCGGCGTGGTGGTGCTGGCGATGGCGTTCGCGGAAGGGTCCGCCAACGACTGGCTGCCCCTGCTGATGGTGGACGGTCACGGCTTTAGCCCGACCTCCGGCTCGCTGATTTACGCCGGGTTTACGCTGGGGATGACCGTCGGGCGCTTCACCGGCGGCTGGTTTATCGACCGCTACAGCCGCGTGGCGGTAGTGCGCGCCAGCGCCCTGCTCGGCGGGCTGGGTATCGCGATGATCATCTTTGTGGACGTGGACTGGATTGCCGGCGTCTCGGTGATCCTCTGGGGGCTGGGTGCATCCCTCGGCTTCCCGCTGACCATCTCTGCCGCCAGCGACACCGGCCCGGATGCCCCGACGCGCGTCAGCGTGGTGGCGACAACCGGCTATCTCGCCTTCCTGGTCGGGCCGCCGCTGCTCGGCTTCCTCGGGGAGCACTACGGGCTGCGCAGCGCCATGCTGGTGGTATTAGGATTGGTGATCGTCGCGGCGCTGGTGGCGCGCGCGGTGGCAAAGCCGGAAACGAAACACACGACACTGGAGAAGGGATATGAGCGTTAAACTGATCGCCGTCGACATGGATGGCACATTCCTGAGTGATGCCAAGACCTACAATCGCCCGCGCTTTCTGGCGCAGTACGCGCGCATGAAGGCGCAAGGCATTCGCTTCGTGGTCGCCAGCGGCAACCAGTACTACCAGCTGATCTCCTTTTTCCCGGAGATTGCGCATGAAATTTCATTCGTCGCCGAAAACGGCGGCTGGGTCGTGAGTGAGGGTGAAGACGTCTTCAACGGTGAACTGTCGAAAGCCCATTTCGAGACTGTCGCGAACGTGTTAAACGACGTGCCGGGCATTGAGATTATCGCCTGCGGGAAGAGCAGCGCCTATACGCTGAAGTGCTATGACGAGGGCTTTAAGGCCATCGCGGCAAAATACTATCACCGTCTGGAAATGGTCAGCGATTTCGGCAACCTGAACGATATTTTCTTCAAGTTCGGGCTTAACGTGTCTGATGATGAAATTCCGCGTATTCAGGCGCTGCTGCATGAAAAACTCAGCGACATCATGGTGCCCGTCACCACCGGTCACGGCAGTATCGACCTGATTATCCCCGGCGTGCATAAGGCCAACGGCCTGCGGATCCTGCAACAGCGCTGGGGGATAGAGAACAGCGACGTGGTGGCCTTCGGCGACAGCGGCAACGACGTGGAGATGCTGCGCCAGTCCGGGTTCAGCTTTGCGATGGCGAATGCCAGACCGCATATCAAAGCGGCGGCGCGTTTTGAAGCGCCGCATAATAACGAGGAAGGCGTGCTGGATGTGATTGAGAAGGTGTTGAACGGGGAGGCACCGTTTAACTAACACAGTGCGGTCTGGTGCCCTCACCCTAACCCTCTCCCACCGGGAGAGGGAATAAACAGTTAAGGTTGCAGGGCGTTTCCGACGCGCTTGTCTTTCAGGAACACCACCATCAGGCCAACCCACAGCACGCCGTTGGCGAGGTTAAACAGGCTGAACAGCCCGTTACCGCCCATCGCGTAGGCATGCTTGCTCACCTCGATACCGACGGTAAAAATCAGCATCTGCAGCATCCCCATCGCCGCGGAGACCGTGCCTTTACTCATCTCGCTGGCAAACAGCGTCAGGCGCACCAGCCCGGCGTTCGCCACGCCAATCCCGAAGGCGTAAATGCTGAGTCCTGCCGTCATCCACAGATAAGCGTGTGATGACGCAACGGTCGCCACCGCCGCCAGAATCAGCCCGGCCGCAATCGGCCAGCCGCCCATGATAATCAGTGAACGCACGGTGCGGCGTGACGTCAGACGCGCCAGCACCAGGTTACCGATAATCAGCGCGCCAAAAATCGGCACCTGCAACAGGCCGTACTCGTAGCTGCTCAGCTTTTCACCGCTGATGATAATGACCGGTGACTGGGCAATCCACGCCAGCAGAGGCAGGCTAACGAACCCGGTCGCCAGCGCGCCCGCCACAAAGCGGCCATTCTTCAGCACTTCTTTGTAATCCCGACCCAGCTCTTTCAGCGAGAGTTTCTCGCCGATGCGGGTGGCGGTTTCCGGCATTGCCCGGTGCAGACCAAAGAACGCGATGGCGGCGAGAACGGCAAACAGCACAAACATCCCTTCCCAGGGGGCCATATGCACCCATGCGGCGCCCACCAGCGGCCCGAGTAAGGGAGCGATCAGCGCCACGTTCGCCATCAGCGCGGTGATTTTGATACACACCGCCTCTTCAAACGACTCCTGAATGGCCGCATACCCCACGGCGCCGATAAAGCACAGGCTCACCCCCTGCAGGAAGCGCAGCAGGGTAAATTGTTCAATATTTTGCGCCAGCAGCGTGGCAAGGCAGGTGACGATGAACCACACCACGCCCGTCAGCATCACCGGGCGACGGCCAATACGATCCGACAGCGGGCCTAACAGCCACTGCAAAAACATGCCGCCGGCCAGATAGGCGGTCATGGAGGTCGGTACCCACTCAATTCCGGCGTTGTACTGCGCCACCACGGCCAGCATACCGGGTTGAATCATATCGTTGCCGATATAGGTAGAAAATTCGTAGAGCACCAGACACAGGGGGAAAAGCAACGCCTGACGACCCAGACGTGAACCTGAAGAAGAACGGTTTAACATGCAATCTCTTTATAATGACAAAATCGCGACGAGTGTAATGAAATGCCGCAGCCCGAGATAGTGATTTATCGAGGATAAACAGAAATAAAGCACATATCGTCTTCGTTTAAGGTTTCCTTAATTTGACAGATTTATGATAGCCCCATTACTCGTCAACGACCCCAAATTATGTCACTCACCTCCAGCCGTTCAGAATTGTCTAAGTTACAGACAAATAAGACAAAACGCCTTTACCGCTTGCCGGCCCGCTTTTATGGTTATCAGCTTTTCATACTGATAGTCCTTGCCGTGGTGTTTACGTGGCTATCGCGCAATGAAGCGCTCGACAGATGGATCACCGGCTTCTGGTATGACGCGGCGACGCAGAGCTTCCCGCTGCAGAAAGACCACCTGCTGGATCTGCTCAACCATCGTCTGGCGAAGTACATTGCCATCGCTTTAGGCGCCGTGGCGCTGTTTTACGGCGCGTACAAGCGTAACGCGAGGCTGGTTACGGCGGCGCTGCTGATGGGGCTTGGCGCGCTGGTCGTGGGCGTGCTGAAAAGCATGAGCCATCACAGCTGCCCGTGGGACCTGGTGGAATATGGCGGTAAGGCGATGTCCTATCCCCTGTTCAGCGCTGTCCCGGCGGAGAGCGGCCCGGGGCGCTGCTTCCCCGGCGGCCATTCTTCCAGCGGCTTTATGGTGATGGGACTGTTTTTTGCCTTCTGGCGCGAGCGGCCGCGTCTGGCCTGGAGCTTTGTCGTTCTCGGCATTTTGCTGGGTCTGGCGATGGGCTTCGGTCAGGTCATGCGCGGGGCGCATTTTTTCTCTCACAACCTGTGGGCCGGGTGGTGGGTCTGGTTTTCCCAGGTGGCAGTCTACGGGCTGGTTTCCACCCGGTTTGCTAAAGAGTGATAACGCTATGCTAGAGAATCTGAATTATCAGCTGTTTTATCTGATCAACGCCACCCCGGCCTCGCCCGAGTGGATGATCGACTTCGCCACCTTTCTGGCAAAAGATCTGATCAGTATCGTGCCCGCGCTGGCAGCCATCCTCTGGCTGTGGGGACCTCGTAGCCAGGTGAAAGCGCAGCGCAAGCTTGTAATCAAAGTGGCGATGGCTCTCGGCGTAAGCGTCCTGGCGAGTTACATTCTGGGCCATGCGTTCCCGCACGATCGTCCGTTTGTCGATCACGTCGGCTATACCTTCCTGCACCATGCGCCGGATGACTCTTTCCCGAGCGATCACGGTACGGTGATCTTCACCTTCGCACTGGCCTTCCTGTTCTGGCATCGCCTGTGGTCGGGTGCGGTGCTGATGGTGGTCGCTGTGGCCATCGCCTGGTCTCGCGTGTATCTGGGCGTCCACTGGCCGCTGGATATGGTTGGCGGCTTCCTGGTGGGGCTGATTGGCTGCGTGAGCGCGGCTATCCTGTGGAGCCTCATCGGGGAAGCGCTCTACCGTGCGCTTTCTTCACTCTATCGCGCCATTTTCGCCATCCCGATCCGCAAAGGCTGGATACGTGACTAACCCCGACCTGACAGGTTACACTTGAACCCCCGCCCTGCGGGGGTTCATTTTTTTATGCCGAGGAACTATGGAAACACGTCGCGATGACCGCATTGCTCAGCTGCTGCAGGCGCTGAAGCGCAGCGATAAGCTGCATCTTAAGGAAGCCGCCAACCTCCTCGGCGTCTCGGAGATGACCATTCGTCGGGATCTGAACAGCGAGAGCGCGCCCGTCGTGCTGCTGGGCGGATACATTGTGCTTGAGCCGCGTAGCGCCAGCCATTATCTGATCAGCGACCAGAAGACGCGCCTGGTGGAAGAGAAACGCAAAGCCGCGCGGCTTGCGGCTTCCCTGGTACAGCCGCACCAGACGCTGTTTTTTGACTGCGGTACCACCACGCCGTGGATTATCGAAGCCATCGACAGCAGCATTCCGTTTACCGCCGTCTGTTATTCCCTGAACACCTTTCTGGCGCTTCAGGAGAAACCCGAGTGCCGGGTGATCCTCTGCGGCGGTGAGTTTCACGCCAGCAACGCGATCTTTAAGCCGCTCAACCTGCAGGACACGCTCAGCAATCTCTGTCCGGATATCGCGTTTTATTCTGCCGCGGGCGTCAATGTGCGTCAGGGGGCAACCTGCTTTAATCTGGAAGAATTACCGGTCAAGCACTGGGCGTTGAGCGCCGCGCAGTACCATGTGCTGGTGGTCGATCACAGTAAGTTTGGTAAGGTGCGTCCGGCAAGAATGGGCGAGCTGGCGCAGTTCGATGCCATCGTCAGCGATTGCCGCCCGGACGACGAGATTGTGGCCCACGCGAAAGCGCAGCAGGTGAAGTTGATGTATTGAGGTTATGCCGGGTGGCGGCTTCGCCTTACCCGGCCTACAACGGCTCGAACGTAGGCCGGGTAAGCGCAGCGCCACCCGGCAAAAAACTTAGCTAAACCAGCTGCCAAACCACCCGTGGAATTTCATCATCACGAAATCCCACATCCGGCTGAAGAAGCCGCCCTCTTCCACTGCTTCCATCACAATCAGCGGACGCTGTTCAATCGACTTACCGTTAAGCTGGAAATCAATCGTCCCAACCACCTGGCCTTTTTTCAGCGGGGCGGTGAGCTGCGGGTCGGTCAGAGTGTAGCTGGCCTTCAGGTTCTTCAGCTGGCCGCGCGGAATGGTTACCGAGCCCGCCTCACCGGCGCCCAGGTTTACCTCGCTCTTGTCACCAAACCAGACGCGCTGGCTGACGAACGTGGCATCCGGTTTAATCGGCGTCACGGTTTCATAAAAGCGGAAGCCCCAGGTCAGCAGTTTTTCTGATTCGTTAAAGCGAATGCGGTCGGTTTTGGTGCCCAGCACTACCGAAATCAGGCGCATGTCGCCCTGGGTCGCGGAGGCTACCAGGTTATAGCCTGCACCCGCCGTGGTGCCGGTTTTCATCCCGTCCACGTTGACGTTGCTGCTCCACAGCAGGCGGTTGCGGTTCGGCTGGCGAATTTTGTTGAAGGTAAACTCTTTCTCTTTGTGGATGGCGTATTCATCCGGCACGTCG
This sequence comes from Enterobacter cloacae complex sp. IR53041, assembly GCF_049238285.1. Taxonomy (NCBI): domain Bacteria; kingdom Pseudomonadati; phylum Pseudomonadota; class Gammaproteobacteria; order Enterobacterales; family Enterobacteriaceae; genus Enterobacter; species Enterobacter cloacae complex sp. IR53041. The sequence goes on along the minus strand of NZ_JBMKHB010000006.1, from coordinate 120,639 downwards.
TGGATCAGCGCTTTCCCCAGCAGCGCCATGTCGCGCGCGGTGCTGAACTGGCCCGGCGCATCCAGGCCGTGAACCGTTTTGAACGTGGTGTTGGTTAAGCCCAGCTTCTGCGCGTAACCATTCATCAAGCCAATGAAAGAATCCTGGCTGCCGGCAACGTAGTCGGCCAGCGCGATGCACGCATCATTTCCCGACTGAATAATCACCCCTTTATTCAGATCGGAAACGGAGACCTGGTCCCCTGGCTTCAGGAACATCACGGAAGATCCGCGCAGGGCCGGATTGCCGGTCGCCCAGGCGTCTTTCCCGATGGTCACCATATCGTCCAGCTTGATCTTGCCCGCTTTCAGCGCCTGGCCCACCACATAGCTGGTCATGATTTTGGTCAGGCTTGCCGGATCGAGTTTCTCATCCGCATTCCCTTCCGCCAGCACTTTACCGCTGGCGTAGTCCATCAGGATCCAGGCGCGCGCATCCACAGGCGGCGCTTCGGGCGCAGCCTGTTCAGCTGCGTAGAGCGTTGGTGCAAACAGGAAAAGAAGCGCAGAGCCTGCCGCCAGGCTGCGCAGAGAAGTCATTTTACGCGTCATAAATGCCACCCGAGTGTCCATTCAAAAATTACGTCACATCACCGTGTCGCAAGAAGCGATGAGTAATAGCGCACTAAAACCGTTAAAGAAACCCAACGAGGGTAAAGTTATTAAAGTTTATGCAATAACATTCACATACGCTTTGATTAAGACGATTTTTTTGTCTTCTGTTGCGTAATTGTTAGGTTTATCTCACCATGGCGAAAAGCTGATTCGGATTCACATCTCATCGGGAGTAAATATGATTACGCTGTGGGGCAGGAATAATTCGACCAACGTTAAGAAAGTGCTCTGGACGCTGGAAGAGCTGGATTTACCGTTCAATCAAATCATGGCAGGCATGGCGTTCGGCGTGAACAAGGAGGCCGACTATCTGGCCATGAACCCGAATGGCCTGGTGCCGCTGCTGCGCGATGATGAAACGGACGCGACGCTTTGGGAGTCCAACACGATTGTGCGTTACCTCGCCGCCCAGTACGGTCAGGGCCGCCTGTGGGTAGAAAACCCGGCCCGCCGCGCCCAGGGCGAAAAGTGGATGGACTGGGCGAACCAGACGCTGTCCCCAACCCACCGAGTGATCCTGATGGGGCTTATCCGCACGCCGGAAGCGGAACGCGATTATCCCGCGATTCACGCCGCGCAGGATGCCTGCGAAAATCTGTTTGCGATGATGGATGACGAGCTGGCGAAGCACGCCTGGTTCTCCGGCGAGGCGTTCGGCACCGGCGATATCGCCGTGGCGCCATTCGTCTGGAACCTGACCAACATGGGCCTGAAGTGGACGCCGCGCCCGCACCTGGAGCGCTGGCTTAAACAGCTGAGCGATCGCCCGGCGTACCGTAACGTCGTGATGATCCCGGTTACCTGATTACGCGCCGGACGGGCTGACTTTCAACAGCTGCCCGTCCGTCTCGTCGGTCAGGACATACAGATACCCATCCGGCCCCACCCGCACATCGCGAATACGCTGATCCCGGTCGCCCAGAATGCGCCCGTCCTCTGTCACCTTGTTACCCTCCACGCTCAGCACGATCACGTCCTTCTCCTTCAGCGCGCCGATAAACAGCTTGTTTTTCCACTGCGGGAAGACGTCGCTGTTGTAGAACGCCATGCCGCTTACCGCGGGTGAGACTTTCCAGACGAACAGCGGCTTCTCGGTGCCCTCAACGTGCTCGCCTTTGGCTTCCGGGATTTTCAGACCGCTGTAGTTAATGCCGTGCGTTGCCAGCGGCCAGCCGTAGTTCTTACCCTTCTCCGGGATATTGATCTCATCCCCGCCGCGCGGGCCGTGCTCGTTCAGCCACAGCGTGTCGCTCCAGGGGTTCATCGCCATCCCCTGCGGGTTGCGGATGCCGTAAGACCAGATTTCAGGTCGCGCACCGGGGGTATTCACAAAGGGGTTATCCGGCGGGACTTTTCCGTCTTCGGTGAGGCGCACCACTTTGCCCTGCAATTTATCCAGATCCTGCGCCGTCGGACGCTGGTTATTCTCGCCGAGTCCGATAAAGAGGGAGCCTTTGCCGTCGAACACCAGCCGTCCGCCGAAATGGTTACCGGTTGAGAGTTTCGGCATCTGGCGGAACGCCACCTGGAATCCCTCGATGCGGGAATAGTCGTCGCTCAGGCGGCCAAAGCCCACCGCCGTTCCGGCTTTGCCGTCATGCCCGGCCTCGGCGTAGCTCAGCCAGACGCGGCGCGACGTTTCAAAATCCGGCGCCAGCACCACATCCAGCAATCCTCCCTGCCCGTTTGCCCAGACCTTCGGTACGCCGACAATCGGATCGGAGAGCCCTTTTCCGGCCTGCCAGCGTTTGAGCTGGCCACCCTTCAGGGTCACCAGCAGCCCATTATTATCCGGCAGGAACGCCAGGGACCAGGGGTGATCGAGTCTGTTTTGCAGCACCTCGACCTTCACCGCCTCTGGCGCAGCTAGAAGTGAAAACGGAATAAATAACGCAGGCAGGGAAATCAGCGAGGATCGAGGCATAATGCGCTCCTTTATCGGCATATGGCTTAAAGATTAGCCACTGCGTCCGGGCGCGTTACCACTTTTACAAAAGCTTAATCAGAAGGGGGAGTTGCCTCCCCCGGGATCAGTGCTGTTCGAGCTGTTTGTGCTCGTTCAGGCACATGATGCATAGAGAGAGCGTTGTCAGGCAGTTTTCAAGCTTCTCCGCGTTTACGGCGATAAAATTCGGGCAGTCGTGGCGTCCGTTCATCAGACACACCCCTGCAATGGAGAGCACCTCGGCGGCGCGGCGCAGCGCGACTTCTTCACTTTCGCCGTAGTTCGCCTGCAGGGCCGGTGCTTTTTCACGCATGAAATTGCAAAGTTCAAACAGGTTATCACGCAGATGTTCGCTTTCGCTGACTGACATATACCCTTTTGCCTTCCTCAACTGCAGGTACGCGGCCAGGTCGATTCGGGCGTTGATCAGCTTGTTCAGCAGATCGCGTTTTAGTCTGTCAACGGTCATGCTCTTTCCTCCTCTGTCAGCCATGGTGCATAGTCAGGATAAGTACATTTTTTGTACAGTTTAATGCCTGGGATCAATTTTTATTAACTGATTAACATTATTTACAATGTTACAACCTCTGCCCGGCGCATCCACCTTGCAAAGAGTGTATAAATCCCCCGCGATACGCTGTAAAATCCCGCCCTGATAACTCCATAATTGATGAATTTTTAACCTATGAGCAATGTTACGCACCAGCCGAAAATCGGCTTCGTCTCCCTGGGCTGCCCGAAAAACCTGGTGGATTCAGAACGCATCCTGACCGAACTGCGCACCGAGGGCTATGACGTGGTGCCAAGCTACGACAACGCCGATATGGTGATCGTTAACACCTGCGGGTTTATCGACAGCGCGGTCCAGGAGTCACTGGAAGCCATCGGTGAAGCGCTGACCGAAAACGGCAAAGTGATCGTGACCGGCTGTCTGGGCGCGAAAGAAGACCAGATCCGCGAAGTGCACCCGAAGGTGCTGGAGATTACCGGCCCGCACAGCTACGAGCAGGTGCTGCAACATGTTCATCACTACGTGCCAAAACCAAAACACAACCCGTTCCTGAGCCTGGTGCCGGAACAGGGCGTGAAGCTGACGCCGCGTCACTACGCGTACCTGAAAATTTCCGAAGGCTGCAACCACCGCTGCACCTTCTGCATCATCCCGTCCATGCGTGGCGATCTGGTGAGCCGTCCAATCGGCGAAGTGCTGGCGGAAGCCAAACGTCTGGCCGATGCGGGCGTGAAGGAACTGCTGGTCATCTCCCAGGACACCTCAGCTTATGGCGTGGACGTTAAGCACCGCTCCGGCTTCCACAACGGCGAGCCGGTGAAAACCAGCATGGTCGGCCTGTGCGAGCAGCTGTCCAAACTCGGTATCTGGACGCGTCTGCACTACGTTTACCCTTACCCGCACGTTGACGACGTGATCCCACTGATGGCGGAAGGCAAGATTCTGCCGTACCTGGACATCCCGCTGCAGCATGCCAGCCCGCGTATCCTGAAGCTGATGAAACGTCCTGGCTCCGTTGACCGTCAGCTGGCGCGCATCAAGCAGTGGCGTGAGATCTGCCCGGATCTGACCCTGCGCTCCACCTTTATCGTCGGCTTCCCGGGTGAAACCGAAGAAGACTTCCAGATGCTGCTCGACTTCCTGAAGGAAGCGCGCCTGGACCGCGTCGGCTGCTTCAAATACAGCCCGGTGGAAGGCGCAACCGCCAACGAGCTGGCGGATCAGGTGCCGGAAGAGGTTAAGGAAGAGCGCTGGAACCGCTTCATGCAGCTGCAGCAGCAGATTTCTGCCGAACGTCTGCAGGAGAAAGTGGGCCGCGAGATCATGGTTATCATCGACGAAGTGGACGAAGAAGGCGCGATTGGCCGCAGCATGGCGGACGCCCCTGAAATCGACGGTGCGGTGTACCTGAATGGCGAAACCAACGTTAAGCCGGGTGATATTATTCGCGTGAAGGTTGAAAACGCGGATGAGTATGACCTGTGGGGTAGCCGGGTTTAATTCCCCCCACTCCGCTTTTGTAGGCCGGGTAAGGCGTAGCCGCCACCCGGCACATTTCACTGCACTACCCCTTTATCCTCGGATCCAGCGCGTCGCGCAGCCCATCCCCCAGCAGGTTAAACGCCAGCACGGTCAGGAAAATCGCCAGACTCGGGAAGATCGCCACGTGCGGCGCAATCACCATATCGGCCCTCGCCTCGTTCAGCATCGCGCCCCACTCCGGCGTCGGAGGCTGTGCCCCCAGCCCCAGAAACGACAGGCTCGCCGCCGAGATAATCGACACGCCGATACGCATGGTGAAGTAGACCACGATGGACGACACCGTCCCCGGCAGAATATGGCTGAAGAGGATGGTCGCATCGCTGGCCCCCATACTGCGGGCCGACTCGATGAAGGTCTGCTGTTTCAGCACCAGCGTGTTGCCGCGCACCAGGCGGGCAAAGGCCGGAATCGAAAACACCGCGACCGCAATGATGACGTTGGCCATGCCGCTGCCCATGATCGCCACCACGGCAATCGCCAGCAGAATGCCGGGGAAGGCAAACAGCACGTCGCAGATGCGCATGATGATGCGGTCCCACCAGCCTTCGTAATAGCCGGCGACCAGCCCCAGCACGATCCCGATTGCCGCGCCGATCAGCACCGCAAACACCCCGGCGGCGAGCGAGATCTGCGCCCCCACCAGCACCCGGCTAAAGATATCCCGCCCGAGAGAGTCCACGCCGAACCAGTGGAGCATTGAGGGCCCGTCGTTCAGGCGGTCGTAGTCAAAATAGTTTTCCGCATCAAACGGCGCCACCCACGGCGCCACGATCGCCACCACGATCAGCAGCAGCACGAACAGCCCCGCGGTCATCGCGACCGGCTGACGGCGAAAGCGCCGCCAGAATTCAGACCACGGGGTGCGGATGTGGTCCGGTTTTAGCCCCGGCATGGCGTTTAATACGGCCTGACGCCGCCAGTTCAACAATCGCATCTTACTTATACCTGATGGCCGGGTTAATGGCGGCGTAGAGCACGTCCACCACGAGGTTGATAAGAATAAACTCCAGCGAGAAAAGCAGGACTTCCGCCTGAATCACCGGGTAGTCGCGCATCTCGACGGAATCGACCAGCAGACGTCCCAGCCCGGGCCAGTTGAAGACCTTTTCCACCACGATAGAGCCGCCCAGCAGGAAGCCAAACTGCAGCCCCATCATCGTCACCACCGGGATCATCGCATTGCGGAACCCGTGCTTGAGAATGACCCACTTCTCGCTGACCCCTTTCGCCCGCGCGGTGCGAATATAATCTTCGCTCAGCACGTCAACGAACGAGGCGCGGGTAAAGCGGGCCATCACCGCCGACACGGCAGCCCCCAGCGTCATCGAGGGCAGAATGTAATGCTTCCAGGTATCGGCCCCGACGGTGGGCAGCCAGCCCAGCTCAACGGAGAAGATCTGCATCAGCAGCATCCCCAGCGCGAACGCCGGGAAGGAGATGCCGGTCACCGCCAGCGCCATGCCGAGCTTGTCCGGCCAGCGGTTGCGCCAGACGGCCGCCACAATCCCGGCGCCAAGTCCGAACACCACCGCCCAGCTCATGCTGGCTATCGTTAACCAGAACGTGGGCATAAAGCGGCTGGCGATCTCCTCCGACACCGGACGACGCGACACCATCGAGATACCAAAATCGCCCTGCAGAACGTTGCCAATATAGTGCAGAAACTGCATATACAGCGGCTGGTCAAGACCCAGCTGTTTACGCACCAGCTCAATGACCGTGGCATCCGCTTCGGGCCCGGCAACCAGACGCGCCGGATCGCCCGGCAGCATGTGGACAAACAAAAACACCAGTACCGCCACAATCAGCAGCGTCGGGATAAGCCCCAGCAGGCGTTTGCAAACATAGTTCAGCATGGGCGTTATTTTAAATCCGCATCGTCAAAGCTAAAGCCCGTATCCGGCATGATGTAGAACCCGGTCAACGCTTTGTTATGGGCTGACACCAGTTTCTCCACCACCAGCGGCACCCACGGCGACTCTTTCCAGATGATGTCCTGCGCGTCCTTGTAGAGGCGTGCTTTCTCCTCCGGTTTGGTGGTTTTCAGCGCGTCAGCCAGGTCTTTGTCCACCTGCGGGTTGCTGTAGAATGCGGTATTGAACAGGGTTGGCGGCCAGTTCTGCGAGGCAAACAGCGGCGACAGCGCCCAGTCGGCTTCACCGGTCGAGGCCGACCAGCCGGTGTAGAACATCCGCACGCCGCTCTCTTTCTGCCCTTTCCCCTCGACCTCTGCCGCACGCTGTCCGGCATCCATGGCGGTAACCTGCGCCTTAATCCCCACCTGTGCCAGCTGCTGCTGGGTAAACTGCAGCACCTTCTGGGCGGTACTGTGGTTATGCGACGACCACAGCGTGGTGCTAAAGCCGTTCGGATAGCCCGCCTCTTTCAGCAGCTCGCGCGCTTTGGCCGGATCGTACGGCCACGGCTGATAGCTTTGCGCATACGCGATAGCCGGCGGCAGCACGCCGGTGGCCGGGGTGGCATAGCCCGCAAAAGCGACCTTCACCAGCGCCTGGCGGTTAATGGCATAGTTAATGGCTTCGCGCACCTTCGGATTATCGAACGGCTTTTGCGTGACGTTCATGCTGATGTAGCGCTGCATGATCGACGGGCTGGCGACCAGCTCCAGCTTGCTGTTTTTCTCCAGAATGGCGGCCTGCTCGTACGGGACCGGGAACGCAAACTGCGCCTCGCCGGTTTGCAGCATCGCCGCACGGGTGTTGTTATCCACTACCGGACGCCAGGTGATGGTGTCCAGCTTCGGCAGCCCTTTCTGCCAGTAGCCCGCGTATTTCTTCACCTTCACAAAATCGGTCTGATTCCAGGTGACCAGCTCGTACGGACCGGTACCGACCGGGTGGAAGCCGATCTCCTTGCCGTATTTCTTCAGCGCGGCAGGGGAGATCATCGCCGTCGCCGGGTGCGCCAGAATATTGATAAACGCGGAGAACGGCTCTTTCAGGGTGATTTTTACCGTCGCCGGGTCGACCACCTCGGTTTTGGCGATGTTTTTATAGAGGTTATAACGCTTGAGGCTGTTCTCCGGATTGCTGGCGCGATCCAGGTTTACCTTCACCGCGTCCGCATTAAAGTCGGTGCCGTCCTGGAACTTCACCCCGGTTTTGAGCTTAATGGTGTACACCAGCCCGTCATCCGAAACGGTGTACCCCTCCGCCAGCACGTTTTTAAGCTTCATCTCTTTATCCAGGCCAAACAGGCCCTGGTAGAACGATTTCGCCACCGCCTGGGAGAGCGTGTCGTTAGCGTCATACGGATCCAACGTGGTGAAGTTAGAGCCGACGGCGACCACCACATCTTTGGCAGCGAACGCGGGGGCAGCGGCCAGGGCTGCCGTCACGCTCGCGGCTAACAACCATCTACGCGCTACAAATGTAACCATTATGTTCTCCTGCCTGTTGAAAGTTATAACCGCGAAAAGGCATTGTCCTGACGCGGGGGAGCCACGAAATGACCCGGACCGACCTCACGCAGCGCCACGCGCTCCACGGCCTCTCCGCGTTTACGAATATTGCTCGGCATTTCATCCTGCAGCAGCACGCGCTGGCCGTGACGATGCGCCGGATCGGCGACCGGGACCGCCGCGATGAGCTTGCGGGTGTACGGGTGCTGCGGGTTCTCGAATACCGCTCTTCGCGGACCGATTTCCACAATTTGCCCCATAAACATCACCGCCACGCGATGGCTGATGCGCTCAACCACCGCCATGTCGTGCGAGATAAACAGGAAGGCGATCCCCATATCCCGCTGTAAATCCAGCAGCAGATTGATGATTTGCGCCCGGATAGAGACATCCAGCGCCGAGACGGATTCATCCGCAATCACCACTTTTGGGTTCAGCGCCAGCGCGCGGGCGATGCAGATACGCTGCCGCTGCCCGCCGGAAAACTCGTGCGGATAACGCCAGGCGTGTTCCGGCTTCAGGCCAACGCGCTCCAGCAGCCAGGCCACGCGACGCTGCGCCGCCTCGCCGTCGAGCAGGTTATGCACCCGCAGCGGCTCCATGATCGAATACCCCACCGTATGTCGCGGATCGAGAGAGGCATACGGATCCTGAAAAATAAACTGAATATCCCGCCGCACCGCCTGCAGCCTGCTGTCCGGAAGGGTATCAATGCGCTCGCCGTTAAAGGTAATGCTTCCCTCCTGCGCGTCCACCAGACGGAGCAACGCGCGCCCGGTCGTGGATTTACCGCAGCCGGACTCCCCTACCAGCGCCAGCGTTTCGCCCGGCCAGAGGTCGAAGCTGACGTTTTCCACCGCGTGCACTTCGCGCTTTACGCGGTTCAGTACACCGCTACGCAGCGGAAAACGCGTGACCAGATTGCGCACTTCCAGAATGGGCTTGCCCGGCACCACGGTGTCCTGCTCGCGTTCCTCCTCCTGCGGCTCAGACGCCTCCAGGGAAATCAACGGAAAACGACGCGGCAGATCGCTGCCGTTCATCGCCCCTAGGCGCGGAACCGCCGCCAGCAGCGCTTTGGTGTAAGGATGCGCGGGCGCGTGAAAAATCTGCTCGACCGGGCCGGTTTCCACCGCGCTGCCCTTGTGCATCACCAGCACCCGATCGGCGATATCGGCGACCACGCCCATATCGTGGGTGATGAAAATCACCCCCATCTCCATCTCCTGCTGCAACACCTTGATGAGCTGCAGGATCTGCGCCTGAATCGTCACGTCCAGCGCCGTCGTTGGTTCATCGGCAATTAGCACGGCTGGACGGCACGAGAGCGCCATGGCAATCATCACCCGCTGGCGCATGCCGCCGGAAAGCTGATGCGGATAGCGGCTCAGGATGGCCTGCGCCTCCGGAATGCGCACCAGCTCCAGCATCCGTCGGGCCTCGTTGAGCGCTTCATCACCGCTTAGCCCCTGATGCAGGCGGATGGACTCGGCGATTTGTTCCCCGACCGGGAAAACCGGGTTCAGGGAGGTCATCGGCTCCTGAAAGATCATCGCAATGTCCGCCCCGCGCACGCCCTGCATCTGCGAACCGCTCAGCTCGTTTAAATCAATGACCTGACGGTTACGGCGGCGCAGCAGCATTTTCTCGCTGCTGATTTGCCCGCCCGTCTGTTCCAGCAGGCGCATCAGCGCCAGCGCGGTGACCGATTTCCCGGAGCCGGATTCGCCAACAATCGCCAGCGTCTCGCCGCGCCTGAGCGTGAACGATAAATTCTGTACTGCGGGGATGAACTGCCGCTCTTCCTGAAACGCAATATTCAGCTGATGGACAGCCAGCACTTCGCGGTTGTCCAGCTCTTCACTGTGCGGCACGCGCTGCCCCCTTATTCACGATAGATCCCCGTGCTCGGCTCATCACCGGCATAGCCCCAGGCGCGGTACATACCTTCGCTGTTGAACGGCAGGGCCACGTTGCCCTCACGATCCACCGCAATCAGCCCGCCGACGCCGCCCAGGGCAGGTAATTTCTCCATCACTACGCGCTCGCAGGCTTCGCTGAGGCTTAAGCCGCCGTAATCCATCAGCGCGGTAATGTCGTAGGCCGCGAGGGCGCGAATAAAGACTTCCCCGGTGCCGGTACAGGACACCGCCGCCGTGGCGTTATTGGCATAGCAGCCCGCGCCGGGCAGCGGGCTGTCGCCCACACGTCCGGGGAGCTTGTTGGTCATCCCGCCCGTGGAGGTTGCCGCCGCGAGGTTGCCCGCTTTGTCGAGCGCCACCGCGCCGACCGTGCCCATTTTGCTGCGCTCATCCAGCGGCGCAGTATGGTCAAGCTGCGTCATGCCCGCCGAACGGGCGTCCAGCAGCTGCTGATAGCGCGCCTCTGTGGAAAACAGATCGGGCGATACCGGCGCCATTCCGTGTTCGAAGGCAAACCTCTCCGCTCCCGCGCCCGTCAGCAGCACGTGCGGGCTCTCTTCCATCACCAGACGCGCGGCCAGCACCGGGTTACGCAGGTGGCTGACGCCTGCCACGGCCCCCGCTTTCAGGGAGATACCGTCCATGACGCAGGCATCCAGCTCGTGGGTTTCATCCCGGGTAAAGACCGAACCGATCCCCGCATTAAATAACGGGCACTCCTCCAGCAGGCGTACCGCCTCGGTGACCACGTCCAGCGCGCTCTCGCCCGCTTCCAGCATTTTCTGGCCCGTTTCGACAATGGCGTACAGCGCGTCGATGTAGCGCTTTTCCTGCTCAGGAGTGAGCTGTGCACGGGTGATTGCCCCGGCCCCGCCATGAATTGCGATTACCGCCTTAACCATTCGCATCACCCGTTAGCCTGTTTGCGGCTTTTTCTATAAATATCATTATCGTCGACGAAACTTCAGATGATTTTTGAATATAGAAAGACGTAACAGTGATGTAAAGCGTACACCCTCCGGTCATACAGTTAGCCGCACTTTTCTGCCATAATGGACGCTTTCGTTGTTACTCCGCAGGAGCCCACCATGGATTTTACCGCCGGACTGATGCCGCTTGAGACGGCACTCACGCAGATGCTTGACCGAGTTTCCCCGCTGCATGACGTTGAGACGCTGCCCCTCGTGCGCTGTTTTGGCCGTATTGCCGCACGCGATATCGTCTCTCCGCTCAACGTGCCGGGGTTTGATAACTCCGCGATGGACGGTTACGCGGTACGCCTGGCGGATCTCCAGACGGGTAACGCCCTGCCGGTGGCGGGTAAAGCCTTTGCGGGTCAGCCGTTTAGCGGCGAATGGCCTGCGGGCACCTGCGTGCGCATCATGACCGGCGCGCCGGTTCCGCCAGGCTGCGACGCCGTGGTGATGCAGGAAGAGACCGAACAGACCGACGACGGCGTGCGTTTTACCGCCAGCGTCAAAGCGGGCCAGAACATCCGTCGCACGGGCGAAGACATTACCCTCGGCGCGACGGTCTTTGCCGCCGGGCAAAAGCTGACGGTGGCGGAGCTGCCGGTGCTGGCCTCGCTCGGCATCGCGGATATCGACGTGATCCGTAAAGTGCGCGTCGCCGTTTTCTCCACCGGCGACGAGCTGCAGCTTCCGGGCCAGCCGCTGCAGGACGGCCAGATTTACGACACCAACCGCCTGGCGGTACACCTGATGCTGGAGCAACTGGGCTGCGAGGTGATTAACCTCGGCATCATTCCTGACGATCCGGAACAACTGCGCGCGGCGTTTATCGAGGCGGATAAATCCGCCGACGTGGTCATCAGCTCCGGCGGCGTCTCCGTGGGCGAAGCGGATTACACCAAAACCCTTCTTGAAGAGCTGGGTGAAATCGCCTTCTGGAAGCTGGCGATCAAGCCGGGCAAGCCGTTCGCGTTTGGCAAGCTTTCACACAGCTGGTTCTGCGGCCTGCCGGGTAACCCGGTCTCGGCGGCACTCACCTTCTACCAGCTGGCGATCCCGCTGCTGGCGAAGCTTTCCGGCAACAAGGCCAGCCCGCTGCCGGAACGCGTGCGCGTGCGTGCCGCCACGCGGTTGAAAAAATCACCGGGCCGTCTCGATTTCCAGCGCGGCATTCTGACCCGCAGCGCGGACGGCGAGTTCGAAGTACGCACTACCGGACATCAGGGCTCGCACATTTTCAGTTCCTTCAGTCTGGGCAACTGCTTCATCGTGCTGGAGCGCGAGCGCGGCAACGTGGAAGCCGGCGAATGGGTTGAGGTCGAGCGCTTTAACCACCTGTTCGGAGGCTGACATGACGGTGGAGCTGAGCGACCAGGAGATGATGCGCTACAACCGCCAGATCGTGCTGCGCGGGTTTGACTTCGAGGGTCAGGAAGCGCTCAAGGCGGCCAGCGTGCTGGTCGTCGGGCTGGGCGGGCTGGGCTGCGCCGCCGCGCAGTACCTTGCCGCGGCGGGCGTAGGAAGCATGACGCTGCTGGATTTCGATACCGTGTCGGTGTCCAACCTGCAGCGCCAGACGCTGCACAGCGACGCGACGGTGGGCCAGCCGAAAGTGGAATCCGCCAGGGCTGAGCTGGCGCGTATCAACCCCCACGTTCAGTTCACGCTGATTGACGCAATGCTGGATGACGACGCGCTCTCCGCGCAGATTGCCCGGCACGATCTGGTCCTGGACTGCACCGATAACGTCACCGTCCGTAATCAGCTCAACGCGGGCTGTTTTGCTCACAAAACCCCGCTGGTCTCCGGCGCGGCGATCCGCATGGAGGGGCAAATCAGCGTCTTCACGTACGCCGAGGGTGAACCCTGCTACCGCTGCCTGAGCCGTCTGTTTGGCGAGAATGCGCTGACCTGCGTTGAGGCGGGCGTGATGGCGCCGCTCGTCGGCGTGATTGGTTCACTGCAGGCAATGGAAGCGATCAAGGTGCTGACGAATTACGGCACGCCGGCAGCGGGGAAAATCGTGATGTATGACGCGATGACCTGCCAGTTCCGCGAGATGAAGCTGATGCGTAACCCGGGGTGTGAGGTGTGTAGCCAGTAAAAAAGTCGGGTGGCGGCTTAGCCTTACCCGACCTACAACGGCTCGAACGTAGGCCGGGTAAGCGCCAGCGCCACCCGGCAGCCGCGTCAGATGGACGTCCGTCCAAACGCCCCCTGCCAGTCCTGCTCAAACTTCACAATCGCTGCGTCTACCGCCGGAGAGGTAATAAACTGCTGCGCCACGTCCAGCGGCAGCGTGATGGACTCGCAGCCTGCCAGCAGGCAGTCCAGCGCCTGACGCGGGGTTTTAAAGCTCGCGGCCAGCACCTTTGACTGCGGCGCGTGCAGCGTCAGCAGCTGTTGCAGCTCAATTACGGTCTGAATCCCGTCCCCGCCCTGCGCGTCCACGCGGTTAACGTAAGGGGCCACATACTCTGCCCCCGCCAGCGCGGAGAGCATCCCCTGCGCGGCACCGTAGACCGCCGTGCCCAGGGTCGGGATCCCTTCCGCTTTCAGCATCTTGATCGCCGCCAGCCCTTCTGCGGTCACCGGCACTTTCACCACCAGATCGTTAATGATGGCGCGCAGCTTGCGCGCGTCTTCCACCATCCCTTCGGCGGTGGTTGCCATTACCTGCGCAAACAGACGGCCCTTGCCGCCCAGCGCGTCGTGCAGCGCGGGCAGCAGTTCGTCGAGCGGCGTTTTACCGGCCGCAACGATGCTTGGGTTGGTGGTCACGCCCGCCAGCGGGAAGATACGCGCCAGCTTTTTGACTGCCGCAACGTCAGATGTGTCGAGATAAAGTTCCATGATGTCACCCTTAAATTAGCCTGCACTTACCCTATCACGACAAAACCTGCTCAAGAGTTGACCTGCATCAAGATAGCTTTCATTCGAAAGTAATTTAATCTTCATATGCAATATGAGAGGCGAAAAACATGATCTTCAATATTCAGCGTTACTCTACCCACGACGGCCCCGGAATTCGTACCGTGGTGTTCCTGAAAGGCTGCTCGCTGGGCTGTCGCTGGTGCCAGAACCCGGAAAGCCGCTCCCGCAGCCGGGACGTGCTGTTTGATGCGCGTCTGTGCCTGGACGGCTGCGACCTGTGCCAGCAGGCGGCACCGGGCTGCATCGAACGCGCGCTGAATGGCCTGGTCATCCACCGCGAAAAGCTGAGTGAAGAGACGCTTGATGCCCTCACCGACTGCTGCCCGACGCAGGCGCTGACCGTTTGCGGCGAAGAACAGCAGGTCGAGGAGATCATGGCGACCGTACTGCGCGATAAACCCTTCTACGACCGCAGCGGCGGCGGGATCACCCTCTCCGGCGGCGAACCGTTTATGAACCCGGAGCTGGCGCACGCGCTGTTTAAAGCCAGCCACGACCAGGGTATCCACACCGCCGTCGAAACCTGCCTTCACGTGCCGTGGCACTATATCGAGCCGTCATTACCGTACGTCGATCTGTTCCTCGCCGACCTGAAGCATGTCGACGGAGACGTTTTCAAGCAGTGGACGGACGGTTCGGCTAAGCGCATCCTGGACAACCTGAAACGCCTGGCCGCCGCCGGGAAAACGATCACCATCCGCGTGCCGCTGATCCAGGGCTTCAACGCGGATGAAGCCTCCATCACCGCCATTACCAACTTCGCTGCCGATGAACTCGGCGTCCACGATATTCATTTTCTGCCGTATCACACGCTGGGCATGAACAAATACACCCTGCTCGGCCAACCCTACTCTGCCCCTGACAAACCGCTGGATAACCCTGCCCTGCTGGACTTCGCGCAGCAGTACGCCTGCCAGAAAGGGTTAACCGCGACCTTACGAGGATAAACTTATGACCACCCTGAATCTCAACACCCTCAGCGAGCGCATTAAGGCGCACAAAACGGCCCTGGTGCATATCGTGAAGCCGCCGGTCTGTACCGAGCGCGCCCAGCATTACACCGAAATGTACCAGCAGCACATGGACAAGCCGATCCCGGTGCGCCGCGCCCTGGCGCTGGCGCATCACCTGGCCAAGCGTACCATCTGGATCAAGCACGACGAGCTGATCATCGGGAACCAGGCAAGCGAAGTGCGCGCCGCGCCGATCTTCCCGGAATACACCGTCTCCTGGATTGAGAAAGAGATTGACGACCTGGCGGACCGTCCGGGCGCGGGCTTTGCGGTGAGCGAAGAGAACAAGCGCGTGCTGCATGAAATCTGCCCGTGGTGGCGCGGCCAGACGGTGCAGGACCGCTGCTACGGCATGTTCACCGACGAGCAGAAAGGCCTGCTGGAAACCGGCATCATCAAAGCCGAAGGCAACATGACCTCCGGCGACGCGCACCTGGCGGTGAACTTCCCTCTGGTGCTGGAGAAAGGTCTCGACGGCCTGCGCGCCAAAGTGGCCGAGCGCCGCTCGCGCATCAACCTGACGGTGCTGGAAGACCTGCACGGCGACCAGTTCCTGAAGGCGATCGATATCGTGCTGGAAGCGGTGAGCCTGCACATCAAACGCTTTGCCGACCTGGCGCGCGAGATGGCCTCCACCGAAACCCGCGTAAGCCGCCGCGACGAGCTGCTGGCAATGGCGGAAAACTGTGACGTAATCGCCCACGAGCCGCCAAAAACCTTCTGGCAGGCGCTGCAGCTGTGCTACTTCATTCAGCTGATCCTGCAGATTGAGTCCAACGGCCACTCCGTCTCCTTCGCGCGTATGGACCAGTATCTCTATCCGTACTACCGCCGCGACGTGGAGCTGAACCAGAGCCTGGACCGAGAGCACGCCATCGAGCTGCTGCACAGCTGCTGGCTGAAATTGCTGGAAGTGAACAAGATCCGCTCCGGCTCGCACTCGAAGGCTTCCGCCGGTAGCCCGCTGTACCAGAACGTCACCATCAGCGGCCAGAAGCTGGTTAACGGTGAGCCAATGGACGCGGTGAACCCGCTCTCCTACGCGATCTTGGAGTCCTGCGGTCGCCTGCGCTCTACCCAGCCGAACCTGAGCGTGCGCTATCACGCGGGCATGAGCAACGACTTCCTCGACGCCTGCGTGCAGGTGATCCGCTGCGGCTTCGGGATGCCTGCCTTTAACAACGACGAAATCGTCATTCCGGAATTCATCAAGCTCGGCGTTGAGCGCGACGACGCCTACGACTACGCGGCGATTGGCTGCATCGAAACCGCGGTAGGCGGCAAGTGGGGCTATCGCTGCACCGGCATGAGCTTTATCAACTTCGCCCGCGTGATGCTGGCCGCGCTGGAAGGCGGCCGCGACGCCACCAGCGGCAAGGTGTTCCTGCCGCAGGAGAAAGCCCTCTCTGCCGGTAACTTCGATAACTTCGAGGAGGTGATGGCGGCGTGGGATACCCAGATCCGCTACTACACCCGCAAATCCATCGAGATTGAGTACGTGGTAGACACCATGCTGGAGGAGAACGTCCACGATATTCTCTGCTCGGCGCTGGTGGACGACTGCATCGAGCGCGCGAAAAGCATCAAGCAGGGCGGCGCGAAGTATGACTGGGTCTCCGGCCTGCAGGTGGGCATCGCTAACCTCGGCAACAGCCTGGCGGCGGTGAAGAAGCTGGTGTTCGAACAGGGCGTCATTGGCCAGCAGCAGCTGGCGGCGGCGCTGGCCGATGATTTCGACGGACTGACCCACGAGCAGCTGCGCCAGCGCCTGATCAACGGCGCGCCGAAGTACGGCAACGACGACGACAGCGTGGATATGCTGCTGACCCGCGCCTATCAGACCTATATTGAGGAGCTGAAGCAGTACCATAACCCGCGCTACGGCCGCGGCCCGATTGGCGGTAACTATTACGCGGGCACCTCTTCCATCTCCGCGAACGTGCCGTTTGGCGCGGCGACGATGGCGACGCCGGACGGACGTAAGGCGCATACCCCTCTGGCGGAAGGGGCCAGCCCGGCTTCGGGTACGGACCACCTCGGCCCAACGGCGGTAATTGGCTCGGTGGGCAAACTGCCGACGGAAGCGATTCTCGGCGGCGTGCTGCTGAACCAGAAGCTGAACCCGTCAACGCTGGAAAACGACAGCGATCGCCAGAAGCTGATGGTGCTGCTGCGCACCTTCTTCGAGGTGCATAAGGGCTGGCATATCCAGTACAACATCGTCTCGCGCGAAACGCTGCTGGAGGCGAAGAAACACCCGGACCAGTACCGTGACCTGGTTGTACGCGTCGCGGGTTACTCGGCGTTCTTCACCGCCCTGTCGCCGGATGCGCAGGACGATATTATCGCCCGTACTGAGCATACGCTGTAAGAAAACGCCCGGTGGCGCTGCGCTTACCGGGCCTACAGAGTCTCCCCGTAGGCCGGGTAAGGCGAAGCCGCCACCCGGCTTTCTGACTTTCATTCGAAATTAAATTTGTGCTCCTCGTCACCTTGTTATTAGAATGTTTCAAAACGCAGTGACCCAGGAGCACAGTATGACCGTTAAAGTTATCGTCACCGATATGGACGGAACTTTCCTTGATGATGCCAAGCAGTACGATCGTGACCGCTTCCAGGCACAGTTTGAACAGCTTAAAGCCCGCGACATTGAATTTGTTGTCGCCAGCGGCAACCAGTATTACCAGCTCATCTCCTTCTTTCCGGAGCTTAAAGATCGGATCTCTTTCGTGGCGGAAAACGGCGCGCTGGTGTTCGATCGCGGCGAGCAGATTTTTCACGGCGAGCTGACGCGCCATGAATCGCAGATCGTGATTGGCGAACTGCTGAAAGACAAAGGGCTGAACTTCGTGGCCTGCGGGCTGGAGAGCGCCTACGTCAGCGATAAAGCGCCGGACGCGTTCGTGGCGCTAATGTCAAAGCACTACCACCGCTTAAAGCGCATCAGCGATTACCGCGACATTGACGACGTGCTGTTTAAGTTCTCCCTGAACCTGCCGGACAGCGACATTCCTAATCTGGTGGATAAACTCCACGTCTCCCTGGACGGCATCATGAAGCCGGTCACCAGCGGCTTTGGCTTTGTCGATTTGATTATCCCCGGCCTGCACAAAGCGAACGGCATCAGCCGTCTGCTGAAGCGCTGGAAAATTTCTCCGCAAGAGTGCGTGGCGATTGGCGACAGCGGAAACGATGCCGAGATGCTGGAGCTGGTGAAATATTCCTTTGCGATGGGCAACGCGGCAGAGAGCATCAAAGAAATCAGCCGCTACAGCACCGATGACAACAACCATCACGGCGCGCTGAACGTCATTCAGGCCGTGCTCGACAACCATTCCCCGTTCGACGCCTGATCCTCTTCTCGCCGGAGCCCTGCTCCGGCACCCTCACTCATTTTCCCGTCCTGTGGCGCAGGTCAAGTTTTTAAACTTGCATTAACTTATTTTTAACTTAAAGTATCACTTGTAGACACTTTTACTTTCGAATGAAAGATGCGAGGCAGTTATGACCTTTACCAGTGAAACCTTGCCGGCGGATCACAAAGCGGCAATCCGTCAGTTGAAACGTGAGTTACGCGCGCAGATCGGCGACGTGCAGGCGGTGTTCAACAAGCTCAGCGACAGCATTGCCACCCGCGTGGCGGAAATTAACGCGCTTAAAAATAAAGGTGAATCCGTCTGGCCGGTGATTCCGTTTAACGATGTGAAAAACGGCACGATTACCGACGCACAGCGCGAGGCCGTTAAGCGCCGCGGCTGCGCGGTGATTAAAGGTCACTTCCCGCGCGAGCAGGCGCTGGCGTGGGATCAGTCGATGCTCGACTACCTCGATCTGAACAAGTTTGACGAGGTGTACAAAGGGCCAGGCGATAACTTCTTCGGCACCCTGAGCGCTTCCCGTCCGGAGATTTACCCGATCTACTGGTCGCAGGCGCAAATGCAGGCGCGTCAGAGTGAAGAGATGGCGCAGGTGCAGTCGTTCCTGAACCGCTTATGGACGTTCGAGAGCAACGGCAAGCAGTGGTTCGACCCGGACGTGAGCGTGATTTACCCGGACCGTATCCGCCGCCGTCCGCCGGGAACCACCTCGAAAGGACTCGGCGCGCATACCGACTCCGGCGCGCTGGAGCGCTGGCTGCTGCCGGCATACCAGCAGGTTTTCGCCCGCGTGTTTGACGGCAACGTCGAGAAATACGACCCGTGGAACGCCGCGCACCGTACCGAAGTGGAAGAGTATACCGTCGATAACACCACCAAATGCTCCGTGTTCCGCACCTTCCAGGGCTGGACGGCGCTGTCAGACATGATCCCCGGCCAGGGGCTGCTGCACGTGGTGCCGATCCCGGAAGCAATGGCGTATATTCTGCTGCGTCCGCTGCTGGACGACGTGCCGGAAGACGAGCTGTGCGGCGTGGCGCCGGGGCGCGTGCTGCCGGTTTCCGAGAAGTGGCACCCGCTGCTTATCGAGGCGCTGACCAGCATTCCTGCGCTGGAGGCGGGTGATTCGGTGTGGTGGCACTGCGATGTGATCCACTCCGTCGCGCCGGTGGAAGATCAGCAGGGCTGGGGCAACGTGATGTACATCCCCGCCGCACCGATGTGCGAGAAAAACCTCGCCTACGCGAAGAAGGTCAAGGAAGCGCTGGAAACCGGCGCGTCGCCGGGAGACTTCCCGCGCGAGGATTATGAAAAAACCTGGCAGGACCGCTTTACCGTGAACGATCTCAACATCCACGGCAAACGCGCGCTGGGCATGGTCTAGCTGTCGTACAGCCCTTCCCGCTCCACGGCGGTGCGTCGTTTCCCCTGACGTATCCGCCGTACCGATTCCCGCACGGCCAGCGTGCCGTTCAGCAGCAATGTGCCTACCGGCGCGTCCAGGCGCATGAGCCGCTGCTGGAGCATGTGTACCGCTTCCGTTCCCAGCTCATCGCGGGGAACATGCACGGCCGTTAATGGAACATCCTGAATCGCCGCCAGGTTAAAGCCGTCGATGCTCATCACCGAGACGTCCTGCGGCACGCGCAGGCCGTGGTTTTGTAAGGCGCTGATGGTGCCCGCCGCCATAAAGTCGCCACCAACAAGGAACGCCGTCGGCAGGTCTTTTCCCTGCTGCTGATTTAGCCAATCGCTCACCAGCTGCTCCGTCTCTCTGGCGCTGAAGCTCGGCACCACCAGCAGATCGCGCTTGTCGTTGAACGCCAGGTTGTGGGACTGCCACGCGTCGCGGATCCCCGACAGGCGCAGCTCCATCGTGTAGCGACGTAGGCACAGCACGTTCATCACCTCCCGGTGTCCCATCTCGAACAGGTACTCCGCCGCCCGCTCGCCGATGGCGCGGTGATCCGGCGCAACGGCAGGCAGACGCATGTGCCGGTCGCGGCAGTTAATCAGCATGCAGGGTTTGCCCACGTCCACCGCCAGATCGTGGATATGCGGATCGTCAATACCGAGAAGAATGGCCGCCTGGGTATCCGGCTCGTTCATCCGCGCCAGAAACAGCTGGGCGTCGCTGTCGTTCTCCTCCAGCGCGCAGTAGCGCAACCGGACCTCGTGGGAGGCAAGTGCTTTGCTCACGCTCTGGATCACGCGGTAGTAAAAGATGTCGGACCGCTCGTCAAACGCCCGCTGCGGGGCAAAAACCACCAGGCTGTTAAGCAGCAGACGCCCTGCCGCCATGCCGTCCATTACCCCCAGCTCGCGCGCGCACGCCAGCACCTTTGCACGCGCTTTTTCGCTGGTATTCGCTTTCCCCGCCAGCACCCGCGAAACGGTGCTGATGGAGAGCTGCGTGCGGGCCGCGATTTCGGTGATTTTTAGCCTTTTGTCCATTTTGTGATCTGGCTCCATTTGCGAAATGAAAAAATTTTCATAGCGTGTTTGTCAGGCAATAACTGGCATGAATGCCATCATGCCAGAGTGTTTTCGTCGGTTATGAGAAATTTTGCACAAAATCCACTTTTGCCCACTCATTTTCTTCCTTAAGGTGAACTTGTCACACAGCTTCCATACTAGTTGTATAGCAACTTAAGCATTATAAGCGGATAGAAATCAAAGGCATAACAATCTGTGTGACACCTGAACCTCCGTCCCCTTACCGTCCGTCTTGTGGAGAGTAAAATGAGTCAGGACATCAATAACACCATTGCGACAAGCAAAACCCGTCGCGTCATTAAGAACCTGCGCTGGTACGTGCTGGTGCTGTTTTTGCTGGGCGTCACCGTTAACTACATCACCCGAAATTCCTTAGGTATTCTCGCTCCGGAGCTAAAAGAGAGCCTCGGGATCACCACCGAGCAATACTCCTGGATCGTCGGCGCGTTTCAGATCGCCTATACCATTTTCCAGCCCCTGTGCGGCTGGCTGATTGACGTCATTGGCCTGAAGATTGGCTTTATGGTCTGCGCCGGTATCTGGGCGCTGATGTGTATTTTCCACGCGGGCGCCGGAAGCTGGCTGCACCTGGCCATACTGCGCTTCTTTATGGGGGCTTCAGAGGCCGCCGCCACCCCGGCGAACGCCAAAACCATCGGCGAATGGTTCCCGAAATCAGAGCGTCCCGTTGCCGCCGGCTGGGCGGGCGTGGGCTTCTCCATCGGCGGCTTCGGGCACCAGATCATCTCCTGCATGCTGAGCGCCCTGGTCGTGGAGTCGTTCGACAAAGGCCAGATGGCGACCGTCAACGGCATGCGCGGCTCGGCGGCGTGGATCGCCAGCTTCCTGTTCTCGCTGCTAATCGGTGTGACCGCCGACAAAATCGGCTTTAACCCGCTCTTTATCGCCATGGGCTTCTTTGACCTGATTGGCGCTCTCTTCCTGGTAGCATTTATTGCTGAACGTCGCGCCAAGCGCGCCTGATAGTGGATGTATTGCATATGAAAACCCTGAAAAACTGGACCGTTGATACGCAGTCGGCAAACCATCTTGAACTGCTGGTCGATAACCAGCACCGTCTGTGCCTGTATGTGCTGGAAGAGAACCTGTTCCGCGTGCTGATCAAACGCAAAGGCGAGCTGGCGCTGGACCGCACCTGGAGCATCGCCCCGGAACAAGACGTGCCGTGGGAAGGTCGCCGTCGTGACGATGTCAGCGGCTTCACCTGCCCGGCCTGGACGCTGACGCAGCAGGACGACACGTTAACCGTGGCAACCGAACAGCTGCGCGTCACCGTGCACCAGCCGCTGTGGCTGGAGTGGCACTACCGCAATGACGCGGGCGAGTGGCAGCCGCTGGTCAACGACCGCCCCACCAGCGCCTACCTGCTGAACGCCCACGGCGACGGCGTGGCGCACTACCTGAGCCGCCGCAAGGACGAGCGTTTCTACGGCCTGGGCGAGAAAGCGGGCGATCTGCAGCGCAACGGTAAACGCTACGAGATGCGTAACCTGGACGCGATGGGCTACAACGCCGCCAGCACCGACCCGCTGTACAAGCACATTCCGTTCACCCTCACCCGCCGCGACGACGTGAGCTACGGCCTGTTCTACGACAACCTGAGCAGCTGCTGGCTGGATCTGGGTAACGAGATCGACAACTACCACACCGCCTATCGCCGCTGGCAGGCGGAAGCGGGCGATATCGATTATTACCTCTTTACCGGCAGACGCGTGCTGGACGTCACTAAAGCCTTTGTTCGCCTGACCGGAAAAACGCTGTTCGGACCGAAATGGAGCCTGGGCTACAGCGGCTCAACCATGCACTACACCGACGCGCCGGACGCGCAGAATCAGCTGATGAACTTTATTCGCCTGTGCGAAGAGCACGCCATTCCGTGCGACTCGTTCCAGCTTTCGTCTGGCTATACCTCCATCAACGGCAAGCGCTACGTCTTCAACTGGAACTATGACAAGGTGCCGCAGCCGAAGGTGATGAGCCAGGCCTTCCACGACGCGGGACTGAAGCTTGCGGCGAACATCAAGCCGTGCCTGTTGCAGGACCATCCGCGCTACAGCGAAGTGGCTGAACGCGGGCTGTTCATTCGCGATTCAGAAACCGATGCACCCGAACGTTCCAGCTTCTGGGATGACGAAGGCTCACACCTCGACTTTACCAACCCGCAGACGGTGCAGTGGTGGCAGAACGGCGTCACCACGCAGCTGCTGGAGATGGGCATCGACTCCACCTGGAACGACAATAACGAATATGAAGTGTGGGACGGGGAAGCCCGCTGCTTTGGCTTCGGCAAGGAGATCGCCATCAAGCATATTCGCCCGGTGATGCCGCTGCTGATGATGCGCGCCTCGCTGGAAGCGCAGCAGCGCTTTGCGCCGGAAAAGCGTCCGTATCTCATCTCCCGCTCCGGCTGCGCCGGGATGCAGCGCTACGTCCAGACCTGGAGCGGCGACAACCGCACCAACTGGGACACCCTGCGCTATAACATCCGCATGGGGCTGGGCATGAGCCTGTCCGGGCTGTTCAACGTCGGGCACGACGTCGGCGGTTTCTCCGGCGACAAGCCGGACGCCGAGCTGTTCGTGCGCTGGGTGCAGAACGGCGTGATGCACCCGCGCTTTACCATTCACTCGTGGAACGATGACCACACGGTGAACGAGCCGTGGATGTATCCGGGCGTCACGCCTGCCATTCGCGGCGCGATTGAGCTGCGCTACCGCCTGCTGCCGTATCTCTACACCCTGCTCTGGCAGGCGCACGCCGACGACGAGCCGATGCTGCGCCCGACCTTCCTCGACCACGAGCACGATGCGCAAACCTTCAAAGAGTGCGACGACTTCCTGCTGGGCCGCGACCTGCTGGTCGCCAGCGTCGTCGAAGCCGGGCAGCGCGAGCGCCGCGTCTGGCTGCCGGATAACGAAACGGGCTGGTACGATTTTTACACCCACGCGTGGTATGCGGGCAGGCAATCCATCGTCCTCGATGCGCCGCTGGAAAAACTGCCGCTGCTGGTGCGCGCCGGGGCCGCTCTGCCGCTCAGCGAGCGCATCACGCATGTGAGTGCCGAAAAAGATACGACCCGCGAACTGAAGCTGTTCCCGGTGAAAGGCGTTGGCACGACCTCGGGGCTGCTGTTTGAAGACGACGGTGAAAGCTGGGGCTACCTGAACGGCAATGCGCTGTGGGTGGAATGGGAGATGGTGTGCGATGGCGCAAGTATCAACCTGAAGGTGAACGTGCGCGGCGACTATTGTCCGGCATGGAAGGCACTGAAGGTATCATTACCGGCGGGGGAAAAACGTACGCTGCGGGTGAACGGGATTGAAAGGAGTGAGTGGGTGCTCTGAACATTGCCGGGTGGCGGCTTCGCCTTACCCGGCCTACAAAGTCACCCGTAGGCCCGGTAAGCGAAGCGCCTCCGGGCTTTTTTTTAGCCGTCGATACCTTTGCTGCGCAGGTAATCTTCGTAGTTACCGGTGAAGTCCACCACGCGCTCTGGCGTAATCTCGATCACGCGGGTTGCCAGCGAGCTGACGAACTCGCGGTCGTGAGAGACGAAGATCAGGGTGCCCTGATACATCTCCAGCGCCATGTTCAGGGATTCGATCGATTCCATGTCCAGGTGGTTAGTCGGTTCGTCCATCACCAGAATGTTCGGTTTTTCCATCATCAGCTTGCCGAACAGCATGCGGCCTTTCTCGCCACCGGAGAGCACTTTAGCCGGCTTTTTGATGTCGTCCTGGCTGAACAGCAGACGGCCCAGGATGCTGCGCACCGCCTGCTCGTCGTCGCCTTCCTGCTTCCACTGGCTCATCCAGTCGAAGACGGTGAGGTCATTTTCGAATTCGTACTCATGATCCTGCGCGTAGTAGCCAATCTGCGCGTTCTCGGACCATTTCACGGTGCCGTTGTCCGGCTGCAGTTCGCCGACCAGGGTTTTCAGCATGGTGGATTTACCCACGCCGTTGGCGCCCAGAATGGCAATCTTCTCGCCCACTTCCAGCAGCAGGTTGAAGTTTTTAAACAGCGGGCCTTCATCGAAGCCTTTGGTAAGGGCTTCCACTTCCAGCGCGTTACGGAACAGCTTCTTGTCCTGCTCGAAGCGGATGAACGGGTTCTGACGGCTGGAGGCTTTAACCTCTTCCAGCTTGATTTTGTCGATCTGACGCGCACGCGAGGTCGCCTGACGCGACTTAGAGGCGTTGGCGCTGAAGCGGCTAACGAAGGACTGCAGGTCCGCAATCTGCGCTTTCTTCTTGGCGTTGTCCGCCAGCAGACGCTCGCGCGCCTGGGTGGCGGCGGTCATGTACTCGTCATAGTTGCCCGGATAGACGCGCAGCTCGCCGTAGTCCAGATCCGCCATGTGCGTACAGACCATGTTCAGGAAGTGACGGTCGTGCGAGATGATGATCATGGTGCTGTCGCGGTCGTTGAGCGTCTGCTCCAGCCAGCGGATGGTGTCGATGTCCAGGTTGTTCGTTGGTTCGTCGAGCAGCAGGATGTCCGGGTTAGAGAACAGCGCCTGAGCCAGCAGCACGCGCAGCTTCCAGCCTGGCGCAACTTCGCTCATCGGGCCGTAATGCTGTTCAACCGGAATGCCGACGCCCAGCAGCAGCTCGCCCGCACGCGCTTCCGCAGAGTAACCGTCCATCTCGCCGTACTGCGTTTCCAGATCGGCCACCTTATAGCCATCTTCTTCGCTCATTTCGGCCAGCGCGTAGATGCGATCGCGCTCCTGCTTCACTTCCCACAGCTCCGCGTGCCCCATGATCACGGTGTCCAGCACGGTGAACTCTTCGAAGGCGAACTGATCCTGACGCAGCTTACCGATACGCTCGTTAGGGTCGAGCGAGACGTTGCCGAGGGTCGGCTCCAGATCGCCGCCGAGGATCTTCATGAAGGTGGATTTTCCGCTACCGTTGGCACCAATCAGGCCGTAACGGTTGCCGCCGCCAAATTTGACGGAAATGTTTTCGAACAGCGGCTTACTGCCAAACTGCATAGTGACGTTGCTGGTAACTAACACGGGGAGATTCCTGCGAAAAGTGTGATAAACACGGCATTATGCCACAATTCCGAATTGAGATCCCGTGTTGCGGCAATCCACTAAACTTTAACAAAATCGAAAAAAATGTGATTTCGTACACATCTGAATTCCCTGTTAGCGGGAATGCACATATAATGCGCTCCCATCACAGATTCAGACTTATCAACTCATCGCCTGAATGGCTTAGATACCTCGCACAACATGAACATGAAATTAACAACGCTTTTTGCGGCGGCGTTAGCCGTAGTAGGTTTTTGTAAGACCGCGTCTGCGGTGACGTATCCCCTGCCGACCGACGGAAGCCGTCTGGTGGGTCAAAACCAGGTGGTGACGGTGCCTGAGGGTAACTCTCAGCCGCTGGAGTATTTCGCCGCGCAGTACCAGCTGGGCCTGTCAAACATGCTGGAAGCGAACCCGGGCGTTGACCCGTATCTGCCAAAAGCAGGTACCGTGCTGAATATTCCTCAGCAGCTGATCCTGCCGGATACCGTTCATGAAGGTATCGTGATCAACAGCGCCGAAATGCGTCTGTATTACTACCCGAAAGGCACCAATACCGTTATCGTGCTGCCAATCGGTATCGGCCAGCTGGGTAAAGACACCCCGCTGAACTGGACCACCAAAGTTGAACGTAAGAAAGCGGGCCCAACCTGGACCCCAACCGCCAAAATGCACGCGGAATACATCGCTGCGGGCGAACCGCTGCCAGCCGTGGTGCCAGCCGGCCCGGATAACCCGATGGGTCTGTATGCCCTGTACATTGGTCGTCTGTACGCGATTCACGGCACCAACGCCAACTTCGGTATCGGTCTGCGCGTAAGCCACGGCTGCGTGCGTCTGCGTAACGACGATATCAAGTTCCTGTTCGAAAACGTGCCGGTCGGTACGCGCGTGCAGTTCATCAACGAACCGGTGAAAGCAACGTCTGAGCCAGACGGCAGCCGCTACATCGAAGTGCACAACCCGCTGTCCACCAGCGAAGACCAGATCAACAACAACGAGATCGTGCCGATTACGCTGAACAGCGCGGTGCAGTCCGTGACCTCTCAGCCTGACGTGGAAACCACCATCGTCGACCAGGCGATTCAGAACCGTTCCGGTATGCCGGTGCGTCTGAACTGATCAATCTGAATCTTTAAAGTACATTATAAGACCTCGAAATCTCGGGGTCTTATTACTCCGCGATACCCACTGCACTCATCGTTTCTGAACAGCAATTATTGCCGTAAGTCCCATTCTTGCCATTTTCTGCCAACCCGGCGTGGTTACATCTGATCCTCTAAGTGTTATGATGCGCCTACTTATAACATCAGTTTAATCTGTATTTATAGGGTCTTTTTATTTCCTGGAGCACACTTAGTACAATGATCAGTATTAACTTAACAACAACAAAATCGCGCCTTTATCTCTGTTCGCAGACAGTGTGGTCACTAGCGAACCAGAGTAAAAAAGTCGATCAAATTGTTGTATGGGTCTCCAGTACACCTTATCTCAGTGATGAAGGCATCACTGAAGAGCCTGAATGGGCGCAGAAAATTCGCCAGACAGGTACAAACCTGGTTTTTAAATGGGTTAAAAACACCGGGCCTTATCGTAAATTGTTTCCTGCGTTACAAGCGGCAACGGAAGAGGATATTCTGATTTATGCCGACGATGACGCCATTTATAACGAAATGTGGGCAGAAACCCTACTAGATGATTTTTACCACCACAATCAGGAATATGTGGTTGCTGCGCGCGTGCGCGAAACGGTAAAGAAGAAGAAAGAACTTCTTGATACCTATCGTAATTTCCCGCTTATCACTGTGCCAAAAGTTGTTAAGCAAAACTATATCATCACCGGTCTTGGTGGCGTTGTCCTCAAGAAAAATATGATTCCGGAGTATTTCCATTTTAACGAGGATTTTATTCGGGTTTGTCCTCGCGCAGATGATATTTGGATCAGCAAACTGATTCAGCTCACCAAAACACCGGTCTATGTTTCTGCAAAGAGCATTCGTTTTGTTCATGAGATAATTCATGATTATGGATTATCACGCGACAATACCAGCAAAATAAAACGATCCTGGATCCAAAAAATCCGTTTTACATTTAAGCCGGGTCATATTCAGCATCTGTGTCAGAACGATCTTTACATAAAAGATACAGACAGCTATTTCGAGTCGTGTGCCTGAAGGACGGACTATCCGTTATTCACGATAACAATCCCGCCGTGGTCGTACCGATAGTGGCAGTGGGCATACTCCAGCGGCGTGCCATCTTCCAGATAAATGACCTGCTCCACCTCCAGCACCGGATCGGTTTCCTCACAGACCAGATGCTCTCTGTCCAGCGCGCTGGGCTTTAGCGCCCGCACGACCCGGTATGATCCCATAATTTTCAGCCCCAGGGTTTCCTGAACGTACTGAAACACTGACCCTTCAAGGTGGTTTTTCGTCAGGCCCGGCACCAGATTCATCGGCATCACCGTGGAATCCAGCGACATGGGTTCGCCGTTCAGTAAACGCAGGCGAATGAAGTCGTAGATCGGCGCATCGGCGTTAATCATCAGCGACGCCTGCTCTTTTTCGTTCGGGAAGCGCAGTTCGAAATGCACCACCTGGCTCGTGACCGTACCCAGATGCGCCCAGGTTTTGGTGGCACCGAAATAGTCGCTGCCGGAGAGATCCCACTGCGAGAGCTGGAGGAAGTTTTTGCGGATGAACGTCCCTTGCCCCTGACGGGTGTAGACCAGCCCTTCGACGATCAGCTGGCGCATCGCCTGCTGGATGGTCATCCGGCTGGTGCTGAACTCCGCCGCCAGCGCAAACTGGTCCGGGAGCGGTTCATTGGCGGCGTACTGCTGGCTGATAATGCGTTTCTTGATTTCCCGCGCTATGGTGATGTACTTCGCCGCCATCGTCCTTCCTTACAGTTAGTTTTCTATCCCGCTGTTTTTCAACGCCACTCGCTCGGCAATCTTGAGGAAAGGCAGGTAGAAGAATACACCAAATATAATGATTGCCAACTGCACCACCACCGCCCGCCAGTCCCCTGCCGTCGCCAGCCAGGCGCTGAGAATCGGCGGCGTGGTCCACGGGATCATCACCACGCAGCGCGACATGAATCCCAGCGTGGTACAAAGCCAGACGAAGTAAATGCCTATCGCGGGCAACAGCACAAACGGGATCATCAGCGGCAGGTTAAACACAATCGGCAGGCCGAAGATCACCGGCTCGTTGATGTTGAATAAGCCCGGCGCCAGCGACAGACGCGCCACCTGTTTCGCCGACTGCTGTCGGGAGAAGATAAAGATGGCGATCAGCAGCGAGATCGTGCTGCCGGTTCCACCCACCATGCCAAACGTCGGCACGAAGATGTTGTTGATGATGTGCGGAATGGGCTGGCCGTTGGCGAAGGCCAGCATGTTCTCGTTGGTGTTGATCAGCAGAAACGGCTCCAGCACCACGCTGTTGACCACCGACTGATGGATACCGAGCGTGAACAGGAAGTTGCCGAAGCTGTAGATGAAAATCGTCCCCGGCAGGCTGGTGTTGATCAGCCGCAGCGGCTGCTGGATAAAGGTCGTAATGAGATGGATCAGATCCGTGTGCAGCACGTTTGCCAGCACGTCCGCCAGCACCGCGAACAGGGAGAGCGTGAGGATCGTCGGGATCAGCGCGGTAAAGGATTTGCTGACCGCTGGGGGCACATTTTCCCCGAGCGATATGTGCAGCGCCTTCAGGCGCGAAATCGCGATAAACACTTCCGTTGAGAGCAGCCCAATCAGCACCCCGGCGAAAATCCCGGTGGAGCCGATATTGGCGAAGGTCAGCACCTGCGTGACGTTCACCGCGGCGTCGCTGCCAACGGGCGTAACCTGTAAGCGCATCGGCATCATGATGATAAAACTGCTGACGGCGATAACCACTGCCGAAACCGGGTTGTCGAAATCTTTGTTGCGCGCCAGTGACCAGGCGATCATCGGGGCCAGCAGCAGCGCGGCGATGTTAAGCGTGCCGTTGATAATCGCCTCGCCCCACACTTTGAAGTGTGCCAGCGTATCGCCGTGAAAAATCCACGGGAACACCACGTTGTTCACCAGCACCGCCAGGCCGGCGAGGATGAAAATCGGCATCACCGTGGCGAAGGCGTCGCGCAGGGAGCGCAGGTGCACCTGGTTTGCCAGGCGCGCCGAGAACTCGACAAACTTATCGACAAAGGACTGCATATGCGGTGTGATTTTTGTTTCAGACATAGCGGCGTGTTCCCATCAATCAGTCACAAAAACGGCCCGGCAGCGTACGGCTTACATCTCGCGTCCGTTGGTATGGATAACCTGTTTTAACCACGCGTAGCTCTTCTTCGGCACGCGCCTGAGGTCTTTCAGGTCGTGGTTTTCCCGGTTGACGTAGACCACGCCGTAGCGCTTACGCATGTCGCCCTGGGAGCTGAGAATGTCGATTAACCCCCAGCCGAGGTAGCCCATGACCTCTGCCCCATCCTCGAATATCGCCGCTTTCATCGCCTCGATGTGCGCCCGGTGGTAGTCGATGCGGTAGGTATCCTCGATGGGGTTGACGCCATCCCACGACTCAATCACGCCAATGCCGTTTTCAATCGGGAAGACCGGCATGCGCCAGTCGTTGGCGTAGCGGGTAATGATGGTGCGAAAACCGAGCGGGTCGATCTGCCAGTTCCACTCGGTGGCTTTCAGGTAGGGGTTATTTTTCTCGCCGTGCAGCAGGTAATAGTTGACCGGCGTGCCTTCCGGGATCGCATCGCTGTCCAGCGTTTTGCTGGCGTAGTAGCTGAAGGCCATATAGTCGTTTCTGGTGCGCGCCAGTAGCGCTAAATCTTCGGCGCGGTAGATATCACCAAAGCCTTCCTGCTCCACCACCGCCATCACCGCCGGGCTGTAGCCCTGCCCGGCAAAGACGCGCAGCAGGTTCTGGTTGAGGAACTCGTCATACTGCTGGGCGCAGAAGATATCGCGCGGTTTGCAGGTGGCCGGGTAAACCAACTGGTGCGCCAGCATGCCGCCCATCAGCTGGCCCGGTTTCGTCTGGTGCAGATACTCGGTCAGCGCCATGTGCGCCACCATGGTATGGTGCTGCAGCTCGTACAGCTCGCGCAGGGTTTGATCGCCTTTCATATAGCCGGAAATGCGGAAAGCTTCCGGCATATGGAAAATATTCTGCTCGTTGAAGGTCAGCCAGTACTTCACGCGGTCGCCAAAGCAGTCGATCATCTTTTTGCCGTAGCGGATAAAGGCGTCCATCACGCGGCGGTCGATAAAGCCGTTGTACTCCTGCGCCAGCGCGAGCGGCATGTCGAAATGGTACAGGCAGATCATCGGCTCGATGCCGCGGGCGATCAGATCGTCAATAAAGCGGTCGTAAAATGCGATGCCTTCGTCGTTGAACGGGCCGTCGCCCTGCGGGCATACGCGGCTCCACGAGAGCTGGAAGCGGTAGCAGTTCATGCCCAGATCCTGCATCAGGTCGAAATCTTCCCGGTAGCGGTGGTAGGAGTCGGTCGCCACTTTCCAGTCGGAGACGTTCTCCCCGGCTTCACGAATGTCATACACCGACATCCCCTTCCCGCCCTCGTTCCAGGCCCCTTCCGTCTGCATGCTCGATACCGAGTTGCCCCATAAAAAGTTGGCTGGCAGCTGATTGTTCATGTTCTCTCCCTATATGACTAGTCATTTAAAAATTCATGACTAGTCATATAGGCGAAGATGTAAAAACGATCAAATAGGAGGATCGTTTTTTGTGAGCAATGCGGGAAAAAAAGCCCCGGTAAGCGATGCGCGACCGGGGCAAGAAAGGTTACTGCTGCGCGAGCTGGTTGCGGCGATATTCACCCTGCCGCTCCAGCATCCAGCCCGGATACTCGCGCGGCAGCGCGCTCACCGCATCCAGCTGTTTGAGCTCGTCTTCGCTTAAGCGGATCCCGGTGGCGGCAATGTTGTCGTCCAGCTGCTCAACGCGCTTCGCGCCAATGATGACGCTGGTCACCGCCTTCTGGTGCAGCAGCCACGCCAGCGCGATTTGCGCGACGGAGACGCCCTTGCTTTCGGCAATCACGCGCATCACGTCCACGCAGTCAAAGGCGCGCTCTTTGTTCACCGGCGGGAAGTCAAACTCCAGACGGCGGCTACCGGCTTCGCTCTGCCCGTCGCGGCCATATTTTCCGCTCAGCAGGCCGCCCGCCAGCGGGCTCCAGACCATCAGCCCGACGCCTTCGCTCTGCATCATGGGGACCAGCTCGCGCTCAAGATCGCGTCCGGCGATGGTGTAATACGCCTGAAGGGATGCGAAGCGCGCCAGCCCGAGGCGCTCGGAAATGCCCAGCGCTTTGGCAATCTGCCACGCCGCCCAGTTCGAGACGCCGATATAGCGCACGTGGCCGTGCTGCACCAGGTTATCCAGCGCATACAGCGTCTCTTCAATCGGCGTGGCCGGGTCGAAGCCGTGCAGCTGATAGAGATCGATATGATCCAGCTGCAGGCGGCGCAGGCTCTCCTTCACGCTGCTGATGATGTGATAGCGCGAGCTGCCGCGCGAGTTCACTCCTGCCGTTCCGGTTTCGCCGAACACTTTGGTGGCGACGACCACGTTCTCGCGCGGAACGTTCAGGTTTTTCAGCGCCTGCCCGAGGATCGCCTCCGAACGGCCTTCCGAGTAGACGTCGGCGGTGTCGATAAAGTTGATGCCCGCGTCCAGCGCGCGGCCCACCAGCTGCTCGGCTTCATTTTGCTGGAGCTGGCCAATCTTGCCCCACATGCCGCCTTCACCGCCGAACGTCATGGTGCCGAGGCAGAGTTCAGAAACGAACAGTCCGGTATTGCCCAGTTTTTGATAACGCATAACGCTTTCCTCGCATGTCGATTGGGTGTCTGTTAGTTATACCCGCCCCTCTGCCATCGCGAATGTGGCGTTCCTGTCCGTTTCTTGCCCAATCCTCTGAATATTTATCCGCGCGGGGCGTCGCCAAAGACGCTGTAGTCCGGCAGCTGCACCTGCTGATACGGCTCCCAGCCGCCACCGAGCGCCTTGTAGAGCGCCACCAGATCGAGCGCGCTTTGCACCTGCGCCTGCGCACGCTGCTGCTCGGCCTGCGCCAGCTGCCGCTGGGCGTCCAGCACGTCGATAAAGCTGGCGATCCCCTGACGATAGCTGTCGCTCGCCAGGTCAAAGGCGTTTTGCAGGGCATCAATGGTTTTCGCCAGGCCCGCTTCACGCTGCTGGTCGGTGCGATAGCTCACCAGCGCATTTTCGACATCGCCAAGCGCAGTCAGCACCGTTTGACGATAGTCCAGCACCGCCGCCCCCTGCTGCGCGCGCGCCACCTTCACGCTGGAAACCAGTCGACCGCCCTGGAAAATCGGAATGGAGACCTGCGGGCCAAAGCTGTAGAAGTGGCTGCTCCAGTCGGTCAGCCAGTTGGTTTCGCTGTTGCGCAGGCCAAACTGCCCGGAGAGGGTAAAACTCGGGAACAGCTGGGCCACCGAGACGCCAATCTGCGCCGTGGCGGCATGAAGATTCGCCTCCGCTTCGCGCACGTCCGGACGGCGTCGCGCGAGCGTAGACGGAATGCCGGTTTGCACGATATCCGGCAATGCGGGCATCGGCTGCACGCTTTGTAACTCCGCATCGAGCGCACCCGGCGGCTTGCCAAGGAGGATCGCCAGGCCATTCATCGCCTGCCGCGCCTGCGCCTGGTACTGCGGCAGCTGCGCCTCCAGGTTACCCAGCTGTGCCCGCGCATTTTCTACATCCATCTGCGGCGACAGCCCGCCCCGCTGGCGGCTTTCGGTCAGATCCAGCGTCTGCTGCGCGCTTTTAATCTGGGTGTTCAGCGTGGCGATAATGCTCTGCGCCCCGCGCAGCTGGAGCCACGCGCGCGCCACTTCCGCCTCCAGCGACACCAGGGCGTCGTTACGCTGCTCTATCGCCGCCTTCTGCTGCGCTTCTGCCGCCTCCACCTGCCGGCGCACCTTGCCCCACAGGTCAATTTCCCACTGGGCGTCGAAGCTGCCCTGGTAAAGGTTAATCGGCTGGGTCAGCGGCCCCAGCGCGCCTTTCAAATTAGGATCGATACTATCCAGCTGGTCATACACGCCGTGGGATTTCAGCTCCCCTTCCAGCCCGAGCTGCTGGCGCGTCGCCTGCAGATTGCCGTTCACCGACGGGTAAAACGCCCCGCCCGCCTGGTTAATCTGCTCGCGCGCGCCGGCGATGCGCAGCACCGTCTGCTGCAGCGTCAGGTTCCCGGCGATGGCGCGCTCAATCAGGCTGTCGAGCTGCGGCGAGCCGAAGGTCTTCCACCAGCGCGGGTTGGTCGCGGCGGAGGTCGTCTGCGATTTTACCCCGCTGTCGCCCTTATCGTTCCAGTGCGTCACGGCAGGCGGCGCGGGCGGCTGATAGTCCGGCCCGACGGCGCAGCCTGCCAGCAGCATCATTATCATCAGGGGGTGTAAACGTCTGTGTATCATCAATGTGCTCCTGCACTCCCCTCGCTCTTAACCGGCGAGAGCAACAAACAAAACGGAATCAATAGCAAGGCCACGGCGCTCAGAAGGGTGAAGACGTCGATGTAGGCCAAAAAGCGCGACTGCTCGATCATGGTCTGGTACAGGCGTCCGGTGGCAATCCCGGTGGGATCGCCCACCTGGGTCGTGAAGTTCTGGATCGCCTGGGCGCTTTCGCGTATTGCCTGCTGAAACTGTTCGTTAAACGGCGAGTCGTGGTACGCAAGGTGCGCGCTATGCGCCTGAGACCGTTCGGTGATGGCCGCCGTCGACAGCGAGATCCCGACCGAGCCCGCGACGTTACGGAACATAGTGAACAGCGCCGCCGCGTCGGCATTCAGCCGTCTTGGAATCGAAATAAAGGCAATGGTGGTCAGGGGCACAAACAGGAACCCCAGCCCCAGCGACTGGGCGCTGCGGAACAGCACCAGGGTTTCAAAGTCGATATCCGGGGTCAGCGTGCGCGACCAGAAGAACGACACCGCCAGGCAGGTAAAGCCAAAGGCGATAATCCAGCGCGTCTGCACCACCGGCATCAGCTTCAGCACCAGCGGGATCGTTAATACAATCAGCACCGCCCCGGGCGACAGCACCAGCCCGGACCAGGTGGCGGTATAGCCTAAATCCTGCTGCGCCAGCTGGGGGATCACCACCGAGCTGCCGTACAAAATCATCGCCATCCCCGCCATCAGCAGGCTGGAAATCGCAAAGTTGCGGTCCTTCATGCAGTGCAGATCCACCACCGGCTTTTTGGCATACACCAGCCAGTAAATGGCACCGATAATGCCGATTAGCGTTAACACCGCGAAGGTACGGATAAAGTTCGAGTAGAACCAGTCCTCATCTTCTCCCCGGTCAAGCATCACCTGCAGGCAGCCAAGCCCTAAGGCGATCAGGCCGATCCCCGTCCAGTCGATGGTCAGCTTCTCTTTAGATTTGCTCTCCCACGGCGGATCTTCCAGCAGCTGGTAGATCGCCAGCACCGTAACAATCCCCACCGGGATATTGATAAAGAACACCCAGCGCCAGGAGTAGTTGTCGGTGATCCAGCCCCCCAGCGTCGGGCCGAGGACCGGTGCAACGATAATCGCGATGGAGGAAAGGCCGAACGCTTTGCCCCTGTCCTCCGGCTTAAAGTAGTCGAGCAGTACCGACTGCTGCGTGGGCTGCAGCCCGCCGCCAAAAAAGCCCTGCATCACGCGGAACAGGATGATCTGCCACAGCTCGGTGGCGATGCCGCAGAGGAACGAGCAGACGGTAAACATGACGATGCAGATCAGGAAGAACTGCTTGCGGCCAAATACCCGGCTCAGAAACGCCGAGATGGGCAGCACGATGCCGTTCGCGACCAGGTAGCTGGTTAACACCCAGGTGGATTCGTCATAGCTGGACGAGAGTGAACCCGCCACGTGGGGCAGCGCCACGTTCACGATGGTGGTGTCCAGAATTTCCATAAACACCGCCAGGGTGACGACAATCGCCACCGCCCACGGATTGCTGGCGGGCTTCCAGCTGTCGTGGCTGTGATCCGTCATTCCACCGTCACCTTCGGCGCGACCGACAGCCCCAGCGGCAGCGGTTTGTTCGGATCGAGCCCCTTATCAATCACGATTTTCACCGGCACGCGCTGCACAATTTTGACAAAGTTACCGGTGGCATTTTCAGCCGGGAAGGCGGAGAAGCGCGAGCCGCTGCCCTGCTGGATACTGTCAACGTGGCCCTCAAGCGCCATATCCGGCCACGCGTCGACCGACACGGTGACTTTATCGCCGGGCTTCATGCGCTCAAGCTGGGACTCTTTGAAGTTCGCCACCACCCACACGTTCGGCGAAACCAGCGAGAACAGCGCCGTACCCGCCTGCACCAGCGTGCCGGGCTGCACGTTGCGTTTGGTGACAAACCCGTCGAACGGGGCGCGAACTTCGGTGTAAGAGAGGTTCAGATTGGCCGTTTCCAGCTGCGCTTTGGCCTGTTCGACCTGACGCTCGCGCGCTTCAACGTTGGTTTCCTGCTGGCGAATTTGCAGCTGTACCTGCTCTGCCACTTCCAGCTGCGCCTGAGCGCTGGCCAGACCCGCCTGGGCGCTGCGCAGTTGCGCATTCGCAGAATCAATACTTTGCTGGGTGGTCGCCCGCGGATCGACGCCGCGCTGGCGGCGATACTCCGCCTGCGCGTTCGCCAGATCGGCCTGCGCTTTCAGCACCTGCGCTTTGGCTTCGTCACGCTGGGCGGGATACTCCACTTTGGAGAGTGCGAGCTGCGCCTGGGCCTGGTGCAGCTGCGCGATAGCCAGCCCAAGCTGGGCCTGGGCCTGATCGCGCTGCGCGGTGGTATCACGCGGATCGATGACCACCAGCAGATCGCCTTTTTTCACGCGCTGGTTATCGCGCACCCGCAGCTCGGTGACGTAGCCTGCCGTTTTCGGGGCAATCGTCACCACGTCGCCGTCGGTAAAGGCGTCGTCGGTCGTCTCTTCGTTACGGGTTAAAAACCACCAGACCAGCGCCACGACGACCATCACCACCACGACAATGCCGAGGATAATTAACGGTTTTTTGCCCGGGCGCTTACGCTCATTATTGTTTTTGTCCTGCTCGTCAGCAGGTGGAGTTTGATCTTCAGCCATAGTTCAGCAACGGTCCTGTCAGTGAGCGGCATCACACTATGCCGTTCACTAAAGCTAGGACGTTGCTATACGTTTGCCAGGAAAAACTGACAAATTGCGCACTATATGAGAAGGAATATTCCGAAACCGATCGCCGCGGCCCAAACCAGCATCGGGATTGACCAGAGATGGAAGCGCCACCAGATGCGGCGATCGTTGGCCATGCGCAGGGCAATCAGGTTGGCCAGCGAGCCGGGCAGCAGCCCAAACCCGCCGATATTCACCGCCCAGGCCAGCAGCGTGTCCGGCGGAACATAGTTGAGCAGCAGAATGGTGGAAGGCACGTTGCTGATAAACTGCGACAGGCCAATCGCCGTCAGCCACAGTCCCGGCTGAGACAGCGTGCTGACGCTGTGGAGCACGTTTTGCAGCACCGGAAGCTGAATAAGCAGATGCACATCAATAAACATCACCATAAAGACCAGCAGCAGCGTCCAGTCCACGCTGACCAGCACGCGTCGCGCGAGGACGACAAAGCCCGCGGCGACAAGCAACACGCCCGCCACCTCATACTTCAGCTCCAGCGCGAACAGAAAGACGATGTATAACCCGAGGCAGCTCCAGACCAGACGCGGCTGCCACTGCGGGCCCGTGGTGCCGCTGTGGTACTGCAGTTTTTTATCCGGAAACGCAAACCAGCAGACCGCCAGCAGCGACAGCATCATCACCAGCGCCAGCGGCGCCATCTGCCAGGTAAAAGCGGCGAACGACAGCCCGGAACGGCCCCAGAGGAGGATATTTTGCGGGTTACCGATGGGCGTTAACAGAGAACCGGCATTAACGGCGAGCGCTTCGAAGATGATCAGCCGGCTTACCGGGATCTCGCAAAGCTTACGCAGCGTGAGGGTGAGGGGCACGATGATAAACAGCGCCACGTCGTTGGTCAGAAACGTCGACAGCACCGCGGCGGAGAACACCATAAACAGGGACAACCTGCGCTCGGTGGCAAAGCGGCGCACCATTTTACGGCCCAGAACGTCAAAATAGCCGCTCAGCTCAACCCCTTTGGTGAGCATCATCAGGCCGCTCAGGGTAATGATGGTGCGCCAGTCAATGGCAGCGGGCCAGGCCTGCGGCGCAAACGGCACAAAGAGGCTTAACCCTGCGCCAATGAGTAATAAGAGATGGAAGAAACGATCGCGTGCCAGGGCCTGCAGTCCAGGGATTTTCATTCAGCGGAGGGACCATATTTAAGGGTAAATTCGCGAAACTTCACCAGCGTCTCTTCGCTGACGTGGTGTTCCATGCCTTCCGCATCCCGGCGGGCAATCTCCGGGCTGACGCCCAGCACCAGTAAAAAATTCTCGACAAGCTGGTGGCGCTCGCGGCTCTCCTGCGCGAGTTTCTCCCCTTCCGGCGTCAGAAAGACCCCGCGCCAGGGGATCATTTCAATTAGGCCCACGGAGGCGAGACGTTTTAACATTTTTGCGACAGTTGGCTGCGATACCCCCAGCCTGGCGGCCATATCGACCTGACGCGCTTCCCCGACCTCACGAATCAGATCGGAAATGAGTTCAACATAATCATCAATCAGTTCACGCCGGTGCGCTTCACGGACCTGGCGAAAACCTTCGACATGCTCTTCAACATTCACCAGTTGCGTCGTTTTTTTAATGGTTGGCTTACCTGCGCGACGGTTCATTGTACTTCCTCAGTGGGGTGACGCTTCCAGCGCCCGGTATCGAGAGCGCACATTGTAAACCATCCCTCCACAAGCACAAAAAATTAACGAAATAGCCATAGCTATACAATATAGCCTGTGCTATATCTGTATGTAATGCAGTCACCCTTCACGGATCGAAGGGATCAAAAATCAGGAGGTCTTATGAACGAATTCAAGAGGTGCATGACCGTGTTTACCCACTCCCCCTTTAAAGTGCGCTTAATGCTGCTGAACATGCTGTGCGATATGTTTAACGGCAAACCGCATCAGGATGATAAACCTTCCCACTAAGCGGCGTTGCGGTACGCCGCTTCATTTTCCCGTCACAATCTCGCTCTAAACTGGCTTCCAGCCGCCCTATTCCCGATCTTTTTTACGGATTTGCAATCCCCTTCGCAAAACATCTGCTTAGCAACTGTTGATATTATTTAGCGCTCGCACTATCTTCTTGCAGCCCTGCACAATTTGCGGCTCGCTGAAGCGGACCCTCATTCCCTCTCCACGCACTGTCAGGCAGGTTATGACCCTTGACGCCAGGGTGAGCACATGGCGTTTTCATCCATGATAGTGACCTATGAATGTAACCCTGATAGATACCGTTGTGACCCGCAGCCGGGCCTTAAGCCCGTGGACGGGTTTTTACTTTTTGCAGTCATTACTGATTAACTTTGCGCTGGGTTATCCCTTTAGTCTGCTCTACGCGGTGGCCTTCACCTGCATTCTGCATGTGCTATGGCGCGCCGCCCCGCGCGCGCAAAAAGCGTTAATCGGCATCTGTTCGCTGGTTGCGGCACTCTATTTCCCGTTTGGTCAGGCGTACGGCTCGCCAAACTTTAATACCCTGCTGGCGCTGCACTCGACCAATATGGAAGAGTCGACGGAGATCCTGACGATCTTCCCGTGGTACAGCTACGTGGTCGGGCTCTTTATCTTCGCATTGGGCGTTATCGCCATCCGTCGTCAGCCGGGCGAGAAAAAATCCTGGGGTAAGATCGACATACTCTGTCTGGTGTTCAGCATTGCCGTGGCGTTTGTCGCCCCCATCCAGAACATTCCCTGGGACGGTAAGCTAAGACTTATTAACATCGGCTATCCGGTTTTCCGCTTCGTGAAAGACGTCGTTGTTAACAATAAAGAGGTTCTCGACGAACAGGCCCGCATGGCTGAGCTTTCCAATATGAAAGACACCTGGAACGTGCTGGCCGTGAAGCCGAAATATCACACCTATGTAGTGGTGATTGGTGAAAGCGCGCGTCGCGATGCAATGGGCGCGTTTGGCGGCCACTGGGATAACACCCCGTTTGCGAGTTCGGTCAAAGGCACCCTGTTTACCGATTATGTCGCGGCCAGCGGCTCGACGCAGAAATCACTCGGTCTGACCCTTAACCGGGTGGTGGATGGCAAACCGCAGTATCAGGATAATTTCGTCACCCTGGCAAACCGCGCGGGTTTTCAGACGTGGTGGTTCTCTAATCAGGGGCAAATTGGCGAATACGATACGGCGATTGCCAGCATCGCCAAACGGGCTGACGAAGTGCAGTTCCTGAAAAATGGCGACTTTGAAGCTGACAAAAACACTAAAGACGAAGCGCTGCTGAAAATGACGGCGCAGGTCTTCGCCACCCCGCGCACCCAGCCGCAGCTGATCGTTCTGCACCTCATGGGGTCGCACCCACAGGCCTGCGATCGGACAGGCGGAAAGTACGCGGAGTTTGTGCAGTCCAAAGAGACTTCCTGCTATCTCTACACCATGACGCAAACCGACGACCTGCTGAGCAAGCTGTACGATCAGCTGCGCAATACGGGCGACAGCTTCTCCATGGTCTATTTCTCGGATCACGGGCTGGCGTTTAAAGAGCGCGGTAAAGAGGTGCAGTATCTGGCGCACGATGACAAGTTCCAGCAGAACTTCCAGGTGCCGTTTATGGTGCTGTCGAGTGACGATAAAACGCATCGCGTCATTAAAGCACGCCGTTCAGCAAATGATTTCCTGCAGTTTTTCTCGCAGTGGACGGGGATTACCGCCGGGCAGATAAAAAATGTTTATCCGTTTGTCTCTAACAAGAAAGCTCCCCCAGTGTACGTTACCAACTTCAAGTTACAGAAAGTTGACTACAACCATCTGGGTACGGATATTTTTGATATTAAGAGTAAGTAGCAGTCTGATGCCCTCACCCTGGTCCTCTCCTACAGGGCTGAGGCCTGCACGGACGACTCCCTCTCCTTTGAGGGAGAGGGATGGGGTGAGGGGGAACATACGGCTCTGGTGGTCATTCCGTTCACTTTATGTTCCTTGTTACTCTGTAACGACATCACCGGTGAACGTGCCAGGGTGGCTCAGTCGCCACCACCCTGGCGACCCGGGCTCCCGGCGGTAAATCGCCGCTTCGCGGTACCCTCAGCTTATTCCTTCAGGCTATCGGGTCGGGCATGAGCCTGCATCCCTGCAGGCCACGCCCTCTCGGCGCATCCCTGCGCCTCGCCCCGGCCTTACGGAAACGCTTCGGCGATTTACAGCCGGACCATAGCATCGCTGAAGGTTAATCATTTCACTTCAAAACCTGAATCGCTTCTGGTTTAAAGTTACCAGGGACCTTTCCCCACAGCGGGAGGGAACAAAATAAAAAAAAATCCGCCACAGTGGGCGGATTTTTTATTTAATCACCGAAGTGATTAGAAGCGGTAACCTACGCCCGCGATCCAGGTGCCAACGTCAACGTTGCGGATACGGCTCTGCTCATAGGAGAAGTCCAGAGCAACGTCCTGGATTGGGTTGAACTGCAGGCCTGCGCCATAGGAGAAGCCGTAGTCGCTGTTGCTTGCAGTGCGGTTCAGACCTTCGTTTTCGGTCTGCTGGAATTTACCGTAGCCAACACCTACAACACCGTAGATGCTTGCCCAGTCGTTCAGACGGTAAGCTGGGCCCGCGGTGATACCGTAGTACTGGCCTTTGTTGTATGCGCCGTTTTCAGAACGATCTTTCTCGGTGTAGGTGAAAGAACCGATCACGCCCAGTGGGTTGTTATCCTGCTCGTAACGATACTTCAGGTTGAAACCGTTAGCTTTGTTCATCACGCCCTGATAGTCGCTCTGAGCGTAACCACCAGTAACAGTAGAAGTAGCAGCTACAGCGGTACCTGCGGAAACAGCCAGTACAGCGGCCAGTGCTGAAAGACATGCAATTTTTTTCATAACCACCTCAAATGTGATCCAAGTAAGTCCGTAAGTTTTAAATATATCAAAAAAATTTGCGAAACTCTTTGTGATTCGTGATGTCTAATGAAACCTTTCCTGTAACAGAACGTTTCCAGCATCAGCTATCTCTTTCAAATCACATGCAATTTTCACTACTAAATGCGCATAGTGCGCGTCTGCGCAGTTACATTCATCCAGATTATTCCTAATCTGACAGGCGATAAATCCACCAGCGCTTAACCATTTTACGGATTTCACCTGTTTTTTTTTCAACAGTACCTCAACCGTAGCCGCATATTTCCTTTACACTGCAACCTTTACCTCATTTGACATAAGCTGACAGGAGAAAGGATGCCTGGGTTATCCCGCACGTCGTCGGTCTGGTTGCCGGTAGCCGTCATACTCATTGCCATGTTGTCCATTCAAAGCGGCGCCTCGCTGGCAAAATCGCTTTTTCCGCTGGTTGGCGCGCCCGGGGTGACCGCCCTGCGTATTGTGCTGGGCACGGCAATACTGGTGGTCATTTTTAAACCGTGGCGTCTGCGCTTCAAAAAGGAGCAGCGTTTACCGCTGCTGTTTTATGGACTCTCCCTGGGGGCAATGAACTACCTGTTCTACCTCTCCATCCAGACGATACCGCTGGGTATTGCCGTCGCGCTGGAGTTTACCGGCCCGCTGGCGGTGGCGCTGTTCTCCTCCCGACGTCCGGTCGATTTTATCTGGGTCGTGTTAGCCGTACTGGGCTTATGGTTCCTGCTGCCGTTGGGCCAGAGCGTTTCTGAGATTGATCTGACGGGCGCAGCGCTGGCGCTGGGCGCAGGTGCCTGCTGGGCTGTCTATATCCTCACCGGCCAGCGCGCAGGGGAAGAGCACGGTCCGGCGACCGTCGCGTTGGGCTCCCTGATTGCGGCCATCGTGTTTGTGCCCATCGGTATGGCGCAGGCGACAGAGTCTATCTGGCAATGGTCCGTCATGCCCATCGGTCTGGCGGTCGCGATTCTCTCTACCGCACTCCCCTATTCTCTGGAGATGATTGCGCTGACGCGTCTGCCGACACGCATATTTGGCACCCTGATGAGTATGGAGCCTGCGCTTGCCGCGATTTCCGGGATGGTGTTTCTCGGCGAAACCCTGACATTGACCCAGACGCTGGCGCTCTGCTCGATTATCGCGGCATCAATGGGCTCGACGCTTACCATGCGCCCGGAGCCAAAAGTTGAGAAAGTGGATATCAACTAAGGCCATATATTCTGCATGGCTTCCACGCCATGCAGAATAAAGGCCAGAAACACAGGCGTTATAATTTCTTACACACTCACTCCTGCCAGCAAAATATTCCTCTGCGTTAACTTCCCCATTCAGCAATTAAGATTGATCTGTATCAATTTATAAATTATTCAATACTTTCAATAAATTAAATTCTCAACCTCCTTCTCGCTATTAAACCGATAGGCACAGCCAAACCGCAGAGAAAAAATCCGGTGCTATACTTAGTTCCGTAATTACCTGGGACATAAACATCAAGAGGATATGAGATTATGAGTACCGCTAAACTGGTGAAAACGAAAGCGTCTAATCTGCTTTATACCCGTAACGATGTATCGGACAGCGACAAAAAAGCGACCATTGAGTTGCTGAATCGCCAGGTGATCCAGTTCATCGATCTTTCGCTGATCACCAAACAGGCCCACTGGAATATGCGCGGTGCAAACTTTATTGCCGTTCATGAAATGCTGGATGGCTTCCGCACAGCACTGGTTACCCACCTCGATACGATGGCTGAACGTGCCGTTCAGTTAGGCGGCGTGGCGCTGGGTACCACACAGGTGATCAACAGCAAAACCCCGCTGAAAAGCTATCCGCTGGATATCCACACCGTTCAGGATCACCTGAAAGAGCTGGCGGACCGCTATGCGATTGTGGCGAACGATGTGCGCAAAGCGATTAGCGAAGCGAAAGACGAAGATACCGCAGACATCTTCACCGCCGCGTCCCGCGATCTGGATCAGTTCCTGTGGTTCATCGAATCTAACATCGAATAATTCATACGAATTTTCTATCAAACCCTCGCCCTTCGGTGAGGGTTTTGCACATCTATGGTGCACGTTTTTTGCCTGAGAACGTGCAAAAGTGAAGAAATTGTAATAATCACCTCACACAACCGTTAACGGAAGATTGTTTTTTCGTCAGAATTTACGCTAAATATCTCCCCGTCAGTTGAGCCAAACGAAGCGCACCAAAACAGTGCCCCACTTTGGTGCAATAAGACCTCATTGCCCCATTTATTGTGCAATGCATGACATCATCCCCTTTGCAAAACAATAGCTTGTAAAGTTGGCACGATTTTTTCATTGTGCCAGCTGTTCTCGCAGGGGATCGCCCCGTGGATATAAAAGGAAATGCTATGAAGTCTGTATTAAAAGTTTCACTGGCTGCACTTACCCTGACTTTTGCGGTGTCCTCTCAGGCTGCCGACAAACTGGTTGTGGCGACCGACACGGCGTT
The DNA here is from genome assembly GCF_049238285.1 of Enterobacter cloacae complex sp. IR53041. Classification (NCBI taxonomy): domain Bacteria; kingdom Pseudomonadati; phylum Pseudomonadota; class Gammaproteobacteria; order Enterobacterales; family Enterobacteriaceae; genus Enterobacter; species Enterobacter cloacae complex sp. IR53041. The sequence goes on along the minus strand of NZ_JBMKHB010000006.1, from coordinate 76,243 downwards.
CGTTCCGTTTGAATTCAAACAGGGTGATAAATACGTTGGTTTCGATGTGGATCTGTGGGCCGCCGTCGCAAAAGAACTCAAACTGGATTACACCCTGAAGCCGATGGACTTCAGCGGCATCATCCCGGCACTGCAAACCAAGAACGTTGATCTGGCGCTGGCGGGTATCACCATTACCGACGAACGTAAAAAAGCGATCGACTTCTCTGATGGCTACTACAAAAGCGGCCTGCTGGTGATGGTCAAAGCCGATAATAACGACGTAAAAAGCGTGAAAGATCTCGACGGCAAAGTGGTGGCAGTGAAGAGCGGCACCGGTTCGGTTGATTACGCGAAAGCCAATATCAAAACCAAAGACCTGCGTCAGTTCCCGAACATCGACAACGCGTACATGGAACTCGGCACCAACCGTGCTGACGCTGTTCTGCACGACACGCCTAACATCCTGTACTTCATCAAGACAGCCGGTAACGGCAAGTTCAAGGCCGTTGGCGAGTCTCTGGAAGCCCAGCAGTACGGTATCGCGTTCCCGAAAGGCAGCGACGACCTGCGCACGAAAGTTAACGGCGCGCTGAAAACGCTGAAAGAGAACGGCACCTATAACGAAATCTACAAAAAATGGTTCGGTACCGAGCCTAAATAATTTCACCTGAATTCAGGTTTGTAACGCCCGGTGGCGCTGCCGCTTACCGGGCCTACGTTTTTCGTTTTTCACCACGGTATACAGGAATACATCATGCAGTTTGACTGGAGCGCCATCTGGCCTGCCATTCCACTCTTGCTTGAAGGCGCTAAAATGACCCTGTGGATTTCGGTCCTGGGTCTGGTTGGCGGGTTGATTATCGGTCTTGTCGCCGGTTTCGCCCGTACCTACGGTGGCTGGATTGCAAACCACATCGCACTGGTTTTCATCGAAGTGATCCGCGGCACCCCCATTGTCGTGCAGGTCATGTTCATTTACTTCGCCCTGCCTATGGCATTCACTGACCTGCGCATCGACCCGTTCAGCGCAGCCGTCGTCACCATTATGATCAACTCAGGCGCCTACATTGCGGAAATCACCCGCGGTGCGGTGCTGTCGATTCATAAAGGTTTCAGTGAAGCCGGTCTGGCATTAGGCCTTTCGCGTCGCGAAACGATCCGCCACGTTATTCTGCCGCTGGCGCTGCGTCGCATGCTGCCACCGCTGGGTAACCAGTGGATCATCAGCATTAAAGATACGTCGCTGTTCATTGTTATCGGCGTGGCCGAACTGACCCGTCAGGGGCAGGAGATCATTGCTGGCAACTTCCGCGCGCTGGAAATCTGGAGTGCGGTGGCCGTGGTCTACCTGATCATTACTCTGGTTCTGAGCTTCGTTCTGCGTCGTCTTGAAAGAAGGATGAAAATCCTGTGATTGAATTTAAAAACGTTTCCAAGCACTTTGGTCCAACCCAGGTGCTGCACAATATCGATCTGAACATCCAACAGGGTGAAGTGGTGGTGATTATCGGGCCGTCCGGCTCCGGTAAGTCGACCCTGCTGCGCTGCATCAACAAGCTGGAAGAGATCACCAGCGGCGACCTGATTGTCGATGGCCTGAAGGTGAATGACCCGAAAGTGGATGACCGTCTGATTCGCCAGGAAGCCGGCATGGTGTTCCAGCAGTTCTACCTGTTCCCGCACCTGACGGCGCTGGAGAACGTGATGTTTGGCCCCCTGCGCGTGCGCGGTGCCAACAAAGCGGCGGCAGAAGCGCTGGCCAAAGATCTGCTGGCGAAAGTCGGCCTGGCTGAACGCGCGCACCACTACCCTTCCGAGCTGTCCGGTGGTCAACAGCAGCGCGTGGCAATTGCCCGCGCGCTGGCGGTCAAACCGAAACTGATGCTGTTTGATGAGCCTACCTCCGCACTCGACCCGGAGCTGCGTCACGAGGTGCTGAAGGTCATGCAGGATCTGGCGGAAGAAGGGATGACGATGGTTATCGTGACCCACGAAATCGGCTTCGCGGAGAAAGTGGCGTCCCGCCTGATCTTTATTGATAAAGGCCGTATCGCGGAAGACGGTAACCCGCAGGAATTGATTGCGAACCCGCCGAGCCCGCGTCTGCAGGAGTTCCTGCAGCACGTCTCCTGATCCCTCGCTTGACGCTAAAGCCGGGCTTGCCCGGCTTTTTTACGCCAGATTGTTCCCAAAAATCCCCCTCCGCGTCCCGACTTCTATACTTATCATTTTGTTCGACATTTTCACCGGAGGACGCCGTGCCGTGGATCCTGTTGCTGTTGATTAGCCTGTTTAGTGCGCCATCGTTCGCCGTCGCGATCCCCGGCGTGACCACCGGAACAACCGCCAGTCAGCAAAGTACACCCCCTCCTGAACCCGATGTCGAACAGAAAAAAGCCGCCTACAGCGCCCTCGCCGACGTCCTTGAGAACGACACCTCCCGGCAGGAACTCATCAGCCAGCTGCGGAAAGTGGCCGCCACGCCGCCGCAGGAGCCAGTGCCTGTCATCACCCCTCCCCAGGTGGAGGAACAAAAAACGGTGCTGGAAAATGTCACCGACGTGAGCCGACACTATGGGGAAGCGCTCTCCTCGCGCTTTGCTCAGCTCTACCGCAACCTGATTGGCTCACCGCATAAGCCGTTTAACCCACAAACGTTTACCGCCGCCGCCACGCAGTTCCTGATGCTGGCCGGTGCAGTATTCCTTTTTTACTGGCTGGTGCGCCTGTGCGCGTGGCCGCTGTACCGCAAAATGGGGCAATGGGGACGCAGAAAGAATCAGCAGAAAAGCAGCTGGCTGCACCTGCCGTTGATGATAGCCTCAGCGTTTATCATTGATTTACTGCTGCTGGCCCTGACGCTGTTCTTAGGCCAGATGCTGGCCGACAGGCTGAACGCGGGCAACAAAACTATCGCCTTCCAGCAGTCGCTTTTCCTGAATGCCTTTGCCCTGATTGAGTTCTTCAAGGCGCTGCTGCGGCTACTCTTTTGTCCCCACGTGCCGGCGCTGCGTCCTTTCGCCATCCGGGATGAAACGGCGAAGTACTGGGCGCTGCGCCTGAGCGTGCTCAGCGGGCTGATTGGCTACGGTCTGCTGGTTGCCGTGCCGATCATCTCCAACCAGGTGAACGTCCAGTTTGGCGCGCTGGCAAACGTCATTATCATGCTCTGCATTACCGTCTGGTCGCTGTATCTGATCTTCCACAATAAAAAGACCATCACTGAGAGCCTGTTGCATCTGGCCGATCGTTCCCTCTCGTTCTTCAGCCTGTTTATTCGCGCATTCGCCCTGGTGTGGCACTGGCTGGCAAGCGCCTACTTCATCGTATTGTGCTTCTTCTCGCTGTTCGACCCGGGCAATAGCCTGAAATTTATGATGGGGGCAACATTCAAAAGCCTGGCGATTATCGGCATTGCGGCGTTTGTGTCGGGGCTGCTGTCGCGCTGGATCTCGAAAACCATCACCCTGTCGCCGCAGGTACAGCGTAATTACCCGGAACTGCAAAAACGGGTAAACGGCTGGATGTCGGTATCGCTGAAGGTGGCGCGCATCCTCACCGTCTGCGTGGCGATTATGCTGCTCCTGAATGCGTGGAGCCTGTTTGATTTCTGGAACTGGCTGCACAACGGTGCGGGTGAGAAAACGGTCGACATCCTGATTCGCATCGCGTTGATTTTGTTCTTCTCTGCCGTCGGCTGGACGCTGCTGGCGAGCCTTATCGAGAACCGTCTGGTGTCGGATATCCACGGCCGTCCCCTGCCCAGCGCGCGGGCAAGAACGCTGTTAACCCTGTTCCGCAACGCGCTGGCGGTCATTATCAGTACCATCACCATCATGATTGTGCTGTCGGAAATCGGGGTGAATATCGCCCCGTTGCTGGCCGGTGCCGGTGCCCTGGGGCTGGCGATCTCCTTCGGGTCGCAAACGCTGGTGAAGGATATTATTACCGGCATCTTTATCCAGTTTGAGAACGGGATGAACACGGGCGATCTGGTGACCATCGGGCCGTTAACCGGCACTGTTGAGAGGATGTCGATTCGCTCGGTGGGCGTGCGTCAGGATACCGGGGCGTACCACATCATCCCCTGGTCTTCGATCACCACCTTTGCCAACTTTGTGCGCGGCATTGGTTCCGTGGTGGCGAACTACGATGTGGACCGTCATGAGGATGCCGATAAAGCGAAGCAGGCGCTGCGCGATGCGGTAGAAGAGCTGATGCAGATGGAAGATATTCGCGGGCTGGTGATTGGCGAGCCGTCATTTGCCGGCATTGTCGGGCTGACGAACACGGCCTTTACCCTGCGCGTGTCGTTCACCACCCAGCCGCTGAAGCAGTGGACGGTGCGCTTTGCGCTCGACAGCATGGTGAAAAAGCACTTCGATCTGGCGAACGTGCGGATGCCGGTACAGACGTATCAGGTCCTGCCGCCGCCCGCAGCGCCGCTCCCTCCGCAGGAGCCGACGCTGTAGCCGGGTTGCCGGGTGGCGGCTTCGCCTGACCCGGCCTGCGACGCAGCGCTATTTGCGGCGTTTGTTATTGTCCATAAACGTCCAGGCAATAAAGCGGCTTTGCTTCTGGCCCTGCGCCATCTCCTTTTTCACCACTTTTACGGCACCCGCTTCGGTGAGCGCGCGGTAGAGTGGCGGCAGGTTATCTCCGCGGGAAACCAGCGTCGTGAACCACTTCACCTGACGACCAAACTGTTTGCTTTCCGCAATCATGCGCAGGATAAACGCCACTTCGCCGCCTTCACACCATAATTCCTGCTGCTGACCGCCGAAGTTCAGCGCGGCATCTTCCGCCTGACCCAGGTTACGGCGCTTGCGCTCGCTGCCCGCACGGGCCGCGGCCGCCGAATCATGGAACGGCGGGTTGCACATCGTGGCGTCATAGCTTTCATTTTTGTGAATGATACCGTTGAAGATCGACGCCGCCTCTTTCTGACGACGCAGGCGAATGGCGCGGCTTAACCCAGGGTTCGCGCTAATAATCGCCTGGGCGCTGGCAAAGGCCTCGGCACCGATTTCGCTTCCGGTAAAGCGCCAGTGGTATTCATGCGCGCCGATCAGCGGGTAAATCAGATTCGCCCCGGTGCCAATATCCAGAATGGTGGCCTGCTCTGGAACAACGCCCTCATTACCTTCGGCAAGAAGGTCGGCAAGGTGATGCACGTAATCCGCGCGGCCCGGCACAGGTGGACAGAGAAAGCCTTCGGGAATATCCCAGTTCGCCACACCGTAATAGTGTGCAAGCAGCGCTTTGTTCAACATTTTAACCGCCTGGGGGTCAGCAAAGTTGACCGAAGGTTCACCCGCGGGGGTCTGGACAATGTAGTCCTGCAGCGGCGGGCAGCTCAGGCATAACGCATTCATGTCGTAGCGGCTGCGGTGGCGATTTCGTGGGTGCAATCCCGGCTTTTGGGAAGTCATGGCGTTCTCCTTTAAACAGCGGCGTAAGATACCCTTTGCTGGCCCAACGGTAAATCTTTCTCTGCATCGATTAAAAATTCGACATAAATCAAACACCTTTATGTCTATGATCTGTCAGCGAAATGTCAACTGATGTTGTTCAAAAAATAAGCAGATCATCATCAAATATTTGCGCTAAGTCACACTCCTCCGGCTTCTAAACTTAAGGGGAATCACCTGTTGTTTCCTCATGAGGATGTGATTATGAAAAAGTATCTGACCCTTGCTGTTATCGCTGCCGCCCTGGCGACTGCGTCATTCTCTGCGATGGCCGTTCAGTCGCTGACCCCGAGTACCGACACCAGCCAGCTTCGGCCTGCGGGCACCGTCTCGGTAAGCCGTGCCAGCAACCTTGACGATCTCCAGTCTAAACTTGCCGAAAAAGCCCGTCAGGAAGGTGCAAAAGGCTTCGTGGTGAATTCCGCTGGCGGCGATAACCATATGTACGGCACAGCGACCATTTATAAATAATCAGCTTTTTTCCCCAGACTGCATCTGTCCACCGGATGCAGTTCTCTTCCCCTCGCCTTGACTGTTCGTTTTTTAACCCCATATTAAAAGCAGGGCTGAACCAATATCAGGAGGACATAATGGCTTCCGGCTGGGCAAATGATGATGCCGTTAACGACCAGATCAACAGTACAATTGAAGATGCGGTAGCGCGTGCTCGCGGTGAAATTCCGCGCGGCGAAAGCTTAACTGAATGCGAAGAGTGTGGAGACCCTATTCCCGAGGCGCGCCGAAAAGCCATCCCCGGCGTAAGGTTTTGCATCACCTGCCAGCAGCATAAAGATTCGAAAAACTCATCGCACTCGGGATATAATCGCAGAGGTTCGAAAGACAGCCAGTTACGTTGACTTTCCTTTACCTAAGTTAACCGCACAGGCCCTTACCTTTACGCTCACGATTTTTAGCGAACCGCGTAGCAAAATGTGCCCTTCATCTTTCTTCTGTAAAGCGCATCAACAAGAAGTGTAAATCGCCAGTTTGAATTTATTAATATTCAATAAGTTATTTGTCATTCAATTTTTTTGAGCAACCACGTCAATTCTCTTCGATTTTATCCCTCGCAAAAAACCGTGATACTTATCACATCGACGGAACATCGTCCCCTTAACAGAAACACCTGCGAGAGATTAATTATGAAAACCATCAAATATGCTGTAGCTGCTGTTGCCCTGTCCGCTCTGTCCTTCGGCGCTTTCGCCGTAGAGCCAGTATCTTCAACTCAGGCACAGAACATGAATAAAGTCGGTGTGGTAAGTGCTGATGGCGCGACCACGCTGGACGGTCTGGAAGCCAAACTGGCTGAGAAAGCGGCTGCTGCCGGTGCAAGCGGATACACCATTACCTCCGCTAACGGCAATAACAAGCTGAGCGGTACCGCGGTTATCTACAAATAATCGCCTGAACGAATGCTGTCCCCTCGCCAAACCCTCTGGTGAGCTGCTCCAACCCTCATTGACCCTGTTGTTTGTTACCCTTGCTTGCCCGTCCGCCACTGGACGGGCTTTTTTTTTAGTTAAAAAGACTGCGCCACGCGCGCCAGACCGTCCTCTATCGAGTCCACCTCACCCGTCGCCAGCAGACAGCAGGCCATCTGCAGCTTAATAGACTGCGGCACAGGCACGTTTCCGGCGAGGCACTGTTCAATCCAGTGCGCGGTGGTGTGCGGGTCTTTCGCTTCAGGGAGAATGACGTCCGTATTCTCTTCCCCGCGCGCCAGAACAGCGCGCGTACCGGCAGAATCGATCAGCATCAGCTGAGGGCAGCGCAGTGGATTGGCATACACCTCACCTTCTGTACCGTGCATCAGCAGCGCCCTGCCGCCAATCTCCTCAAAAAATTTCCCGACACGCCCCACGTATTCCGGGTGCGATACGCTGGAAAGGCGCAATGCGGCATCTTCTGCAAACGGCGTCGCCAGCTTCGCCAGGGTGTGGGCGCTGTTGCGCACGCCCATCCGCCAGCGCATATCCAGCTGCTTTTCCAGCGGCGGGCACAGGGCTCCGACGGGGATGTAAACCGGCTGATGGCCATCCAGCTTCGCCTGCGCCTGTCCTGCATGACGCGTTGGCTCAATCCCCAACATGCCGAAAATGGTCTCCGTCAACACGCGGGTGGGATCTTCGCTGACCCCGTGAACCACCACCGGGAACCCCAGCTTATGCAATAAGATCGCCAGCAGCGGAGTGAGGTTTGCCTGCTTGCGCGCGCCGTTATAGCTCGGAATGACAATCGGCATCGGTTTTGCCACCGGCGGCGTCAGGCGCAGCGTTTGTGCCTGCATCGCCTCGTAAAAACCGCGCATCTCCGCTTCGCCTTCGCCTTTGATACGCAGCGCAATCAGGATGCCGCCCATCTCCAGGTCAGGTACCTCGCCATCGAGCATTCGAGTATACAGGGCGCGAGCAGTTTCATGGTCCAGATCGCGGGCGTGGTTTTTGCCCCTGCCTACCTCTTTGATAATCTTGCGATAATCCACGACATCTCTCCTGAAAATATCCTTCTGGTAACAATATAGCCCTGTTAAACGTTCGGACGTTAGTTTTTTTCTCAATCATCAACGTTCTGTTTTTAAGGATAAAAATGAAACTCAAGCATTATTTCAATTATTTGTGATTCCCGCAGAAGATTCTTAATGCACCATTATTTGTTTAAATAACCAGCGGAAAGTCATTAAGGGTCAACGGTGAAAACGTCCAGGCAACGCTCTCACCAGAAACATATCAGGATTTGTTATGAACAAGGTTGCTTTAGGTTTAATCATCGCCGCAGCGGTGGGATGTTCTGCATCCACGTTTGCGGCAACAAACGGTGAAGGTCAGATCAATTTCACCGGTGAAATTATCGATTCTGCTTGTCAGGTCGTGAATGGATTAAGTAATCCATTAAATGTTCAGCTGGGAAAAGTGTCTAAAACGGTATTTACCGGTGCTGGCTCTACCAGCACATTAACGAAGTTTGATATTCAGTTAACGAATTGTCCTGACACGGTCACCTCCGCAGCCATTAATTTCGGCGGTACGCCAGATGCGAATAACAACGCTACGCTGGCCTTAACGCCAGATAGCGATGCGGCGACCGGTGTGGCAATTCAACTGGTTGATGCCTCAGAGCAGCCTGTCAGCCTGTATACGCCATCGCAGCAGTATCAATTAACCTCCGGTACGGCGGTTAACGATCTGGAATTTGGTGCCCGTTATATCCAAACCGGCGCTGCGATCACCGCAGGCCCTGCTAACTCTGTATCGACCTTCACCGTTATTTATAACTGATCTTATCAATCCTGAGATATTAATGCTTTTGCGGGCATTAATATCTCATCTATTTATTGAGAAATCTGTATGCGCCACGGTTATTTACTGAGCACGCTTTTACTGGTAGCCGCCACTGCACATGCGGGCGTCATTATTAATGGCACCCGTCTGGTCTACCAGGGAGATAAAAAGGAATCATCTCTTGGTCTTTCAAATCCAGATGCGACGGATTATCTGGTGCAGTCCTGGGTTGATTCCGGCGGTAAAAACCTGGCCAAAGCCCCATTCCTCATCACCCCGCCGCTTTTCCGTCTGGATGCGAAAGAAGATAACGTTCTGCGCGTGGTACGTACGGGCGGAAATTTGCCTGAAGACAGGGAATCCCTGTACTGGTTGAATATTAAAGCGATCCCTTCCTCAAAGCAGGTGGAAGGCGTGAATACGCTGCAAATTGCGATTAATACCCGTATTAAATTGCTGTATCGCCCGTCTGCGGTAAAAGGCAGACCAGAAGACGTGGCCGATAAGCTTGAATGGCGTCGCGAAGGTAACGAGCTGGTGGTGAATAACCCCACGCCGTTTTATATGAATTTCCAGGCGGTCACCCTGAATGGTCAGAAAGTGACGAAAGCGACCTGGGCCGTTCCAAAAACAGAAACGCATTTTGCCATACCGGGTAATGTCAGAGGCTCGAACGTGACGTATTCCATTATTACTGATTACGGCAGCATCAGCCATACCTGGTCGAAATCCGTTCATTAATACTTTTCCCCGGTAATAAAATAATCATGTACAGCCATAAAAAGCCGTTCACCTGCCGATTTTCGTCATTGCTGGTCATTCTTTTTGGCCTGGCGATGGCGATCTTTGCGCATCAGGTTATGGCTGATGATTATTTTAACCCTGCCCTGCTGGATATTGATAATCCCCAGCAGGGAAAAACCGATTTATCCGTCTATGAAAAAGGCCCAGGTCAGGCGCCGGGTAAATATCAGGTTACGGTGTTTATCAATAATAATAAAATTGATACCCGCGATGTCACCTTTACGCTGCAGAAAGACGATCACGGCAACAGCACGCTGCAACCTTGCTTTAACGTGGACGATTTAAAAAGCCTCGGGATCAAGACCCAAAAATATCCGCAGCTGAAAGCCAAAGGCCAGTGCGCCGATTTACACGCCATCCCTGCGGCATCCGCGACCTTCCGCGTTCGCAACCAGCAACTGCTGCTGAGCATTCCCCAGTCGGCGCTCGGTCAGGTGCCTCGCGGCTACATTGACCCAAAAGAGTTTGACGAAGGAATTAACGCGGGCCTGCTTAACTACAGTGCAAATGCCAGCCAAAGCCATGCGCGCCAGCCGGGTGAACAGGATAACAGCAGCCAGTACGTTAACCTGCGTCCGGGTTTGAACATTGGCGCATGGCGCATTCGCAACTATTCCACCTGGAATCGCAGCACCACGGGTAACGAGGAGGACCAAAAATTCACCTCCGTATATACCTACGCGCAACGCGATATGGTGGCGATGAAAAGCGACCTCACCGTCGGCCAGAGTTCCTCGCCTTCCGACGTTTTTGACAGCGTACCCTACACCGGCGTGGAGCTGAAATCCGATAACGACATGCTGCCGGACAGTGAAAAAGGCTACGCCCCCATTATTCGCGGAACCGCCCACAGTAACGCGCAGGTGGTGGTACGCCAGAACGGTTACATCATTTATCAGAACACGGTCGCCCCCGGCGCGTTCGAAATTAACGATCTCTACCCCACCGGCAGCAGCGGCGATCTTCAGGTCACCGTGAAAGAGACCGACGGCAGCGAAAGCCATTTCGTCGTGCCGTTTGCCTCCGTGCCGGTATTGCAGCGTGAAAAAAATCTGCGCTACAGCGTGACTGCCGGACGCTACCGTTCTTATGACAACGACGTCGAGAAGACCCCGTTTGCCCAGGGCAGCGCCATCTACGGTTTACCCTACGGTTTCACCGCCTACGGTGGCGTGCAGCAGAGCAGCCATTACCAGTCTCAGGCGGCTGGCGTCGGGAAAAACATGGGCGATTTAGGCGCCTTTTCCATTGACGTGACCCGCGCAAAGGCCCTGTTGAAAAAACAGCAGGCCAGCAAAGGCCAGTCGTGGCGCGTGCGCTATAGCAAAGACATCGCCCGGTCAGGCACCAACTTCTCGCTGGCCGGCTATCGCTATAACAGCAAAGGGTTTTACACCCTTGAAGACACCATGGAGTCATATACCCGCTCCGACGACTGGTCTGCACCGCAGCAGCGCCGCGCCCGAACCGAAGCCACCATCGACCAGACGCTGCCGGAAGGCTGGGGATCCGTCACCCTGAGCATGGTGAAAGAGACGTACTGGAGTCAGAGCCAGAACATGACCTCGATGAGCGTCAGCTACAACAATAGCTGGCACGGGGTGAGCTACAGCCTCAGCTACAGCATGAACAAAAACACCCAGGACAGCGATGAAGACGGTAACGAGGTGACAAACGACAACCAGTTCTCGCTGAGCGTCTCGGTGCCGCTGGACCGCTGGATGCATAACACCTGGGCCACCTACAACCTGAACAACACCAAAGACGGCACGACGCAGAACATCGGCCTGAACGGCACGGCGCTGAAAGAGGACAACCTGAACTGGAACATCCAGGAAGGGCTGAGCAGCACCGGCAGCGGTAACTCCACCAGCATCAACGCCGATTATAAAGCGACCTATGGCGAAGTGAGCGCAGGCGTCAGTCAGGATAAATATCAGCAGACCGTGAACGTCGGTTTGCAGGGCGGCGTGGTTGCCCATGCGAACGGAATAACCCTGAGCCAGCCGCTCGGTGACACCATCGCGCTGGTGAAAGCGCCGGGCACGCACGGAACCCATATCACGAACCAGACGGGCGTCGAGACCGACTTCCGCGGCTACACCGTCGTGCCGTTTGTTACCGCGTATCGCCACAACACCATCGCGCTGGATACCGAAACGCTACCGGACAACGCCGACGTCACCCACGCGGCGCAGATCGTGACGCCAACCCGCGGGGCCGTGGTGCGCGCCAGCTTTAACACCCGCGTGGGTAACCGCGTCCTGATGACGCTTACGCAAAAGGGTAAACCGCTGCCCTTCGGCGCAACGGTCACCACCGAGGATAAGGACAGCGAATTTATTGTCGGGAATGACGGCCAGACCTACCTCTCTGGTCTGCCGCAGCAAGGGCATCTCAACGTTTCCTGGGGACAGGGGACGAACGAGCACTGCGTCGCTGACTATGCGCTAACGGATGAGAAAGAGAAAACCAGCATCATTAACGCTGCCGCGCAGTGTCACTGATCCACCGTTCAGGCTAACGATTATGCAAATGATTAAACAGTGCTTTTTCTTACTGGTTCTGGGAACCGCCGCGTTATTTATGCCGCATGCGAAGGCGACCTGTACTACGCCAGACCTGCCGAAAATGATCAACGTGGCCTCTATCTCCGTTCCCACGACGCTGGCCGTTGGCGAAACGATCCCGGGTACAGAGCAAATCGCCCATATCGCCGGTAATTGTGACAATGCGGAAGATAAGGGGCTGGAAATTGTCTCTTGTTACTACGGCACTGGGGCTGAGATTCCAGGCCTGAAAGGTGTCTACGATTCGGGAGTTCCTGGGATCGGTGTGGCCCTGATGAACGATCAGGGGCAACGCATCAGCGGAGCCGGAGGCGTTAACTGCATTTCCACAGGAACGCCGTTGGGTTATGTTTCCAGCGATGGCAAACAGACCTTTAATTTCGACGTTACGCTGGAGTTTGTCAAAACCAGCGATACCGTAGCGTCAGGCACGCTGAATCAAAGTCAGACCCGTTTTGGGATCGGGGTTTATCACCACGAAGGGCTGGGCGATCCCAACACCATCTCCTATGCTGGCAACGTTATTCTGAAAGAGGTCACCTGCTCCGTCCTGCCGAAAAACCTGACGGTCAATCTGGGGGATTTCCCGGTCAGCGATTTTATCAGCGTGGGGATGCTCTCTTCTCCGGCACGAAACTTTGACGTCACGGTGAACTGCAACAGCACCGTACAGCCTGAAGTGAAAATTACCAGCTCAAACGGCTATGAAACGGCCTTCGAAGGGGTGCTGAAACTCACGCAGCAGACTGGCGTCGCGACGGGCGTCGGTGTCCGAATGCTGTTCGACGACAATATCGCCACCTTTGATACCTACGTTAACACCCGAAGCGAAGCCATTGCCAACGAAACGCTGACCATACCGTTTGAGGTGCGCTACGAGCAGGTCAGCGACGTGGTCACTCCCGGTCCGGCCAACACCGTTGCCACCATCACGCTTGCTTATAAGTAACTGACATGAAGAAGATAATTGCGTTTATGGCGCTGGGGCTGATCGCCCAGGCACACGCCGAGGATATTCAGATCCAGATGACGGGCAACATTTACGCCAATACCTGCATCATCGACAGCGCCAGCCGGAACCTGACGGTGGATTTAGGTCAGGCGGCATCCGGTGATTTTAAAGACGTGGGCGATACCGGCGAGTGGAAAGACTTTTCCCTGTCAGTATCCCACTGCCCGCCAAGCCTCGCGCTTGCCACCGCCTACTTCTATGGACAGGCGGACAGCACGCACCCCACTAAATTCGCCAATATCGGCAGCGCAAAGGGGCTGGCGCTGGAGCTGGCAGACCGGCAGGACAATATTCTCATCGCTCCGCAGGCGAGCTTTAACGCGGTGATTAATCAAAACGATCACACGGCCACCTTCCCACTCGCCGCACGCTACTATGCCACCTCCATGCCGGTGAGCGCGGGGACGTTCAGCAGCGTGGTGCAGGTGACCTTCACTTACCAGTAGGACCGCGCCCCTTAGCACGGATGCTTTTCCTGCGCCCGGCGGTCAGTGTTGCCGGGCGTTTTTTTACCTCGGGGACCTCTGGCTGTTCAATCGGAAAGATCGGCAGCGCGTTTAACAACCGTTGGCCGTAATTTTTAGTGAGCAGACGCTTGTCATAAATCACCACCTCCCCCCAGCAGCCGTGGCTACGGATCAGACGCCCGACCTGCTGAATAAGGTTAAACGACGCGGCAGGTAAACTCTGCACCTCAAACGGATAGCGGTTGAGGCTCTTCAGCCACTCGCCCTCGGTGATAACGACCGGGCTGTCGATGGGCGGGAAGGCAATTTTATGAATATGCACCTGCGTCAGGTAATCGCCCTTCAAATCCAGACCTTCCGCGAAGGACTGCAATCCCACCAGCACGCTGCGCTCGCCGTTATCGATGCGCTTGCGATGGGTTTCCACCAGCCGGTAACGGGGCTGGTCGCCCTGGACCAGCAGAAGCAGGCGCAGGTCGGTCACATGTTCCAGAAAACGCTGCATCGCCCGTCCGCTGGCAAACAGCACCAGCATACCGGGGTACTTTCTGCTCTCAACCTGTTCGCGGAAGTAGGCCGCCATTTCAGCAATGTGCTGCTCTTCGTTGTCGATAAGCGGCTCATACTTCATGCGCGGGATCACCAGCTTCCCCTGCTCGCAGTGGTTAAACGGCGAATCCAGCGCGACAAAACGATCGCCCGCTTTCTCTTTCAGGCCGCTCATCTCCTGCAGCCGCGAGAAGCTGTTCAGGGAGCGCAGCGTGGCGGAGGTCACGACCACGTGCGGCACGCTGCGCCAGATGAGCTTTTCCAGCTGATCGGCCACGCGGATGCCCACGCAGTGGAAAAACAGGTGGACCTGGCCGTCGCGCACTTCACGCGTGGCCCATTTGGTGACCGGCGCGCCCGACGCCTGCGCCATCGAGGCCAGCCGCCAGAGCTTGCTCTGGGCTTCGAACATGCCGAGCGCACGGTTCATCTGCAGCAGAATGCGGTGCAGGCGAACAACGTCATGGGTGCCGGTTTTCTCGCTGAGATCGTTTAAGAACATCTCCGCCAGCCCGCGCAGCTTTTCCAGATGCTTCGCCAGCTGCTGGCAAATCTCCATCACCTCGTCCGGCAGTTCGCCCATCGCAAAGCGGTGTTCCGCCTCCTGGGCTGCGGGAAGATAAAGATTCAGGATGTTGTTCAGAGACGAGATAAGGCTGTAAACCTCTTCGCAGTGGTCGCTCAGACGCTCCGGCACCGCCAGCGGCGGCGTGGTTTTCGGGCGAAACTGCTCCATGCAGGTGGCGACAAGCTTGCAGAAGAGATCCAGCTGCAGGCGGAACCAGGGCGCGGTAATTTCTGCGCTCATCTCCAGCGCGTCGCGCGCCACGTCGGGCAGATGGTGGCCTTCGTCGAGCACCAGCAGCAGGTTTTTCGGCTCCGGCAGCACCGCTTCGCTCTCCAGCGCCGCCATCACCAGCGCGTGGTTAGCCACCACCACTTCGGCTTCCTGAATTTCGCGCCGCGCGACGAAGAACGGGCATTCGCGGTAGTAGTGACAGTTGCGGTTCAGACAGCTGGCCTTGTCGGTGCTGAGCCTGCGCCACAGATCGTCGCTGATGGCTTTATCGGTGTGATCGCGCAGGCCGTCCCATTTATAGCCATCAAGATCGCCTTTCAGCGTTGCGCAGAGCTCCTGCTCGGCTTTGTTGTTGGGCGTGAGATCGTCGTCGAGGAACGCCAGCAGATCCTGTTGCGACGCCTCGCTGCTGGCAAGCCCTGCCAGGTTACGCGGGCAGACGTAGCGCCCGCGGCCAAAGGCGGCCGTAAACCGCAGGTCGGGGATGATTTTGCGCAGCAGGGGCAAATCTTTGCTGAAGATCTGGTCCTGCAAGGCCACGTTGGCGGTGCTGACCACCAGCGTTTTGTCCTCCTCCCGCGCGATGGCGATGCCGGGAATGAGATACGACAGGGTTTTCCCGACGCCGGTCGGGGCTTCAATCGCCAGATGTCGCCCGTCGTCCCCGGCGAGCGTTTTTGCCACGTCGGCAATCATCTGCCGCTGCGGCGCTCGGGGGATAAAATCGGGGATCTGCTGCTGTAGCGCCTTATACCAGGCGCCTATTTGCGCTTTCAGCGCCGCGGTTAAAGCCATTAGAAAACCTGAAATACTGTATAAACAGCCACTATTGTGGCACTTTCTCTTCGCTGCCGCAAAAAGAAAAGCCCGGCTTTACGACCGGGCTTCCAGATTACTGCGGGTTAGCAGGCTTGCGCGGGCGGCGTCGGCGCTGCCCTTCCCCTGCCGGCTTGCCTTCGCCGCTGCGCCACGGATTGTCACCGGCCGGTTTGCTGTCGTTGCTACGACGCGGCGGTTTGCCCGCTGTCTTCGGCGCGCCACCTTCAGCACGGCGCGGCTGCTGGCCGCGACCACCGCCGCCCTGACCGCGACCGCCCTGACGACCGTTCTGAATCGGCTCGGCTTTGATCGACGGATCCACTTCATAGCCCGGGGTTTCGATGCGCGGGATCTCTTTCTTCAGCAGGCGTTCGATGTCGCGCAGCAGCTTGTGCTCGTCCACGCACACCAGAGAGAGCGCTTCACCGGTGGCCGCCGCACGACCGGTACGGCCGATACGGTGCACGTAGTCTTCCGGCACGTTTGGCAGCTCGTAGTTCACCACGTGCGGCAGCTCTTCAATGTCGAGGCCACGGGCGGCGATGTCGGTCGCCACCAGCACGCGGATGTCGCCAGACTTGAAGTCCGCCAGCGCACGGGTACGCGCGCCCTGGCTCTTGTTGCCGTGGATCGCCGCGCTGCGGATGCCGTCTTTGTTCAGCTGTTCCGCCAGGTGGTTCGCGCCGTGCTTGGTGCGGGTAAAGACCAGCACCTGCTGCCAGTTACCCTGACCGATCATCTGGGAGAGCAGTTCCCGCTTGCGCTTTTTATCCACAAAGTGAACGTGCTGCGTCACCTGCTCAGAGGCGGTGTTGCGGCGCGCCACTTCCACTTCCAGCGGGTTATGCAGCAGCTTTTCCGCCAGCGCCTTGATCTCGTCGGAGAAGGTCGCGGAGAAGAGCAGATTCTGACGACGCGGCGGCAGCTTGGCCAGCACGCGACGAATGTCGTGAATAAAGCCCATGTCGAGCATGCGGTCGGCTTCGTCCAGTACCAGAATTTCGATGTTATCCAGCTTCACCGCGTTCTGGTGTTCCAGATCCAGCAGACGGCCCGGCGTTGCCACCAGCACGTCCACGCCGCCGCGCAGCTTCATCATCTGCGGGTTGATGCTGACCCCGCCGAACACCACCAGCGAGCGAATGTTGAGATAGCGGCTGTAGTCACGCACGTTCTCACCAATCTGCGCGGCCAGCTCGCGGGTTGGGGTGAGGATCAGCGCACGAACCGGACGACGGCCTTTTGCGTGCGGCTGATTTTTTACCAGCAGTTCTAACAGCGGCAGCGTAAAGCCCGCGGTTTTACCGGTGCCGGTCTGGGCGCTGGCCATCAGGTCACGGCCCTGAAGAACGGCAGGAATAGCCTGTTGCTGGATTGGGGTTGGCTCAACGTAGCCCTGCTCTGCGATCGCGCGCAGAATTTCCGGGTTCAGGCCAAGGGAATCAAAAGACATAAAAACTCCGAACCGCCCCGACCATCACAGGTGTAGTTTTCAGGGAGATATAACAATTGAGAGGACAAAAACCACAATGTCGCGAAGGGGCGGAGTGTAGCAGCTTTTGTGACGTGGCGCATAAAATATCCCTCCGCGTTCCCTCGACGGGGATGCGAATCAGGCATAATCTTAATCAATCGATTGATTAATTTTTAATGCCGCCATGAATACAACACCCACAACAACCAAAGGTGAACAGGCCAAAAACCAGCTTATTGCCGCCGCGCTGGCGCAGTTTGGTGAGTACGGGCTGCACGCGACCACGCGCGATATCGCCGCGCTGGCCGGGCAAAACATTGCGGCGATTACCTACTATTTTGGCTCAAAAGAGGATTTATATCTCGCCTGCGCCGAGTGGATCGCCGATTTTATCGGCACGCAGTTTCACCCGCACGTTGAGGAGGCCACCGCGCTGCTCGGCCAGCCGTCGCCCGATCGCGAGGCCATCCGCCAGCTGATCCTGAGTGCCTGCCACAACATGATCCGCGTGCTGACGCACGACGATACGCTCAACCTGAGCAAGTTTATCTCCCGCGAGCAGCTCTCCCCCACTGCCGCCTACCAGCGGGTACACGATCGGGTCATTGCCCCGATGCATACCCACCTGACCCGGCTGATCGCCGCCTATACCGGGCGGGATGCCGGCGATACCGCGACAATTTTGCATACCCACGCCCTGCTGGGTGAAATCCTGGCCTTCCGTCTGGGCCGGGAAACCATCCTGTTACGCACCGGCTGGACACAATTTGATGAGGATAAAGCCGCGCAGATCGGTGAGGTGATCGCCTGTCATCTCGATCTGATCCTGCAAGGCTTAACGCAAAGGAGCCTGAAGTCATGAAAAAACCTGTCGCCATCATTCTGGTGGTCATTGTTTTGCTTGCCGCGGGCGTCGGTGGATGGCTGTGGTATCAGAGCCATCAGGATAAAGGCCTGACGCTGTACGGTAACGTGGATATTCGCACGGTGAACATGAGCTTCCGCGTCGGCGGACGTCTCGCCTCGCTGAGCGTTGACGAAGGCGATGCCATTAAAACCGGGCAGACGCTGGGGATGCTGGACAAAGCGCCCTATGAGAACGCGCTGCTGCAGGCCAAAGCGGGCGTCTCCGTTGCGCAGGCACAGTATGACCTGATGCTGGCCGGCTATCGCGACGAAGAGATCGCCCAGGCCGCTGCCGCCGTCAAACAGGCACAGGCGGCCTATGACTACGCGCAGAACTTCTACGCCCGCCAGCAGGGGCTGTGGAAAAGCCGCACCATTTCCGCAAATGACCTGGAAAATGCGCGCTCCTCCCGCGACCAGGCGCAGGCAACCCTGAAGTCCGCGCAGGATAAATTAAGCCAGTACCACACCGGTAACCGCCCGCAGGATATCGCCCAGGCGAAAGCCAGCCTTGAAGAGGCGCAGGCCCAGCTGGCGCAGGCAGAGCTGGATCTGCACGACACCACGCTCATCGCACCGTCTGACGGCACG
Source organism: Enterobacter cloacae complex sp. IR53041 (assembly GCF_049238285.1). Taxonomy (NCBI): domain Bacteria; kingdom Pseudomonadati; phylum Pseudomonadota; class Gammaproteobacteria; order Enterobacterales; family Enterobacteriaceae; genus Enterobacter; species Enterobacter cloacae complex sp. IR53041. The sequence goes on along the minus strand of NZ_JBMKHB010000006.1, from coordinate 57,518 downwards.
CTGATGACCCGCGCCGTCGAGCCGGGCAGCATGCTCAGCGCGGGCAGCACCGTGTTAACCCTCTCCCTGACCCGCCCGGTCTGGGTACGTGCCTACATTGATGAGCCTAATCTCGGCCAGATGCAGCCGGGCCGCGAGCTGCTGCTCTATACCGACGGTCGCCCGGACAAGCCGTATCACGGCAAGGTGGGCTTTGTCTCCCCTACCGCCGAATTCACGCCGAAAACGGTAGAAACGCCGGACCTGCGTACCGACCTGGTGTATCGCCTGCGCATCATCGTGACCGATGCGGACGACGCCCTGCGCCAGGGCATGCCCGTCACCGTAAAAGTGAACAGCGGGGAACGACATGAATGACGCGGTTATTCAGCTCAACAGTCTGGTTAAACGCTTTAAGGGGATGGATAAGCCTGCGGTCGCGCCGCTGAACTGCACCATCCAGAAGGGCTATGTGACCGGCCTGGTCGGCCCGGACGGTGCGGGAAAGACCACGCTGATGCGGATGCTGGCAGGGTTGCTGAAGCCGGATGAAGGATCGGCCCGCGTGCTGGGCCTGGATCCGATAAAGGACGACGGCCCGCTCCACGCCATGCTCGGCTATATGCCGCAGAAGTTTGGCCTGTATGAAGACCTGACGGTGATGGAAAACCTGAACCTGTACGCCGACCTGCGCAGCGTCACCGGCGAAACCCGGGAGAAAACCTTCGCCCGCCTGCTGGAATTTACCTCGCTCGGCCCGTTCACCGACCGGCTGGCGGGCAAGCTCTCCGGCGGGATGAAGCAGAAGCTGGGGCTGGCCTGCACGCTGGTGGGCGAGCCGAAGGTGCTGCTGCTGGACGAGCCCGGCGTCGGCGTAGACCCGATTTCCCGCCGCGAGCTGTGGCAGATGGTGCACGAGCTGGCGGGCGACGGGATGCTGATCCTCTGGAGCACCTCCTACCTCGACGAAGCGGAGCAGTGCCGGGACGTGCTGCTGATGAACGAAGGCGAACTGCTCTATCAGGGCGAGCCGACGACGCTGACGCAGAGCATGGCCGGGCGCAGCTTCCTGCTGCACAGCCCGCAGGCGTCCAACCGCTCGCTGCTGCAGCGGGTGCTCAGGCTGCCGCAGGTCAGCGACGGGATGATTCAGGGCCGCTCGGTGCGGGTCATCCTCAAAAAAGAGGCCACCGTCGACGATATTCGCCGGGCGCCTGGAATGCCGACGATTGAGATGGAAGAGACGGCGCCGCGTTTTGAAGATGCGTTCATCGACCTGCTGGGCGGCGCGGGGACCTCCGAGTCGCCGCTTGGGGCGATCCTGCACGCGGTGGAAGGCACACCGGGCGAAACGGTGATCGAAGCCAAATCCCTCACCAAAAAGTTCGGGGATTTCGCCGCCACCGACAACGTGAATTTTACCGTGAAGCGCGGCGAGATTTTTGGTCTCCTCGGACCGAACGGCGCGGGAAAATCCACCACCTTTAAGATGATGTGTGGCCTGCTGGTGCCGACGTCCGGCAAAGCGCTGGTGCTGGATATGGATCTCAAAGTCAGCTCCGGCAAGGCGCGCCAGCACCTGGGCTATATGGCGCAGAAATTCTCCCTGTATGGCAACCTGACGGTCGAGCAGAATCTGCGCTTTTTCTCCGGCGTGTACGGCCTGCGCGGGCGGGCGCAGAACGAGAAAATTCGCCGCATGAGCGACGCCTTCGGGTTAACGACGATTGCTTCCCACGCCACCGACGAACTGCCGCTCGGCTTTAAGCAGCGGCTGGCGCTGGCCTGCTCGCTGATGCACGAGCCGGATATTCTGTTTCTGGACGAGCCGACCTCCGGCGTTGATCCCCTCACCCGCCGCGAGTTCTGGCTGCATATCAACAGCATGGTGGAAAAAGGGGTGACCGTGATGGTGACCACCCACTTCATGGACGAGGCGGAGTACTGCGACCGTATCGGGCTGGTGTATCGCGGCAAGCTGATTGCCCACGGCACGCCGGACGACCTGAAAAACCAGGCCGCCGACGACGCGGTGCCGGACCCGACCATGGAGCAGGCGTTTATCACCCTCATCCACGACTGGGATAAGGAGAATGCCCATGCGCAGTAACGCCCTTTCCTGGCGCCGGGTGCGCGCGCTGTGCGTTAAAGAGACGCGGCAGATCGTGCGCGATCCCAGCAGCTGGCTGATTGCGGTGGTGATCCCCCTGCTGCTGCTGTTTATCTTTGGTTACGGCATTAACCTGGACTCCAGCAAGCTGCGGGTCGGGATTTTACTCGAACAGCAGAGCGAAGAGGCGCTGGACTTTACCCACGCCATGACCGGTTCGCCCTACATTGATGCCACCATCAGCGACAACCGCCAGGAGCTGATCCAGAAGATGCAGGCCGGGAAGATTCGCGGTCTGATCGTCATTCCGGTGGATTTTGCCGCCAATATGGCGCGGGCAAATACCGATGCGCCGATCCAGGTCATCACCGACGGCAGCGAGCCGAACACCGCGAACTTCGTGCAGGGCTACGCGGAGGGGATCTGGCAGCTCTGGCAAATGCAGCGCGCCGAAGACCGGGGTGAAGAATTTAAGCCGCTCATCGACGTGCAGACGCGCTACTGGTTTAACCCCGCCGCCATCAGCCAGCACTTTATTATTCCGGGCGCGGTGACGATTATTATGACGGTGATCGGCGCGATTCTGACCTCGCTGGTTATCGCCCGCGAGTGGGAGCGCGGCACCATGGAGGCGCTGCTCTCAACCGAAGTGACGCGCGTCGAGCTGCTGCTGTGCAAGCTTATTCCCTACTACTTCCTCGGCATGCTGGCGATGCTGCTCTGCATGCTGGTATCCGTCTTTATCCTCGGCGTGCCGTACCGCGGCTCGCTGGTGGTGCTGTTCTTTATCACCAGCCTGTTTTTACTCAGCACGCTGGGGATGGGGCTGCTCATCTCCACCATCACCCGCAACCAGTTTAACGCCGCGCAGGTGGCGCTGAACGCCGCTTTCCTGCCGTCGATTATGCTGTCCGGGTTTATCTTCCAGATAGACAGCATGCCTGCCGTCATCCGCGCCGTGACCTACATTATCCCGGCGCGCTACTTCGTGAGCACGCTGCAAAGCCTGTTCCTGGCGGGGAATATTCCGGTAGTGCTGATTATCAACACGCTGTTTTTAATGGCGTCGGCGGTGATGTTTATCGGGTTGACGTGGATGAAAACCAAACGGCGGTTAGATTAAGGAGCGCGCATGTTTCACCGTTTATGGACGTTAATACGCAAAGAGCTGCAATCCCTGCTGCGCGAGCCGCAAACCCGCGCCATTCTGGTGTTGCCGGTGCTGATCCAGGTTTTACTGTTCCCGTTTGCCGCCACCCTTGAGGTGACCAACGCCACCATTGCCATTTACAACGAAGACAACGGCAAACATTCCGTGGAGCTGACGCAGCGCTTTGCGCGTGCGAAAGCCTTTACCCACATCCTGCTGCTGAAAAGCCCGCAGGACATTCAGCCCACCATCGACACGCAAAAAGCGCTGCTGCTGGTGCGCTTCCCGGCGGATTTCTCCCGCAATCTGGATACCTTCCAGACCGCGCCGATGCAGCTGATCCTCGACGGGCGTAACTCCAACAGCGCCCAGATTGCGGCCAACTACCTCCAGCAGGTGGTGAAGGATTACCAGCAGGAGCTGATGGACGGCAAACCGAAGCCCAACAACAGCGAACTGGTGGTGCGCAACTGGTATAACCCGAATCTGGACTACAAGTGGTTTGTGGTGCCGTCGCTGATCGCCATGATCACCACCATCGGGGTGATGATTGTGACCTCTCTCTCCGTCGCCCGCGAGCGCGAACAGGGCACGCTGGATCAGCTGCTGGTCTCTCCGCTCGCCACCTGGCAAATTTTCGTCGGCAAAGCGGTGCCGGCGCTAATTGTCGCCACCTTCCAGGCCACCATCGTGCTGGGGGTGGGAATTTGGGCCTACCAGATCCCGTTCGCCGGATCGCTGGCGCTGTTTTACTTCACGATGGTGATTTACGGGCTGTCGCTGGTGGGGTTTGGGCTGCTGATTTCCGCACTCTGCTCGACGCAGCAGCAGGCGTTTATCGGGGTATTCGTCTTTATGATGCCCGCGATCCTGCTCTCCGGGTACGTCTCGCCGGTTGAGAATATGCCGGTGTGGCTCCAGGATCTGACGTGGATAAACCCGATACGCCACTTTACGGATATCACCAAGCAGATCTATCTGAAGGATGCGAGTCTGGATATTGTCTGGGGAAGTTTGTGGCCGCTACTGGTCATCGCGGCCACGACAGGCTCAGTGGCCTATGCGATGTTTAGACGCAACATCGCGTAGCTTTTTCTCTTTGGTCAGCAACGAGACCACCGCAGGCCCTGCGAGGATTGCCAGACCCGCCAGGGCCAGCAGCAGGTTGTTTTGCAGCACGCGTGACAGCAGCCACAGAACAATCATGGCCGCACCAAAGTACCAGGTGGTGGTGAGCTCTTCGAGCACGTCACCCACCTCGCGCCAGCGCGCGTCATGGTGGCGCTGTAAAAACAGCATCGACAGCACGGTGACGCCGTAAAGGACGCATAGCCCCAGGCCAACACGTACCAGCGTGCCGCTCATCCAGCCCATCACCAGTACGGCCACGACCAGTAAATGCAACATTATCTGCCAGCAACTCAGGCCAGTTGCGACACGAACACGTTGTTGCCACTTCATGGCTTCTCTCCTGAAGGATTTTTCTCTGCTTAATCAGACTACCGCACTTTACGGAAAATTCCGTAACGCCGCATCTTTTTGTGACGACGACTACACTTTATTTTCATCGGGATAGTCACTCAGGAAGGAGCTTATGACGAAAAAAATGCAGCATTTCTCGCTTAAAGTGCTGACGATAAACATTCATAAGGGCTTCACAGCATTTAATCGCCGCTTCATTTTACCGGAGCTGCGCGACGCGGTGCGCACCGTCAGCGCGGATATTGTCTGCCTGCAGGAGGTGATGGGCGCACACGAAGTACATCCGCTTCACTTTGAGAACTGGCCCGACACGCCGCACTATGAATTTCTGGCCGACACCATGTGGAGCGATTACGCCTACGGCCGCAACGCGGTCTATCCTGAAGGTCATCACGGCAACGCGGTGCTGTCGCGTTATCCCATTGAACATTATGAAAACCGCGACGTTTCCGTCGGGGAGAGCGAAAAACGCGGCCTGCTCTACTGCCGCATTACCCCGCCCGACCTTGAGCTGCCCATCCACGTCGGCTGCGTTCATCTGGGCCTGCGCGAAGCCCATCGTCAGGCGCAGCTGAAAATGCTGGCCGAATGGGCCAACGCGCTGCCTGACGGTGAACCTGTTGTCGTGGCAGGCGATTTCAACGACTGGCGCCAGCGGGCAAACCATCCGTTGAAGGTGGATGCCGGGCTGGAGGAGATCTTCACCCGGGCGAACGGCAGGCCTGCGCGCACGTTCCCGGTCCGTTTCCCGCTGCTGCGGCTTGACCGCATCTACGTGAAAAATGCCCACGCCAGCAGCCCGACCGCCCTGGCGCTCCTCAACTGGCGGCATCTTTCCGACCATGCCCCGCTCAGCGCGGAGATCCACTTATGAAATGTTCCTGGCAGGAAGGCAACCGGATTACGCTGCTGGTCAACGGGGACGAGTATTACCCGGCCGTGTTTAAGGCAATTGATAACGCCCAACAGAAAGTGATCCTCGAAACCTTTATCTGGTTCGAAGACAACGTCGGCAAGCAGCTGCATAGCGTGCTCCTGCGCGCCGCACAGCGCGGCGTCAAAATTGAAGTACTGCTGGATGGCTACGGCTCGCCGGACCTCAGCGATGCGTTCGTCAATGAACTGACCGCCGCAGGCGTGGTATTCCGCTACTACGATCCCGGCCCTCGCCTGTTCGGCATGCGGACCAACCTTTTCCGCCGGATGCACCGCAAAATTGTGGTGGTGGATGAGACGGTAGCGTTTGTCGGCGGCATTAACTACTCGGCGGAACATATGTCCGACTACGGCCCGGAAGCGAAGCAGGATTACGCCATTCGCATTGAAGGCCCGGTGGTGCAGGACATCTTGCTGTTTGAGCTGGAGAACCTGCCGGGGAAAGAGGCCGTACGCCGCTGGTGGCGACGCCGCCATCGCCCGGAAGAGAACCGGAAGCCCGGCGAAGCGCAGGCGCTTTTCGTCTGGCGCGACAACGGCGAGCACCGGGACGACATTGAACGTCACTATCTCAAGATGCTGGCCAACGCCAAGCGCGAAGTGATAATCGCTAACGCCTACTTTTTCCCGGGCTATCGACTGCTGCATGCCATGCGAAATGCTGCAAGACGCGGCGTGCGCGTGAAGCTGATTGTCCAGGGCGAGCCGGATATGCCGATCGTCAAAGTCGGGGCGCGGCTGCTGTACAACTACCTGGTGAAGGGCGGCGTCCAGATCTACGAATACCGCCGTCGGCCGCTGCACGGCAAAGTCGCGCTGATGGACGATCACTGGGTCACCGTAGGCTCCAGCAACCTCGATCCGCTGAGCCTGTCGCTTAACCTTGAAGCCAACCTGATCATTCACGACCGCCAGTTTAACCAGACCCTGCGGGATAACCTGCAGGCGTTGATCGTTAACGACTGCGTGCGCGTGGATGAGTCTATGGTTCCCAAACGCACCTGGTGGAACCTGGGCATCAGCGTGGTGGTGTTCCACTTCCTGCGGCATTTCCCGGCGATGGTCGGCTGGCTGCCGGCGCATACGCCGAAGCTGGCGCAGGTGGACCCGCCGGTACAACCCGAAATGGAAACCCAGGACCGCATTGAAGCGGAAGACGGAGGCAAACCCTGATGTCAAAATCGCATCCACGCTGGCGTCTGGCAAAAAAGATCCTCACCTGGGTATTCTTTATTGCCGTCGCGGTGCTGCTGGTGGTCTACGCGCAGAAAGTGGACTGGGAAGAGGTGTGGAAGGTCATCCGCAACTATAACCGGATGGTGCTGCTGGGCGCGACGGGGCTGGTTATCGTGAGCTACCTGATGTACGGCTGCTATGATCTGCTGGGTCGGGCCTACTGCGGCCACAAGCTGGCCAAACGTCAGGTGATGCTGGTGTCGTTTATCTGCTACGCCTTTAACCTGACGCTGAGCACCTGGGTCGGGGGGATTGGCATGCGCTATCGCCTCTACTCGCGGCTCGGCCTGCCGGGCGGGACCATCACGCGTATTTTTTCCCTGAGCATTACCACCAACTGGCTGGGCTATATTCTGCTCGGCGGGGTGATCTTCACCATCGGCGTGGTGCAGTTGCCCGCGCACTGGTATATCGACGAGGCCACGCTGCGGATTCTGGGCATCGTACTGCTGCTGATTATCGCCGTTTATCTCTGGGCCTGCGCGTTTGCAAAGCGCCGCCATATGACCATCAAAGGGCAAAAGCTGGTCCTGCCCTCGTGGAAGTTTGCGGTGCTGCAGATGGCGGTTTCCAGCGCCAACTGGATGGCGATGGGAGCCATCATCTGGCTGCTGATCGGCGAGGACGTCAATTACTTCTTCGTGCTGGGCGTGCTGCTGGTGAGCAGTATTGCCGGGGTGATTGTGCATATTCCGGCGGGGATCGGCGTGCTGGAGGCGGTGTTTATTGCCCTGCTGGCCGGAGAGCATGTTTCTCAGGGAACGATTATCGCCGCCCTGCTGGCGTACCGCATGCTGTATTACTTTCTGCCGCTGGCGCTGGCGACGGTCTGTTATCTGGTGCTGGAAAGTCGGGCGAAAAAGCTGCGGGCGAAGAATGAGAGGATGCTAGCGAAGTGAATAAGTCGGGTGGCGGCTTCGCCTTACCCGACCTACGGTTCGCGATTCGCAGGACGGGTAAGGCGAAGCCGCCACCCGGCAAAGCAACCTTAGCGACGGTTGCCTAAAATCCGCAGCAGCATCAGGAACAGGTTGATGAAGTCCAGATAGAGCGTCAGCGCGCCCAGAATCGAGTATTTGCGCAGGTTGGAACTGTCGCGCACGTCGATCTGCTCGCCGATGTTTTTCAGCTTCTGGGTGTCATAGGCCGTCAACCCGACGAAGAGCACCACCCCGATATAGGTCACGGCCCACATCAGCGCGTCGCTCTTGAGCCACAGGTTCACCAGCGACGCCAGCACAATCCCGATCAGCCCCATAAACAGCATGCTGCCGAAACCGCTCAGATCGCGCTTCGTGGTGTAGCCGTACAGGCTCATCGCGCCAAACATCCCGCCGGTGACCACGAAGGTGCTGGCGATGGATGAGTAGGTGTAAACGATGAAAATACTGGAAAGCGTCAGCCCCGTTAGCGCCGAATAGAGCATAAACAGGGTCGTTGCCATGACGGCACTCAGCTTGTGCACCAGACCCGAAAGCACAAACACCAGCGCCAGCTGCGCGATAATCAGCCCAAAGAAGGTGATTTTGCTGGAGAAGATAAACATCATCAGCTCCGGCGTATTCGCCGCATACCACGCGATAAACGCGGTAAGCAGCAGGCCAACCGTCATCCAGCCGTACACCTGAGCCATATACGTCTGCAGGCCGCTACGGGTCTGCTGCACTATTGAATCGGAACGCGGAAATCGGTCCATGATTCACTCCTGATTAAGATTAAGTAGACACACTCGTTAAGAGTAACACATCCACGTAAACCGACTACCAACGGCTGGCGGCCTGTTTATCGCTGTCGCGAGATTCCACCCAGCGGTCGCCTTCCGGCGTGGCTTCGCGCTTCCAGAACGGCGCTTTGGTTTTGAGGTAATCCATAATGAACTCCCCTGCCGCAAACGCGCTGCCGCGGTGCGCGCTGGTCACACCGACAAAGACAATCTCCTCGCCGGGCCACATCTCGCCGATGCGGTGAATCACCGTGACGCGTCCGAGCGGCCAGCGGCCTCGCGCCTCGTCCACTATCTCCGCCAGCGATTTCTCCGTCATGCCGGGATAGTGCTCCAGCGTCAGCGCCTTCACGCTGTCACCGAGGTTGTGATTGCGCACTTTGCCGGTAAAGGTCACGACCGCACCGTCTTCGTCGCGTTCCGCCAGCCAGCTGTATTCTGTCCCTACGTTAAAGCGCTCAGGGCCAACCAGAATGCGGGTTTCACTCATATTAGCCCCCAGTGACCGGCGGGAAGAAGGCCACTTCATCCCCGGCCTTCAGCGGATGGGTAAGCTCCACCAGCGTCTGGTTAACGGCGGCCAGCAGCTTGCCTTCGTCGAGCGCCAGCGCCCAGCGGTCGCTCTGTGCCGCCAGATGCGCGCGCAGGGCAGCGACGTTTTCAAAAGACGCATCCAGCGTCAGGCTGTCGGTATTCACCAGCTCGCGCACCTGCGCAAAAAAGAGCACCTTAATCATGGCTGTCCACCTTAAAATCGCCGGATTTGCCGCCGCTTTTTGCCAGCAGGCGAACCGGGCCAATCACCATGTCTTTCTGCACCGCTTTGCACATGTCGTAGATGGTCAGCGCGGCCACGGACGCTGCCGTCAGCGCCTCCATCTCCACGCCGGTTTTGCCGGTTAAGCGGCACAGCGATTCAATCCGCACGCGATTGTGCTCCGGCTGCGCCTGCAGGTTTACCTCCACCTTGCTCAGCATCAGCGGATGGCACAGCGGAATTAAGTCCCAGGTGCGCTTGGCGGCCTGAATACCGGCGATGCGCGCGGTGGCAAAGACGTCTCCCTTATGGTGGCTGCCGTCGATGATCATCGCCAGCGTTTCCGGCAGCATGGTGACGTACGCTTCGGCGCGCGCCTCGCGCACCGTTTCCGCTTTGGGGGAGACGTCCACCATATGCGCTTCGCCAGCGGCGTTAATGTGGGTCAGTTGTGACATAGCTTATTTCTTTAAATGGGGATGGAAATTACACGGACGGGTACGGGCATCCAGCTGCGGGGCGATGATGTTTTCCCACGCGGTGCGGCAGGCTTTGGTCGAGCCCGGCATGGCGAAAATCAGGGTGTTGTTCGCCACCCCGGCAACGGCGCGCGACTGGAGCGTGGAGGTGCCAATCTCTTCAAAGGAGAGCATGCGGAACACCTCGCCGAAGCCTTCCACCTCGCGGTCGAACAGCGGGAGCAGCGCTTCAGGCGCCTGATCGCCTGCGGTAAAGCCGGTGCCGCCGGTGATCAGCACCACCTGCACCTCATCGCTGGCGATCCACTGAGAGACCTGCGCGCGAATGGCGTAGCGGTTCTCCTTCACGATCGCTTTATCGACGATGTGATGTCCCGCGTCATGGGCCGCCTCGCGCAGCCAGTGGCCGGAGGTATCATCCTCTTCGCCACGGCGATCGGAAACGGTAAGGATAGCAATGCGTGTCGGGATAAATTCTGCGCTTACCTGACTCATCTTCTGATTCCTTCTTAAGCCTGATTACCCGCCGATGTAAGACAGGTTCTGAGTAATGCCGGTATTGCCCTGATGCAGGAAGTGGGTCTGTTTTTTATGCGTCAGCGCTTCAGAAATGCGTGCTTCAAGCGCCTCCTGCTGGGCATCGTCTGCCAGCAGATCGCGAAGATCCACGCCGCCGTCCCCGAACAGGCACAGGTGCAGCTTGCCGACGGAAGAGACGCGCAGGCGGTTGCAGCTGGCGCAGAAGTCTTTCTCGTAAGGCATGATAAGCCCAATTTCGCCTTCGTAATCAGGATGGCAGAAGACCTGCGCCGGACCGTCGCTGCGCTGGCGGATCTGGTGGATCCAGCCGCGTTTCAGCAGCGCGTCGCGCAGGACCATGCCGGAGATGTGATGACGACGGAACAGCTCGCTGCCCTCGCCGGTTTCCATCAGCTCAATAAAGCGCAGCTGAATGGGGCGGGATTTGATCCAGGCGAGGAAGGTGTCCAGCTGATGGTGGTTGACGTCGCGCATCAGCACCGTATTGACTTTGACCTTCTCGAACCCGGCGCTGAACGCCGCGTCGATGCCGTCCATCACCTGGCGGAATTTATCCTGGCCGGTAATGGCGTGAAACTGGCGGGCGTCGAGACTGTCCACGCTGACGTTAATGGCGGTTAAGCCCGCATCGCGCCAGGTGGCCACGTCGCGCGCCATGCGGTAACCGTTGGTGGTCACGGCAATCTGGCGAATGCGGTCGTTTTCACGCACGGCGGCAATGATGTCCGGGAAATCACGGCGCAGAGAGGGTTCACCGCCGGTCAGACGCACTTTTTCAGTGCCGAGCTCAGAGAAGGCGCGCGTGACGCGGCGCACTTCATCCACGGAGAGAAAGCCGTTATTGGTGACGCTGCCCGGTTTGTAGCCGTCGGGCAGGCAGTAGGTGCAACGGAAGTTGCACACATCGGTAATCGACAGACGTAAGTAGTAAAACTTACGCGCGAAAGCATCAGTAAGTTGTGAAGCCATGTACACCTTTCCAGATACGGGAGGCACAGTCATTTCTTTCTGTACCCTGGTGGCAAATTCGCCACGGCCAGAGCGCCATATCTTTCGACACAGGCACAAGGGCTAGAGTGTATGTTTTCAGTGTTGAAAACGTGGTTAAGGCGATAGTAGCGCGGAAAGTCTGACAGCGCCATTATCGCTTTTCGCTATATAATTACGTATATAGCGAATCAATCCTGCATTTTCGCTACAGAATACCTAAAAACTGCACTTTCACATTGATATACGTCATTTTGCTTCGGGTGAGGCATCGTCTTTTAGGGGTAGTTAGGTTACTGTTACGCGATCGAACGTGATAAGGAATACGTATGCGCAATCGCACTTTTGCGGATCTTGACCGAGTGGTCGCTCTTGGCGGAGGCCACGGCCTGGGCCGCGTTATGTCCTCTTTGTCGTCACTCGGCTCAAGGCTGACAGGGATAGTGACCACCACCGATAACGGCGGCTCAACCGGGCGGATCAGACGTGCCGAAGGCGGTATTGCCTGGGGCGATATGCGCAACTGCCTGAACCAGTTAATTACCGAGCCGAGCGTCGCGTCGGCGATGTTTGAGTACCGTTTTGGCGGCAATGGCGAACTTTCCGGGCATAACCTCGGAAATCTGATGTTAAAGGCGCTGGATCACCTGAGCGTAAGGCCTCTCGAAGCCATCAATCTGATCCGTAACCTGCTCAAAGTGGACGCATTCCTGATCCCCATGTCTGAACAACCGGTCGATTTGATGGCCATCGACGCCGAAGGGCATGAAGTATACGGCGAGGTGAACATTGACCAGCTTCTGCTGCCGCCCAAAGAGCTGATGACTTACCCGAGCGTGCCGGCGACGCGTGAAGCCGTAGAAGCAATTGGCGATGCGGATTTAATTCTGATCGGCCCGGGCAGCTTTTACACCAGCCTGATGCCGATCCTGCTGGTGAAAGAGCTGGCGCAGGCGCTGCGCCGCACCCCGGCGCCGATGGTCTACATCGGCAATTTAGGGCGTGAGCTGAGTCCGGCCGCGGCGAGCCTGTCGCTGGCGGACAAGCTCGACCTGATGGAGCAGTACGTCGGTAAGAAAATTATCGACGGTGTCGTGGTTGGGCCAAAAGTGGATGTGACAGGGATTGGCGATCGCGTGGTGGTACAGGAGCCGCTGGAAGCCAGCGATATTAAATATCGTCACGACCGCCACATGCTGCGCGAGGCGCTGGAGAAAGAGATTCAGGCGTTGGGTTAACAAAAACCCTGGTGGCGCTGCGCTTACCGGGGCGACAAAAGACGCTAAACCTGTAGGCCCGGTAAGCGCAGCGCCACCGGGCAAAAACTCACGATGCCGCGATAAACAGATCCCGCAGCTGATGAAGCTGGTCGCGGATCTGCGCCGCCTCTTCGAACTCCAGGTTCTGCGCGTGCTGCATCATCTGCCCTTCCAGCTCGTGGATCTTCTGCTGCAGCGCTTTTGGCGTCAGCACGACGGTATCTTCTTCCACCACTGAACGCGCCTTGCCGCGGCCTTTCGCTTTGGTTTTGGCAATGTTCTGGCCCAGCGCCAGAATATCCACCACCTTCTTGTTCAGCCCCTGCGGGGTAATGCCGTGTTCTTCGTTGTAGCGCTGCTGTTTCTCGCGGCGGCGCTCCGTCTCACCGATCGCTTTCGCCATCGACGGGGTAATTTTGTCACCGTACAGAATCGCTTTACCGTTGACGTTACGCGCGGCGCGGCCAATGGTCTGAATCAGCGAACGCTCGGAACGCAGGAAGCCCTCTTTATCCGCGTCCAGAATCGCCACCAGCGAAACCTCCGGCATATCCAGACCTTCCCGCAGAAGGTTAATCCCTACCAGCACGTCAAACTCGCCCAGGCGCAGGTCGCGGATAATCTCCATGCGCTCCACGGTATCGATATCCGAGTGCAGATAACGCACCTTCTCGCCGTGCTCTTCGAGATACTCGGTCAGGTCTTCCGCCATACGCTTGGTGAGCGTGGTCACCAGCACGCGCTCGTTAATGGCGGAACGGGCGCGGATCTCAGAGAGCAGGTCGTCTACCTGCGTCGCCACCGGACGCACCTCGATAATCGGGTCCAGCAGCCCGGTCGGACGCACTACCTGGTCAACCACCTCATCGCCCGATTTTTCCAGCTCGTAGTTGCCCGGCGTGGCCGAGACGTAGATGGTTTGCGGCGCCAGCGCCTCAAACTCTTCGAACTTCATCGGACGGTTATCCAGCGCTGACGGCAGGCGGAATCCGTACTCCACCAGCGTCTCTTTACGCGCCCGGTCGCCGCGGTACATTCCGCCGATCTGCGGGATCGTGACGTGGGATTCGTCGATCACCAGCAAACCGTCTGCTGGCAGGTAATCAAACAGCGTCGGCGGCGGCTCGCCCGGCCCGCGCCCGGAGAGGAAGCGGGAGTAGTTTTCGATGCCGGAGCAGTAGCCCAGCTCGTTCATCATCTCCAGGTCGAACTGGGTACGCTGACTCAGGCGCTGCTCTTCCAGCAGCTTATTGTTCGCCAGCAGCACCTTACGGCGCTCGGCCAGCTCCACTTTGATCTCTTCCATCGCCTGCACGATACGCTCGCGCGGCGTCACGTAGTGCGTTTTCGGGTAGATGGTGAAGCGCTGGATCACTGACTCAACGTGTCCTGTCAGCGGGTCGAAGAGCGACAGGCGTTCGACCTCCTCGTCAAACAGCTCAACGCGCAGCGCCATATCATCCGATTCCGCCGGGAAGATGTCGATCACTTCGCCGCGCACGCGGAACGTACCACGCTGGAAGGCCTGGTCGTTGCGGGTGTACTGCAGCTCCGCCAGACGACGCAAAATCGCGCGCTGGTCGATGATCATCCCCTGCGTCAGGTGCAGCATCATCTTGAGATAGAGATCCGGATCGCCCAGGCCGTAAATCGCCGAAACAGAGGCCACCACAACCACATCGCGACGCTCCAGTAGCGCCTTAGTGGCCGACAGTCGCATCTGCTCAATGTGTTCGTTCACCGACGCATCTTTCTCGATGAAGGTGTCAGAGCTCGGCACATAGGCTTCTGGCTGGTAGTAATCGTAGTAGGAGACGAAATACTCAACGGCGTTTTCCGGGAAGAACTCTTTCATCTCGCCGTAAAGCTGCGCCGCCAGGGTTTTGTTGGGCGCCAGCACCATCGTAGGGCGCTGGAGATCCGCAATCACGTTGGCAATGGTAAAGGTTTTACCCGAGCCGGTAACCCCGAGCAGCGTCTGGTGCGCCAGCCCATCTTCCAGCCCCTCTTCCAGACGACGGATCGCTTCAGGCTGATCGCCAGACGGACGGAAAGCAGAATTCAATTTGAACGGTTTACTCATGGGCGACAACCTGATGACGTTATAAGCGGCAGGTGAATAATTTTACTCCTTGTTGCCAGGAATGCCAGTAAAAAACACTGGATGAAAAACCAGTAGCATGTCAGGATATTTAGCATAGCGCCTGAATGATTAGCGCGATAGCGGCCAAAATTTGGACAGTGGCAACATAAAACACCAGTCAGGTCAGGTTATCCCCAGAACTTTTTCTTTTTTAACATTTGTCAAGCCAGGTAATGATAGTTTTATGGCAACGGGTGACACTTTCATGACGGGAATTGATTTTATCTAACCAATTAAAAAATAAACGATATTTTCTAAAGCCGCGTTTCGCGTCAATTTGGGCGTAAGCCGCGTCTTCTCTCGCTTATCGCGTGTTTTCTAACTCTAATGCACATGGTTATCCACAGGAATAGTGGATAACTGCTTCCAGCCCATACAGACTGGCGCTCTGCAAATTCCCGGATTTTCCCACGAGGCGGCAGCAAAAAATTTTTATAGCTCTTTTTTGCTGATTAACAGTCGCGTCATTCATAACCAACTGACGAGATCTTGCTCACATTTCCATCATTTCGGGCTCTGCACCACAACTCAACACCGTCGGCACCGTCGATGTGCAATCCCCCTTTTTATCCCCCGCGCTTCTGTGACTTATTCCTAAAAAAGACGCTTTTTTAATCACTTTCCGTTTTATGGCAGGGGTTTTGCAGTTTAACAACGAGCCACACCTACACACATTTTTAAGGAGAGAAAGATGTTGAGCCTGCGTGCAGTGAATCAGTTTTACGGAAGTCAACATACGCTATGGAATGTGGATTTAGATTTTCCGCAAGGGATGTGTACAGGCGTCGTTGGCCTGCCGGGGATGGGGAAAACCACCCTCATGAATTGCATCGCCGGGAAAGTGCCCGTCGAAAGCGGCAGCATCATCTGGTATGAGGCGGGCGCGCCGCCGCGCGATTTGCTCAACCCGCCGCCAGAACAGCGTTCCGGGCCGGGGATAGGCTATGTCTCGCAGGACAGGCGGATCTTCTCCCAGCTCACGATTGAGGAGAACCTGCATATCGCCATGCGGGCGACGGGAAAACCGAACCCTGAGGCGAAAAATGACGTTTACGACCTGTTCCCGGCGCTCTATGCCTTGCGACGAACCCGCGCCAACACGCTCTCTCCGGACGACCAGTATCAGCTGGCGCTGGCTAATGCGCTGGTGAACCGCCCTCACCTGCTGATCCTGGATGAACCGCTGCACGGCGCGGGGCACAGCGTTGCCCAGAAGCTGGTGCAGCTGCTGGGGCGCTTAAACCGGGAGTTAGGGATGACGGTGCTGTTAGCGGAGCAGCAGCTGTCGTTTATCCGCCGGGTGGCGGACCGTTTCTGTCTGCTCTATCGCGGGCGTAACGTGGCGCAGGGCCACGTTAACGAACTGGATGACGAGCTTATCGCTCACTGGATGTCGCGGGAAGCAAAACGCTGAGATCGAGATAACGTCCGACTTCGGCATTTTCCGCGCCGTCAGCCAGCCAGGGAATTTCCCCGAGGCACGGCGCGGGAAGGACGCGCCTGAGCGTCGCCAGATACGCCTGATGGCGTTTACCCGGCGCAACCACGTCGTTGGCTATCCAGCCCGCAAGACGCAGCCCGGCCTGCTGTACGGCCTGCGCGGTCAACATGGCGTGATTGATGCAGCCCAGCTTGACGCCGACGACAAGAATGACCGGAAGCTGCTCGGCCTGCACCCAGTCAGCAAACGTCTGCGTGTCTGAAAGCGGCGTAAACCAGCCGCCAGCCCCTTCCACCAGCACCCAGTCGGCCTGGCTTTCCAGCGTCCGCAGTCCGGCGGACAGCACGGTGAAATCAATCGGACGGCCTTCATCGGCGCTGACAATGTGCGGTGAGGTCGGCTCGGCAAAGGTGTACGGATTCACTGCAGAATAGGCGAGTTCACGCGTGCTGTTACGCTGGAGCGCCAGCGCGTCGGTGTTGCGTAACCCTTCCGCCGTCATCTCGCTGCCGGACGCCACGGGCTTATACCCGGCGGTGTTTTTCCCGAGCAGCCGTGCCGCCTGCAGCAATGCCGTGCTGGCAACCGTTTTGCCCACTTCTGTGTCCGTGCCGGTGACAAAATAACGTTCAGTCACGTTCGATAACCCCATGAAAAAGTTGATAGGAGAGCGGGAAATGCCCCCGCTGCTGCGGCCAGGCCAGCTCAAGGCGCTGCAGCTGACCCCGGGTAAGCGGTTTTTTCTCGCGTCCGGTATGCAGGTGCGTGGCGCCGATGCCCTTCAGCGAACGCATGGCGCTGAACGCATCGCTAAAATTGAGCGTGATGGTCTGCACCGTGCTGCGATAGCGCCAGCCTGCCAGCGCCTGCGTCACCTGCTCATGCGATAAAAACCGGTTAGCGTGCGGCTTTTCATCCACCGCTTTCCAGGCCTGATTCAGCTCCGGCAGCGAACTTTCCAGCAGGGTGGTAAAGGCCACCTTCCCGCCCGGCCGCGCCACGCGATAAAGCTCGCGCAGGGCCTGCGGCAGGCTGCTGCACCACTGAACCGCCAGATGGCTCCAGACCAGATCAAACTGCGCGTCCGCCAGCGGGATCGCCTCGATATCGGCCAGCAGATAACGATCTGCCGCCTGCCGCTGGCGTGCCTCTTCCAGCATCCGGGCGGAGAGATCGATAGCCGTCACCTGGCTTCCCGCCCCGCGCCAGTAGCGGCTGTTGCTGCCGGGACCACAGCCGGCGTCCAGCACTTGCGCAAACGAGGTCTCGCCAAGCGCGGCCAGAAGCCCCTGCGCGCTCAGACGCTGCAGCTCATCATGCTGCGAATAGCTCTGCGCGGCGCGGCCGAATGCCGCCGCGATGGCCTGCTTATTCACCGGCATCATGGAGCGCCTCCAGCAACGTCTCAATATCCTGTGCTTCATGCGCCGCCGTCAGGGTTAAGCGCAGCCGCGCCGTGCCCGGTGGGACGGTGGGCGGGCGGATGGCCGTGACCCACATGCCCCGCTGGCGCAGCGCCTGTGCCAGTGCCAGCGCGCGGGCATTTTCACCGACAATCACCGGCTGGATAGCGCTCTGCGAATCGGGACTGTGGAAAGGCAGCGCCGCGAGTCCCTGACGGAAGCGCGCAATATGCTCTGCCAGCCGCTGGCGACGCTCATCTCCTTCTGCGCTGCGTATCACCGCCAGCGACGCTGACAGCGCTACGGCCTGCGCCGGAGGCATGCTGGTGCTGTAAATCAGGTGGCGGGCAAACTGCAGCAGATAGTCGGCGACGGGTTCGCTGCACAGCACGGCGGCGCCGCTGACGCCAAAGCCTTTGCCGAAGGTGACAATCAGCAGCTCCGGCTTCACGTTTTGCTGGTATGCGCTCCCGCGCCCTTCGTCGCCCATCACGACAGTGCCGTGGGCATCGTCCACCAGCAGCCAGGCATGCTGCCGCTTTGCGGCCTCGTGCAGCGCGGCAAGCGGCGCGCTGTCGCCGTCCATGCTGAACACCCCTTCCGTGACCGCCAGCTGTTGTCCGTCGCAGGGTTTATCCAGCAGCGCAGCAAGCTGCCCCGCATCGTTATGGGCAAAACGCCGCAGCTGCGCCGGGCTTAAATTTGCCGCCTCCAGCAGGGAGGCGTGGCTTAAGCGATCGGCGACAATGCGATCGTCCTTGCCCATCAGTGCCGTGATGACCGCCTGGTTGGCGGCAAAGCCGGAGATAAACAGCAGCGCGCGCGGGTAGCCCAGCCAGTCGGCAAGTGCCTCTTCCAGCGCCTGATGCGCCGTGGTGTATCCGCTGACGTGTCCCGATCCGCCGCTGCCCACGCCAAACCGCTCCGCGCCCTGCTGCCAGGCGCGGATAATGGCCGGATGCTGGCTCAGCCCGAGATAGTCGTTGCTGGAGAAATTGCAGAACTGCTGGCCTTCACGGGTAAGAAAACGACCCGCGCCGTTTTCCACCACCCTGCGAACGCGAAATGCCTCTGCCGCCCGACGCTCGTCGAGCGCAGAGTTGATACGTGCCTGCCAGGTCATACGGCTGCCGCGTTGTAGAACTGGTCGGTGTCGGCGTTGAAAATCTGCTGCTCCAGCTGCTGCTGTTGCTCGTTATCGCCCGTCAGCACCTCGGTCTGGTGCGGGTTAAGCCCCAGCTTGCGGAACAGCTGGACGTCTTTGTCCTCTTCCGGGTTCGGCGTGGTCAGCAGCTTGCAGCCGTAGAAGATCGAGTTGGCCCCGGCCATAAAGCACATCGCCTGGGTCTGCTCGTTCATCTGCTCGCGGCCCGCAGAGAGGCGAACGTACGAGGTCGGCATCATGATGCGCGCCACCGCGATGGTGCGGATAAAATCAAACGCATCCACGTCCTCGTTATCCGCCAGCGGCGTGCCCTTAACCTTCACCAGCATGTTGATCGGCACGCTTTCCGGCGGGGTCGGCAGGTTCGCCAGCTGCAGCAGCAGACCCGCGCGGTCTTTCACCGTCTCGCCTAAGCCCACGATGCCGCCGGAGCAGACCTTGATCCCCGCGTCACGCACTTTATCCAGCGTATCCAGACGCTCCTGGTAGGTACGCGTGGTGATGATGTTGCCGTAAAATTCCGGCGAGGTGTCGAGGTTGTGGTTGTAGTAATCCAGCCCCGCCGCCGAGAGGCGCTGCGCCTGCTCCTCGTTGAGCGTGCCGAGCGTCATACAGGCTTCGAGGCCCATCTCCTTCACGCCCTTCACCATCTGCTCCAGATACGGCATGTCGCGATCGTGCGGGTTCTTCCACGCCGCGCCCATGCAGAAGCGGGTTGAACCGGCATTTTTGGCCTTGCGCGCGGAGTCGAGGACCTGCTCGACCTCCATCAGGCGCTCTGACTCCAGACCGGTTTTGTAGCGCGCGCTCTGCGGGCAATATTTGCAGTCTTCGGGGCAGGCGCCGGTCTTGATCGACAGCAGCGTGCTGACCTGAACATGGCGGGGATCGAAGTGCTGACGATGCACCTGTTGGGCTTCGAACATCAGCTCAAGGAAAGGTTTGTTGAATAATTCAGTAACTTGCGACATCGTCCAGCGTGCGTGGTGAGCCATCGGGCTTCTCCAAAGGGTTTTGTTAATTTTCGGTTCGGTTTATACTCGTAAACCTAAAACTTTTCAAAATGGTTTACAAGTCGATTATGACCCAGGACGATCTCGCCTTCGACAAGCAGCATATCTGGCACCCTTACACCTCCACCACCCGCCCCCTTCCCGTCTATCCGGTGGCCTCCGCCCACGGCTGTGAGCTGCATCTCGCCAGCGGCGAACAGCTCGTTGACGGGATGTCCTCCTGGTGGGCGGCCATTCACGGGTACAACCACCCGCGCCTGAACGCGGCGATGAAGACACAAATTGACCAGATGTCACACGTGATGTTTGGCGGGATCACCCATCAGCCCGCGGTGGATTTATGCCGCCGTCTGGTGGCGATGACGCCTGACTCGCTGGAGTGCGTGTTCCTGGCGGATTCCGGCTCCGTGGCGGTGGAAGTGGCGATGAAAATGGCGCTGCAGTACTGGCACGCCAAAGGCGAAGCGCGCCAGCGTTTCCTCACCTTCCGCAACGGCTATCACGGGGATACCTTCGGAGCGATGTCGGTGTGCGATCCGGACAACTCCATGCACAGCCTGTGGAAGGGGTATCTGCCGGAAAACCTGTTCGCCCCGGCGCCGCAGAGCCGCTTCGACGGCGAGTGGGACGAGATGGACATGGTCGGCTTCGCCCGACTGATGGCGGCACATCGTCATGAGATTGCAGCCGTCATTCTTGAACCGATCGTGCAGGGCGCAGGCGGAATGCGGATGTACCACCCGGAATGGCTGAGGCGTATTCGCAGGATGTGCGACCGCGAGGGCATTCTGCTGATTGCCGATGAGATTGCCACCGGCTTTGGCCGCACCGGCAAGCTGTTTGCCTGCGAACATGCGGGTATTGCGCCGGATATTCTGTGCCTCGGTAAAGCGCTGACCGGCGGCACCATGACGCTCTCCGCCACGCTCACGACCCGCCAGGTGGCCGACACCATCAGCGACGGTGAAGCCGGCTGCTTTATGCACGGCCCGACGTTTATGGGTAACCCGCTGGCCTGCGCCGTGGCGAGTGAAAGCCTTGCGATTCTGGAGAGCGGCGAGTGGCAGACGCAGGTTGCGGCGATAGAAGCGCAGCTGAAAGCGGAACTGAGCGCCGCCTCGGGCGCGAATTTCGTGGCGGACGTGCGCGTGCTGGGCGCCATCGGGGTGATTGAAACCACCCATCCGGTGAATATGGCGGCGCTGCAGCGCTTCTTCGTGGACCAGGGCGTGTGGGTCCGGCCTTTCGGCAAGCTTATCTATCTGATGCCGCCGTACAGCATCACGCCAGAGCAGCTTCGAAAACTAACCGACGCGGTTGTAACAGCCGTTAACATTCCCGCGCATTTCACGATTTAACCCTATGCATTACACTTGCTGAACGAGCGATCAACGAGGGTAAACCGTATGAAAATCATCAGTAAAGATCTGCGCGACGGTGAAAAGCTGCCGGAACGGCACGTTTTCAACGGCATGGGGTATCAGGGCGATAACATCTCCCCGCACCTGGCGTGGGACGAGGTTCCGGCAGGCACCAAAAGCTTTGTCGTGACCTGCTATGACCCGGATGCGCCAACCGGTTCCGGATGGTGGCACTGGATCGTGGCGAACCTGCCTGCCGACACGCGCGTGCTGCCGCAGGGTTCCGGTTCAGACCTGGTTGCCCTGCCTGAAGGTGCCATTCAGACGCGTACTGACTTCGGTAAAGCGGGCTACGGCGGCGCGGCGCCACCAAAAGGGGAAACCCACCGCTATATCTTCACGGTGCACGCGCTGGACGTGGAGAAGATTGAGGTTGATGAAGGGGCGAGCGGCGCGATGGTCGGGTTTAACGTGCATTTCCATTCCCTGGGGAGCGCGTCGATAACGGCGATGTATTCGTAAAAAAAGCCGGGTGGCGGCTACGCCTTACCCGGCCTGGATTTCGCACTCGTAGGCCCGGTAAGCGCAGCGCCACCGGGCAAAAAAATCACAGCACCGAAGGTAACAGCCCCACCAGCCGCCCCTCTTCCAGAAGCTGCATCGCCTTATCAATATCCGGGGCAAAGAAGCGGTCATCATCGTAATGCGTGACGTGCTCGCGCAGCACCTGGCGCGCCTGCTCCAGCAGCGGGCTGGATTTAAGCCCTTCACGCAGATCGATACCCTGACTTGCCGCCAGCCATTCCACCGCCAGCACGCCGCGGGTGTTGGAGGCCATCTCCCACAGACGACGCCCGGCAGCCGGTGCCATCGAAACGTGATCTTCCTGATTGGCCGAGGTTGGCAGGCTGTCCACGCTGTGCGGGTGCGACAGCGCCTTGTTCTCGCTTGCCAGCGCTGCGGCCGTCACCTGAGCGATCATAAAGCCCGAGTTGACCCCGCCGTTACGCACCAGGAACGGTGGCAGCTGGGACATGTGTTTATCCATCATCAGCGCGATGCGGCGCTCGGACAACGCGCCGACTTCGGCAATCGCCAGCGCGATATTATCCGCCGCCATTGCCACAGGCTCGGCGTGGAAGTTACCGCCGGAGACCACCTCGTTTTCCTGGGCGAACACCAGCGGGTTATCGGACACCGCGTTGGCCTCCACCAGCAGCACCTCCGCCGCCTGGCGCAGCTGCGTCAGGCACGCGCCCATCACCTGCGGCTGGCAGCGCAGGGAATACGGATCCTGCACCTTCTCACAGTTGTGGTGTGACTCCGCGATCTCGCTGGTGTCGGTAAGCACGTGACGGTACATCGCGGCGGCATCAATCTGTCCCCGCTGACCGCGCACCTCGTGGATGCGGGCATCGAACGGGCGACGCGAGCCCAGCACCGCTTCGGTGGTCAGCGCACCGCACACCACCGCCGAGGCAAACAGATCTTCCGCTTCAAACAGGCCGCGCAGCGCGAAGGCGGTCGATGCCTGAGTGCCGTTCAGCAACGCCAGCCCCTCTTTCGCCGCCAGCGTGATCGGCGTTAAGCCGGCTTTTTTCAGCGCCTCTTTCGCAGGCAGCCACTCGCCCTGCCAGCGCGCTTTGCCTTCGCCCAGCAGCAGCAGCGACATGTGCGCCAGCGGCGCGAGATCGCCGGAGGCACCGACGGAGCCCTTCGCCGGGATCCACGGATAGACCTCCGCATTCACCAGCGCCATCAGCGCCTGAATCACGCTCAGGCGAATGCCCGAGAAACCGCGCGCCAGGCTGTTGATTTTGAGCACCATCATCAGACGGACAATCTCATCGTCCAGCGGCTGACCGACGCCCGCCGCGTGCGACAGCACCAGCGAACGCTGCAGGTTTTCCAGATCGTGCGTCGCGATGCGGGTCTGCGCCAGCAGCCCAAAGCCGGTATTAATCCCGTAAGCCGTGCGCCCTTCGGCAACGATGGCTTCAACGCAGGCCACGCTGTCGTTAATGGCGGCGTGGGCGCTTTCATCAAGCGACAGGGTGACCGGCTGACGCCAGACGTTACGCAGCTGCTTGAGCGTCAGTGAGCCGGGAGTGAGGGTTAATGCGTTCATTCATGCTTTCCTTGTGTGGCAGGGATCATCGGCAGGTTAAGTCCCTGCTCTTTGGCACAGTCAATGGCAATCTCGTAACCCGCATCCGCGTGACGCATCACGCCGGTGGCCGGGTCGTTGTGGAGCACGCGAGCGATACGCGCGGCGGCTTCATCGGTACCGTCGCAGACGATGACCATCCCGGAATGCTGGGAGAAGCCCATTCCCACGCCGCCGCCGTGGTGCAGCGACACCCAGGTCGCGCCGCTGGCGGTGTTGAGCAGGGCGTTCAGCAATGGCCAGTCGGAGACCGCGTCCGAGCCGTCGCGCATGGCTTCGGTTTCGCGGTTCGGGCTGGCGACGGAGCCGGAGTCCAGGTGGTCTCGGCCGATGACGATCGGCGCGGAAACTTCACCGTTGCGCACCATTTCGTTGAAGGCGAGGCCCAGTTTTTGACGCCACTCCAACCCTACCCAGCAGATACGCGCCGGCAGGCCCTGGAAGTTAATGCGCTCGCGGGCCATGTCCAGCCAGTAGTGCAGGTGTTCGTCATCGGCGACGATCTCCTTCACTTTGGCATCGGTCTTGTAGATGTCCTCCGGGTCGCCGGACAGGGCAACCCAGCGGAACGGACCGATGCCGCGGCAGAACAGCGGGCGGATATAGGCCGGGACGAAGCCCGGGAAGTCGAAGGCGTTACTCACGCCCATCTCTTTCGCCATCTGGCGGATGTTGTTGCCGTAGTCAAAGGTCGGAATGCCCATCTGGCTGAAGGCCAGCATCGCGGAGACGTGTTCCGCCATGGAGCGTTTCGCGGCAAGCACCGTGCCTTCCGGGTCGGTCGCCGCTTTTTGCTGATAGTCTTCCCACGACCAGCCTTTTGGCAGGTAGCCGTGCAGCGGATCGTGGGCGCTGGTCTGGTCGGTGACCAGATCCGGGCGCACGCCGCGGGCGACGAGTTCAGGAAGAATGTCCGCCGCATTGCCGCACAGGGCAATCGACACCGCTTTGCCTTCGGATGTGTATTTTTTGATGCGCGCCAGCGCGTCATCGAGATTCTCGGCCTGTTCGTCGACGTAACGGGTACGCAGACGGAAATCAATGCGGCTCTGCTGGCACTCAATGTTCAGCGAGCACGCGCCGGCCAGCGTGGCGGCCAGCGGCTGCGCGCCGCCCATCCCGCCAAGACCGGCGGTCAATACCCAGCGGCCTTTCAGCGAGCCGTTGTAGTGCTGGCGACCGGCCTCCACGAAGGTTTCGTAGGTGCCCTGCACGATCCCCTGGCTGCCGATGTAGATCCAGCTCCCGGCGGTCATCTGGCCATACATCGCCAGCCCTTTCGCGTCGAGTTCGTTGAAGTGTTCCCAGGTGGCCCAGTGCGGCACGAGGTTAGAGTTGGCGATCAGCACGCGCGGGGCGTTTTTGTGGGTTTTAAACACGCCAACCGGCTTGCCGGACTGCACCAGCAGGGTTTCGTCGTTTTCGAGTTCGGTCAGTGCCTTAACAATGGCGTCATAGCATTCCCAGTTGCGCGCGGCGCGGCCTATGCCGCCGTAGACCACCAGCTCGTGGGGGTTTTCCGCCACCTCAGGATCAAGGTTGTTCATCAACATGCGCAGCGGGGCTTCGGTGAGCCAGCTTTTGGCGGTAAGGGTGGTGCCGCGCGCGGCGCGGACGTCCTGCTGGCGGTATTTACCTGACGACATTGTGTGCTCCTATACGGGACAGATGATGCATTTAGATATACTTGTATAGACAAGCACACACAAGGTCAGATTTAACAAAAAAGATACAATTTTGTTATATTGCGTTAGCGATCACGCTTATAAAACTTATGACATAAAGTGGCCCTGCAGCCGGTAACGGTTCCCCGGGAAAAGCAGCCGGGCATGTGACACGATGTGCGATGAGGACCAGGTTCGACGGCGGATCAGCAGGCACGGGTCGTGCTCTTTAATGCGCAGCCGTTCGCACTCCTGCGGCGTGGCGCGCACGGCTTCCACAATGTGCTCCCCTTCCGTCAGCGGTGCGACGAGCGAGAGATAGGCATGCGGCGTGGTCTGGGTGTAATCCTGGTTCAGATAGTCCGGTATCCGTTCAGCGTTCACGCAGCGATCCTCAATCTGCACCGGAATGTCGTTTTCGAAATGCACCATCACGGAGTGGAAGATGCGGCTGCCTTCTTTGACGTTCAGCTCTACCGCCTGCTCGGCGCTGGCTTGAGTCTCTTCGAGCACCAGCACCTCACAGCGGTGCTGATGATTACGCGCGGCAATCTCGTCCGCAATGCTGCGGATTTCAAACAGGGCGGACTGCCCTTTTGGTTCCGCCACAAACGTCCCGACGCCCTGCAGGCGCACCAGAAGCCCTTCGTCGGTCAGCTCGCGCAGCGCCCGGTTGATGGTCATCCGGCTAAAGCCAAACTGCGCCACCAGATCGGCCTCCGAGGGAATGCGGTCGTGCGGCCGCCAGACGCCGGTGGCGATTTTTTCGCTGATCGCCTGCTTCACCTTTTCGTAGAAAGGCGCGGGAGGGCTCGACGGCGGCAGGGGTGAGCGTGAAAACATCGTGACTCCTTGAATAGTGTTATGCCCACCAGTGAGCAATTTGCCAGGCCAGACGGGCGGCAAGCTTTGCGCCCTGCCCGTCCCGATCGAACTGCGGGTTAAACTCTACCAGATCGGCGGCCTGTAGCTTACCGCTACGGCAGATTTGTTCGATGACGGGGAGGAGATCCAGAGCCGGTATGCCTAACGCAGCCGGAGCGGAAACGGCAGGCATTTCGCTGGCTGGCAGGACGTCCAGATCGATTGTCAGGTAGACGCGATCGGCCTGGACCAGCACCTTTTCCAGCGCGGATAGCGCATCGCGCCTGAAATGGAGATCCTCCACCAGCGTGACGTTCAGGCGTTCAGCCTCATCCCACAGCGCCTGCGTGTTCGCCGCCCGGCTCACGCCGAAGCAGGCGTACTGAAATGCCCGCCCGCGCTCAGCGCAGTAGTGCGCCAGCTGGCGAAACGGCGTGCCGGACGTCGCCCGGTCGGCCTTGCGCAGATCGAGATGGGCATCCAGGTTGATAATGACAACCCGCTCGTTCGGGAAGGCGTCCAGCACGCCGCGACCGTGCGCCCACGCGGTTTCGTGTCCGCCGCCAAAGACCAGCGTGCGCATCCCGGAGCGCTGGCAGGCTGTCACGGCACCGCTTAACGCCTGCTGTGCCGCTTCCAGGTCGTCACCTTCAACGTAAACCGACCCCATATCCGCCAGCCGCTCGTGTCCCGGATGGCTTGCCATATTTGCCAGCGCCTTACGCAGCACATCAGGCGCCTGCACGGCACCGGGCCTGCCCTGATTACGTTTTACCCCTGCATCACATTCAAAGCCTATCATCGCAATGCCGGATGCCAGCGGCGTGAACGCCCCCTGCTGCCGTATCGTCTGGAAAATGCGCGTTGCGTTGCTGGCCTCGGCGCTGTCGTCGCGCCCCTGCCAGACCGTTTCGGCGACGGGCCGCCATAACCTCATACTGCCTCCCCACGGAAAATACGTTGATACAGCGGATTGCGTCCCGGCTCGTAGACCATCTCTACCGGATGGTGAGCATCCCAGACGATAAAATCAGCGACAAACCCGGCCCGCAGCTGTCCGTGGGTTTCTCCGCGGCCCAGCGCCTGCGCGGCATGGCGCGTGACGCCAGCCCAGGCTTCCTCGGGCGTCAGGCCAAACTGGACGCAGGCCATGTTCATCGCCAGGTGCAGGCTGGCAAACGGGCTGGTGCCGGGGTTATAGTCGGTGGCGACCGCCATTGGCACGCCCTGTTTTCTGAGCTGTTCCACCGGCGGACGCTGGCGCTCCTGCAGAAAATAGAACGCGCCGGGCAGCAGAACCGCCACCGTGCCGCTTTGCGCCATCGCCTGAACGCCTGCGTCGTCGAGATATTCGATATGATCGGCTGAGCGTCCTTTATACCGGCTGACCAATGCCGCACCGCCCTGATTCGACAGCTGCTCGACGTGCCCTTTCACCGGAATACCGAGCGCGGTCGCCGCCTTGAAGAGGCGCTCGGTTTGCGACGGGGTAAAGCCGACGTTTTCACAGAACACGTCCACCGCTTCAAACAACTCTTTTTGCCACAGCGTGGGCAATATCTGATCGCAGACCAGCGTGAGGTAGGCATCCGGATCCTGTCGGTATTCCGACGGAACCGCATGGGCCGCCAGCAGCGTTGGGCTGATATCGATCGGATTATTGAGGCTCAGCTGGCGTGCGACCTGCAGCATTTTCTCTTCGGCCTCGGCGTTGAGGCCGTATCCCGATTTGATTTCAACCGTGGTGACGCCTTCATTCATCAGACGCTGAAGCCGCTGCTGTGCCAGCTTAAGCAGGGTTTCGGGTGAACTGCTGCGCGTCGCCGTCACGGTCGCGTTAATGCCGCCTCCCTGGGCGCTGATGGTTTGATAAGAGACACCGTTCAGACGCTTCTCCCACTCCGCCGCGCGATCGCCGCCAAACACCAGGTGGGTATGGCAGTCAATCAGGCCCGGGGTGACCAGACGACCCTGAAGATCGACACAGTGAGTGTGTCCGGCCGGAATGTCAGATTCAGGGATCACGGCCAGGATAGTTTGACCCCGTATAACCAGGGCGTGTTGATCTTTCAGTCCATAGGGCGCACGGACGTCCGGCGCCATCGTAGCCAGTCGCGCATTTCGCCATATCACATCGTCAGGATGAATCTGCTGCATGGGCTTTCCACTTGTCATGGGTTGTATAGACATTTATTTTCATCTGTTGTCTGCTGTCAACCGACTTTGCGGAAAATGTTATTTATTTGTGATCACTTACCCGCCGCTCCAGGGCTAAAAATGCAACTTTTACCCTTTTTATCTTCCCGTTTCGCTCAACTTAGTATAAAAAAGCAGGCTATTTCGTCTATCCCGTAAAGACTTGCATACCCAGGAGCTTCACCTTGAACATTTCCAGGATTTCCCGTCTGGCGTTAGCGCTCGCCTTTGGCGTGACCTTATCCGCATGCAGTTCAACCCCACCGGATCAGCGCCCTTCTGAGCAGGTCGCGCCCGGTACCGCCTCCCGCCCGATTTTGTCCGCTGATGAAGCGAAGAACTTCGACCGTGCGCACTACTTCTCGTCGATGGATCCTAACGCTGCGCCGTGGACCCCGTCTGCTATTAACCTGCCGAAACAGCCTGACTTCGTGGTTGGCCCGGCAGGTGCGCAGGGCGTAACGCATACCTCTATTCAGGCTGCGGTTGATGCTGCCATCACGAAACACAGCGCGTCTCGCCAGTACATCGCGATCCTGCCAGGCGAATATGAAGGCACCGTGTATGTTCCGGCGGCACCGGGCAGCATTACGCTTTACGGTCTGGGCGAAAAAGCAATCGACGTAAAAATTGGCCTGGCGATTGATTCTGAAATCGACAGTAACACCTGGCGTCACCTGGTGAACCCGGCCGGTAAATATATGCCGGGCAAACCGGCGTGGTATATGTTTGATAACTGCCAGAGCAAGCGTTCCGCCACCGTTGGCGTGATGTGCTCTGCGGTGTTCTGGTCCCAGAATAACGGTCTGCAGCTGCAGAACCTGACCATTCAGAATACCCTGGGCGACAGCGTTGACGCCGGTAACCACCAGGCCGTCGCGCTGCGCAGCGATGGCGATAAGGTGCAGATTAACAACGTCAACATTCTGGGTCGTCAGAACACCTTCTTCGTGACCAACAGCGGCGTGCAGAACACCCTGCAGAATAACCGTCTGACCCGTACGCTGGTAACCAACAGCTACGTTGAAGGTGACGTGGATCTGGTGTCCGGCCGCGGCGCGGTGGTATTTGATAACACCGATTTCCGCGTAGTGAACTCACGTACCCAGCAGGAAGGTTACGTGTTTGCTCCGGCAACCCCGTCGAACCTCTTCTTCGGCTTCCTGGCCGTGAACAGCCGCTTTAACGCTGCCGGTGACGGCGTGGCGCAGCTGGGACGCTCCCTGGACGTGGACTCAGCCACCAACGGTCAGGTTGTGATCCGCGACAGCGTGATCAACGAAGGCTTCAACATGGCGAAGCCGTGGGCGGATGCGGCGATCTCTAAACGTCCGTTCTCCGGCAATACCGGTGCGGTTGACGATAAAGGGAACGTGCAGCGCAACCTGAACGACGCTAACTTCAACCGCATGTGGGAGTACAACAACCGCGGTCTGGGTAGCAAGGTGGTTGCTGAGCCGAAGCAGTAAGCTGTCCTTTTGCCGGGTGGTGGCTTTGCCTTACCCGGCCTACAGGTTATGTAGGCCCGGTAAACGCACTGCCACCGGGCATAAAAAAACCTCGCATTCGCGAGGTTTTTTGTTTAAGCCGCTTAGTGAGCGTTAACCACCACCCACATCGGCCCCTGGCCTACGGCGTAGCGCCCTTTCTCTTCCAGCAGCCCCTGCTCGCCTTTAATTTCATACAGCGCGATGTGGTGGGATTTCTGCCCCGCCGCAATCAGGTATTTGCCGCTGTGATCGATATTAAAGCCGCGCGGCTGGGTTTCCGTCGGCTGGAAGCCTTCAATCGCCAGCACGCTGCCGTCTTCAGAAACGCTAAACACGGTGATCAGGCTGGAGGTGCGGTCACAGGCGTACAGATGACGGCCATTTGGCGTAATGTGAATATCCGCCGCCCAGCGGGTGTCGGAGAAATCAGACGGCATCATATCCAGCGTCTGCACGCACTCAATCTGGCCGTTTGGATCTTTCAGCTCCCATACGTCCACGGAGCTGTTCAGTTCGTTGACTACGTAGGCGTACTGCTGGTTCGGATGGAAGACCATATGACGCGGGCCTGCACCTTCTACCGTCGTGACTTCAGCCGGATTCTGCGCCACCAGATGACCATCGTCGCTCAGGGTGAACAGGCATATACGATCCTGCTTCAGGGCAGGCACCCACAGCGTGCGGTTATCCGGAGAGATATTCGCCGAGTGGCAGCCTTCCAGCCCTTCCACCACATCCACGGTTTCGACCGGAATGCCATCTTCCAGACGCGTTACGCTGACGCAGCCCGCATTATACGAGCCGCTGAAGACAAAGTTGCCTTTACGATCGGTTGAGATATGGGTTGGACTGCCCGGCAGCGGCGCTTCGGCAGTGTAAGTCAGCGCGCCGTCGTCCGGAGAGATGCGATAGGCCAGCACGCGAAACTCCGGGCGCACACCCACGTACAAGAAACGTTTATCCGGGCTGATGACCATCGGCTGTACCTGGCCTGGCACATCAACAACCTGAACCA
The DNA here is from genome assembly GCF_049238285.1 of Enterobacter cloacae complex sp. IR53041. Lineage (NCBI taxonomy): Bacteria > Pseudomonadati > Pseudomonadota > Gammaproteobacteria > Enterobacterales > Enterobacteriaceae > Enterobacter > Enterobacter cloacae complex sp. IR53041. The sequence continues at coordinate 26,958 of NZ_JBMKHB010000006.1, read as the reverse complement.
GCGTGAGTGTCCCTTCGGTATTTAAGCGCCAGACGTGGATCTGCTGGCTTTCAGGACTGGCGGTATAAACGGTTTGTTTCATGAATATTCACTCCTCACTGCGCATGAAAGTAATTAACTTTTGACGGTGAATGCTGAATTGTCGACAGGAATTTTGAAGCATTCGCCTCTCGGTGTACCATCCCATCAAAACGTAAATTCAATATTAACCCGGGAAAACAGATGACCTCGCGTGTGATTGCTCTGGATTTAGACGGTACCTTACTGACGCCGCAAAAAACCCTTCTCCCCTCCTCCCTTGAAGCGCTTAAACGCGCGCAGGAAGCGGGATATCAACTCCTTATCGTAACGGGTCGACATCACGTAGCCATTCACCCTTTTTATCAGGCACTGGCGTTAGATACACCTGCAATTTGTTGTAATGGCACTTATTTGTATGATTATCAGGCAAAAAAGGTTTTAGCCTCCGACCCGCTGCCGGTTCCTCAGGCGCTGCAACTGATTGATCTGCTGGATGAGCACGCCATTCACGGCCTGATGTATGTGGATAACGCAATGGTCTACGAGCGCCCTACCGGCCACGTGGTGCGCACCAGCAACTGGGCGTTGTCCCTGCCTGAAGCGCAGCGTCCGGTCTTTACCCTGGTATCCTCCCTGCGTCAGGCAGCCCAGGACGTTGAGGCTATCTGGAAATTCGCCCTGACGGATGAAGACACGACCAAACTGAATACCTTCGCGAAGCACGTCGAGGAAACGCTGGGGCTGGAGTGCGAATGGTCCTGGCACGATCAGGTGGATATTGCCCGCAAAGGCAACAGCAAAGGCAAGCGTCTGACGCAGTATGTGGAATCACAGGGCTGGTCAATGCAGGACGCGATCGCCTTCGGCGACAACTACAACGACATCAGCATGCTGGAAGCCGTCGGTACGGGCGTGGCGATGGGCAATGCCGACGACGCGGTAAAAGCGCGCGCTAACGTGGTGATTGGCGACAACACCACCGACAGCATCGCGCAGTATATTTATACCCACCTGCTGTAATCAGGCGGTGATCGAGACGCTCTTAATTTGCGCGTAAAGCCACAGGCCGGGTTTGATCCCTAACTCATCCCTGGCCCACGGGCTGATGCGCGCCCAGAGCGTCCGGCTTCCCACCTCGAGCTTCACTTCCACCTGGCCGTTATCATCAAAACACTCCGCGACTTTGGCGCGCAGGATATTTCGAATACTGGTTTGCAGCGGCGGCTGCAGCACCAGCGAGACGTCTGATGCCTGAATACGAATACGCAGCGCGGACTGCAACGGCTTGTCGATCTTATTGACCCACAGGTGCTGATCGCCGAGCGCCAGCGCCGTCATCGCGTAGTGCGGATGGTGTTCCAGCACGCTCACCTTCAGGATGCTGCTCTGCTGTTCCCGGGGTAACCACGGGTGCATTACGCTGCTGCCCCAGACCTCTTCCAGGTTGCCGAAGGCCTTGACGCTGCCCTCTTCCAGCACCAGCACTTTGTCGGCCAGATGGAGGATCTCATCCAGCGAATGGCTGACGTAGAGCATCGGAATATTAATTTCTCGCGTCAGGCGCTGCAGGTAGGGCAGGAGCTCACGTTTGCGCGGAATATCCAGCGAGGCCAGCGGTTCGTCGAGCAGCAGCAGTTCGGGCGCGGTCAGCAACGCGCGGCCAATGGCCACGCGCTGTTTTTCTCCGCCGGAAAGCGACGAGGGCAGTCTGTCGAGCAGTGGCTCAATGCCTAAAAGCGTCACCAGCTTATCAAACTGTCCGGCCATGCTTTTCGCCATGCCGTAACGCAGGTTGCCGCGCACGCTGTAGTGCGGGAATAAGCGCGCGTCCTGGAAAACATAGCCAATGCGGCGTTTATCCGGCGTGAGATACACCTTGTTTTCCACGTCGTTTAAGACGCGGTTATTCAATACAATCCGTCCTGACTGCGGGCGCGTCAGGCCGCTGATAGCATTTATCAGCGACGTTTTTCCCGCCCCCGAGACGCCGAAGATGGCAGTGATACCGCTTGCAGGCAGCGTCTCGTTAAGCGTCAGGGTATGGTTTCCCAGCGTCTGGGTGAAATTCAGTTCCAGCATGCTTATTTCCCCATCCGCTCACGGCTCAGCCGCGCCAGCCATTCCGACACCAGCAGCGATACCAGGGCTAGTACGATTGAGAGGATACACAGCCGCGCCGCCGCGGCCTCTCCGCCCGGCGTTTGAATCAGGGTATACATGGCCGACGGAATCGTTCGCGTCTCGCCGGGGATGTTCGAGACGAAGGTGATGGTCGCGCCAAACTCGCCCAGCGAGCGGGCGAAGGCCAGTACCGTCCCGACAATAATGCCGGGTAACGTCAGGGGAAGCGTGATGGTGAAAAAAACGCGCCAGCGCCCGGCACCCAGCGTACGGGCCGCCTGTTCGAGCTTCATGTCCACGCCTTCCAGCGCGAGGCGGATCGCCCTCACCATCAGCGGGAATGACATTACCGCCGCCGCCAGCACCGCACCGCGCCAGCTAAACGCAAAGGTCAGCCCAAACCAGTCGTAAAGTTTTTCGCCAATAAAACCGCGTCGCCCCATGGAAATTAACAGCAGATAACCGACCACCACGGGCGGCAACACGAGCGGAAGATGAAGCACGCTGTCGAGCAGCGCTTTGCCGGGAAACCGACAGCGAACCAGTAGCCAGGCAAATAAGATCCCAAAGGGCAAACTCAGCGCAACCGCCAGGGAAGAGACTTTAAGGCTCAGCAGAACAGCCTGCCATTCAGGATCGGTCAATATCATCAGTGAGTCGTAAATCCGTAACGTTTAAAGATTGCGGACGCTTCCGGCCCCTTCAGATAATCGCGGAAGGCCGTCACGGTCGCATTTTTATGTCCATCAACAATCGCAACAGGATATTCCACTTTCTTGTGGGAGTCTTCCGGGAACGTTGCCACCACTTTCACACCCTTACTGGCAACGGCATCAGAGCCATACACAATGCCCAGCGGGGCTTCGTTGCGTTCCACCAGCGCCAGCGCGCCGCGGACATCTTCCGCCGGGGCCAGCTTCGGTGACAATGTCTCCCATGCGCCCAATTTTTGCAGCGCTTCTTTGGCGTAGATCCCGGCCGGAACGTGCTCCGGATCGCCCACCGCCAGGCGCCCGCCGTTCAGCAGGCTTATCCAGTGGGTCTCTTTGTTGATGGTGAAGTCAGCCTGGGCGCTGGCTTTTGGCGCCACGACAACCAGGCTATTCCCCAGCAGCGTTTCGCGGGTTGCCGCATCAATCGCTTTTTTCTCCGCCGCGTAATCCATCCACTTCTGGTCAGCCGAGATGAACAGATCCGCCGGCGCGCCCGCTTCTATCTGGCGAGCGAGCGTCGAGGAAGAGGCAAACGAGGAGACCACCTCGACGTTTTTCTCTTTTTTATACGCCGCCGCGATATCCTGCAGCGCGTTAGTCAGCGACGCCGCCGCAAAGACCGTGATTTTACCGTCGTCCGCCAGCGCGTGTCCGGTAAGGGAAAGCGTCAACGTTGCCCCTGCAAAAAGGCGTACCCATGAACGTGCCATCTGTAACTCCTGTGAGTAGCGTTATATACACATTAATATAACGGTAACGTCAGGGAGATCCCAGCGTTTAATCGTACCGCTGAAGAGGTAAACCGGCGTAGTGCGTTAAAGAGTATCGGCGAAAATGGGAAAATCTTGAGAGCAAAACGCCCGGGCAAGCCGGGCGTTTTGGGGGGAATCAATGCTGCTTTTTAGCCTGGTCTCTGTGACCAATGTTCGAAAAGACGTTGAACACTTCACCCAGGCCGTAGATGGCACCGAGGATGATGGCCATCACTACTGGTACCATGATCACGGCGAATACCAGACTTTTCAACAACTCTAACATGGTTTTCTCCAGATATTGTGAACAGCTTATTCTACCCTTTCAAGTGAGAAAAACATCCCCTTTTGTGCGGTACCCTTTGCGCCCTGCACCATTTGGGTCACAATACCCTTTTTGCCAGGACACTGTTATGCAGGCCGAAATTCTTCTCACACTCCGACTTCAGCAAAAGCTTTTCGCCGATCCGCGACGTATCGCCCTGCTTAAACAAATAGAACAAACGGGCTCGATTAGCCAGGGGGCGAAAAACGCGGGCATCAGCTACAAAAGTGCCTGGGACGCCATCAACGACATGAACACCCTGAGTGAACAGCCGCTGGTGGACAGAGCCACGGGCGGCAAAGGCGGCGGCGGTGCAATCGTGACGCGTTATGGCCAGCGTCTTATTCAGCTTTACGATCTGCTGGCCCAGATTCAGCAAAAGGCGTTCGATGCGTTAAGCGATGACGATCACGTTCCGCTGGACAGTCTGCTGGCCGCCATTTCCCGCTTCTCGCTACAAACCAGCGCCCGCAACCAGTGGTTTGGTACGGTGACGGCGCGCGACAATCTGCAGATACAGCAGCATATTGAGATCCTGCTTGCCGATGGCACCACCCGTCTGAAGGCCGCCATAACGGCGCAAAGCGCGGAACGTCTTGAACTGGATGAAGGGAAAGAGGTGCTGGTGCTCCTGAAGGCGCCGTGGGTCAGTATCACACGCGATCCCGACGCGGCAAAGACAGCAGATAACCAGCTGCAGGGCACCATCAGCCATATCGAACGCGGCCAGACGCAGTGCGAAGTGCTGATGACCCTGGCAGATGGGCAGCCGCTTTGCGCGACCATACCGCTCAGCGAGTCGGACAACGTAGAAGAAGGTGCTGCCGTCACCGCGTATTTCAACGCGGACCGGGTGATTATCGCCACTTTGTGCTGAGCACATTGACAATCTTACCGACAGTGCGTATCCCTGATATCTGGTGCTGCAAAAACAGGGATAAATCATGTCATCATTGCATATTTCGCAAGGCACGTTTCGTCTTAGCGATACCCGAACGCTGACGATTGCTGATTTGACGCTACGCGCGGGTGAAAGCTGGGCGTTTGTCGGCACAAACGGCAGCGGTAAATCCGCGCTGGCCCGCGCGCTGGCCGGAGAGCTCAACCTCCTCAAGGGCGAATACCAGAGCGACTTTACGCGCCTGACGCGCCTGTCGTTTGAACAACTGCAAAAGCTGGTCAGCGACGAGTGGCAGCGCAACAACACCGATTTGCTCAGCCCTGGCGAAGACGATACCGGCCGTACGACGGCGGAAATTATTCAGGATGAAGTGAAGGATCCCGCCCGCTGCCAGCGCCTGGCAGAACAGTTCGGTATCACCCCTCTGCTGAACCGGCGCTTTAAATACCTTTCGACCGGCGAGACGCGAAAAACGCTGCTTTGTCAGGCGCTGATGAGCGAACCTGAACTGCTTATTCTGGACGAACCGTTCGACGGTCTTGACGTGCAGTCCCGGGCGCAGCTGGCGTCTCTGCTGGCGTCGCTTAATCAGCAGGGATATACCCTCGTGCTGGTGCTTAACCGTTTTGATGAAATTCCGGACTTTATCCAGCACGCGGGCGTCCTGGCCGACTGTAACCTCACAGAGACCGGCGAAAAAACCGCGCTGCTTAAGCAGGCGCTGATTGCCCAGCTCGCGCACAGCGAACAGCTCGACGGTATTACCCTTCCGGAACCCGACGCCCCGTCGGCGCGCCACGCGCTTGATCCCCACCAGCCGCGCATCGTGCTGCGCGATGGGGTGGTCGCTTATGACGATCGCCCGATCCTTAATCACCTCAGCTGGACGGTCAATCCAGGCGAGCACTGGCAGATTGTCGGCCCCAACGGCGCGGGGAAGTCCACGCTGCTGAGCCTGATCACCGGCGATCATCCGCAGGGCTACAGCAACGACCTCACGCTGTTCGGTCGGCGTCGCGGCAGCGGCGAAACCATCTGGGATATCAAAAAACATATCGGCTACGTCAGCAGCAGCCTGCATCTGGATTACCGGGTCAGTACCACGGTACGCAACGTGATCCTCTCCGGGTATTTTGACTCCATCGGCATTTATCAGGCGGTGTCGGACAAACAGCACAAGCTGGCCCAGCAGTGGCTGGACATTCTGGGCATGGACAACCGGGTTGCTGACGCGCCGTTTCATAGTCTTTCGTGGGGGCAGCAGCGTCTGGCGCTGATCGTTCGCGCGCTGGTGAAACACCCTACGCTGCTGATCCTCGACGAACCGCTGCAGGGACTCGACCCGTTGAACCGCCAGCTTATCCGCCGCTTTGTGGACGTGCTGATTAGCGAAGGTGAAACGCAGCTGCTGTTCGTTTCACATCATGCCGAAGACGCCCCCTCCTGCATCACCCATCGCCTGGAGTTTGTTCCGGACGGTGAGCACTATTACTATCGGCAAAGCAAAATCGATTAATCCCCGGAGGGCACCGCCCTCCGTTTTTCAGATAACCTGCACTAATACATTGCTATCCCGTTGATCTACAATGCCTCACGGTAGCTGAAAATCGGATTTTAAAAACAGTGTAAACGATTCCACTATTTTATCCCATGTCACACTTTTCGCGTCTCTGTTATGCTATGGTTATTACATACCATAAGCCCAATGGAGCGAAATATGCGAGTTCTGGTAACAGGTGGTAGCGGTTACATAGGTAGTCATACCTGCGTGCAGCTGCTGCAAAACGGCCATGACGTCATCATTCTCGACAACCTGTGCAACAGTAAGCGCAGCGTGCTGCCTGTGATTGAACGTCTTGGCGGTAAACACCCGACGTTCGTGGAAGGCGACATCCGTAACGAAGCGCTGATGACCGAGATCCTTCACGACCACGCCATTGAAGCGGTGATCCACTTCGCGGGTCTGAAAGCGGTCGGTGAATCCGTTGCTAAGCCGCTTGAGTATTACGATAACAACGTCAACGGCACCCTGCGTCTCATCTCCGCCATGCGTGCGGCCAACGTCAAAAACTTCATCTTTAGCTCTTCCGCCACCGTCTACGGCGATCAGCCTAAAATCCCTTACGTTGAAAGCTTCCCGACCGGGACGCCGCAGAGCCCGTACGGCAAAAGCAAGCTGATGGTGGAGCAGATCCTGACCGACCTGCAAAAAGCCCAGCCGGAGTGGAGCATCGCGCTGCTGCGCTACTTCAACCCGGTCGGTGCGCATCCGTCTGGCGATATGGGGGAAGATCCGCAGGGCATTCCGAACAACCTGATGCCGTATATCGCCCAGGTGGCCGTAGGCCGCCGCGAGTCGCTGGCGATTTTTGGCAATGACTACCCGACCGAAGACGGCACCGGCGTGCGCGACTATATCCACGTGATGGATCTGGCCGACGGCCACGTTGCGGCCATGCAGCAGCTGGCGGATAAACCGGGCGTGCATATTTACAACCTCGGCGCTGGCGTCGGCAGCAGCGTGCTGGACGTGGTTAATGCCTTCAGCAAAGCCTGCGGCAAGCCGGTGAACTACCACTTCGCACCGCGTCGTGAGGGCGATCTGCCTGCTTACTGGGCCGACGCCACCAAAGCCGACAAAGAGCTTAACTGGCGTGTTACGCGCACGCTTGATGAAATGGCACAGGATACCTGGCACTGGCAGTCACGCCACCCGCAAGGCTATCCGGACTAAGGATCCGTCATGACGCAATTTAATCCCGTCGATCATCCGCATCGTCGCTTTAACCCGTTAAGCGGGCAATGGATTTTAGTTTCTCCGCATCGCGCCAAGCGCCCCTGGCAGGGGGCGCAGGAGACGCCTGCAAAACAGACCCTGCCGCAGCACGACCCGGACTGCTTCCTCTGTCCGGGCAATACGCGCGTCACCGGGGATAAAAACCCGGACTACAAAGGCACCTTCGTGTTTACCAACGATTTTGCCGCCCTGATGACCGACACGCCGGACGCGCCGGAAAGCCACGATCCGCTGATGCGCTGTGAAAGCGCGCGCGGTACCAGCCGCGTGATCTGCTTCTCTCCCGATCACAGCAAAACGCTGCCGGAGCTGAGCGTTGAGGCACTGAAAGAGGTGGTCAGCACCTGGCAGGCGCAAACTGCCGAGCTGGGTCAGACTTACCCGTGGGTGCAGGTGTTTGAAAATAAAGGTGCAGCCATGGGCTGCTCTAACCCGCACCCGCACGGCCAGGTCTGGGCGAACAGCTTCCTGCCTAACGAAGCCGAGCGTGAAGACCGCCTGCAAAAAGCGTATTACGCGGAAAACGGCTCGCCGATGCTGGTGGATTACGCGCAGCGTGAGCTGGCCGACGGCAGCCGTACCGTGGTGGAGACCGAACACTGGCTGGCCGTCGTGCCTTACTGGGCCGCCTGGCCGTTTGAGACGCTGCTGCTGCCGAAAGCGCACGTGCAGCGCATCACCGAGCTCAGCGACGCGCAGCGCGACGACCTTGCCCTGGCGCTGAAAAAGCTGACCAGCCGTTACGACAACCTGTTCCAGTGCTCCTTCCCGTACTCCATGGGCTGGCACGGCGCACCGTTTAACGGGGAAGAGAATCAGCACTGGCAGCTGCACGCCCATTTCTATCCGCCGCTGCTGCGCTCTGCGACGGTGCGTAAATTTATGGTGGGCTACGAAATGCTGGCAGAAACCCAGCGTGATCTGACGGCGGAACAGGCGGCTGAACGTCTGCGCGCCGTTAGCGACGTCCACTATCGCGAATCAGGAGTCTAAAAAATGAGTCTGAAAGATAAAACACAATCCCTGTTTGCTGAGAAATTTGGCTACCCTGCCACCCACGTAATTCAGGCACCTGGCCGCGTCAACCTGATTGGTGAACACACCGACTACAACGACGGTTTTGTGCTGCCGTGCGCCATCGATTACCAGACGGTCATCAGCTGCGCGAAGCGCGACGACCGCCAGGTTCGCGTGATTGCGGCGGATTACGGTAATGAGACGGACGCGTTTTCCCTCGATGCCCCGATTGTGACGCACGACAGCCAGCAGTGGTCTAACTACGTGCGCGGCGTGGTGAAGCATCTGCAGAAGCGTAATAAAAACTTCGGCGGCGCCGATTTGGTCATCAGCGGCAACGTGCCGCAGGGGGCAGGCTTAAGCTCCTCTGCGTCTCTGGAGGTCGCCGTGGGCACCGTGTTCCAGCAGCTCTATCATTTACCGCTGGATGGCGCACAACTCGCCCTGAACGGCCAGGAAGCGGAAAACCAGTTTGTGGGCTGCAACTGCGGCATCATGGACCAGCTGATCTCCGCGCTGGGCAAAAAAGAGCACGCGCTGCTGATCGACTGCCGCTCGCTGGGCACCAAAGCCGTTCCCCTGCCAAAAGGCGCGGCTGTCGTGATCGTCAACAGCAACTTTAAGCGCACGCTGGTGGGCAGCGAGTACAACACCCGCCGCGAGCAGTGCGAAACCGGCGCCCGCTTCTTCCAGCAGCCCGCCCTGCGCGACGTGACGCTCAATGAATTTAACAAAGTGGCGCACGAGCTGGACCCGATTGTCGCCAAACGCGTTCGTCACGTGCTGACGGAAAATGCCCGTACCGTTGAAGCCGCGTCCGCGCTGGCGAAAGGTGATCTGAAACGCATGGGTGAACTGATGGCGGAATCTCACGCCTCCATGCGCGATGATTTTGAAATCACCGTGCCGCAGATCGACACCCTGGTGGAGATCGTCAAAGCGGTCATTGGCGACAAAGGCGGCGTGCGCATGACGGGCGGTGGTTTTGGCGGCTGCATCGTTGCGCTGGTGCCTGAGGAGCTGGTCCCTGCCGTACAGGACGCCGTGGCGAAGCAGTACGAAGCAAAAACAGGTATCAAAGAAACCTTCTATGTTTGCAAAGCATCACAAGGAGCCGGACAGTGCTAAACGAAACACCTACCCTCGCACCGGATGGTCTGCCGTATCGCCTGTTAACCCTGCGCAATCGCGCGGGGATGGTGGTTACGCTAATGGACTGGGGTGCAACCCTTCTTTCAGCACGCGTACCGATGCCGGACGGCAGCGTGCGCGAAACCCTGCTCGGCTGCGCCTCACCCGAGCAGTATGTTAATCAGTCTGCCTATCTGGGCGCATCCGTAGGGCGCTATGCGAACCGCATCGCGAAGAGCCGTTTTGAACTCGACGGCGTGCAGTACACCCTGCTGCCAAGCCAGGGTGAGAACCAGCTGCACGGCGGCCCGGACGGGTTTGATAAACGCCGCTGGAAGATTGTTCGTCAAAACGACGGCGAAGTGCTGTTCTCGCTGGATTCGCAGGACGGCGATCAGGGCTTCCCGGGTAACCTTATCGCCTCCGCGCGCTTTACATTGACGGACGACAACCGTATCGCCATTGAATACCGTGCGACGGTCGACAAGCCGTGTCCGGTTAACCTGACCAATCACGCGTACTTTAATCTGGACGGTAACCAGTGCGACGTGCGGAACCACAAGCTTCAGATCCTGGCGGATGCGTATCTGCCGGTTGATGAGATGGGCATTCCGTACCAGGGCCTCAAAGACGTGAGCGGCACCAGCTTTGACTTCCGCAGCGCGAAATCCATCGCCCAGGATTTCCTGAGCGATGACGACCAGCGCAAGGTGAAAGGCTACGACCACGCGTTCCTGCTGCAGGCTAAAGGCGATGTGAAACAACCTGCCGCACAGGTCTGGTCCACCGATGAGAAGCTGCAGATGACGGTTTATACCACCGCTCCTGCCCTGCAGTTCTACTCAGGTAACTATCTCGGCGGCACGACGGCGCGCGAACACGAAGAGTACAGCGACTGGCAAGGCCTGGCGCTGGAGAGCGAGTTCCTGCCGGACAGCCCGAATCATCCGGAATGGCCGCAGCCGGACTGCGTGCTGCGCCCGGGTGAAGAGTACGTTAGCGTGACGGAATATCATTTTATTCCACATTAATATTCAGCCCTCCCTCTGGAGGGCTTTTTTCTGTGCGCCTTGCTGAAAATAGCGCCGATCGCAGACAAAATCATAACCCTGGATTCACAAGCATCTTACACTCAGAGACTATTTTCGCTATGGTTAGGGTTAAGCGTTGCTGCTGGCACGGCCACGGCAATATAATGAGAATTGTTATCATTCTAAAAATGCTTGAGGAGTAAGAGATGGCTATTACTAAGCTGGTTCTGGTGCGTCACGGCGAAAGCCAGTGGAACAACGAAAACCGCTTTACCGGTTGGTACGACGTTGATCTGTCCGAGAAAGGCGTAAGCGAAGCAAAAGCAGCAGGTAAACTGCTGAAGGAAGAAGGCTTCAGCTTTGATTTTGCTTACACCTCTGTGCTGAAACGTGCCATCCATACCCTGTGGAACGTGCTGGACGAACTGGACCAGGCCTGGCTGCCGGTTGAGAAATCGTGGAAACTGAACGAGCGTCACTACGGTGCGCTGCAGGGCCTGAACAAAGCGGAAACCGCTGAGAAATACGGTGACGAGCAGGTTAAACAGTGGCGTCGCGGCTTCGCGGTCACCCCACCAGAGCTGACCAAAGATGACGAGCGCTACCCGGGCCACGACCCGCGTTACGCGAAACTGACCGACGCTGAGCTGCCAACCACCGAGAGCCTGGCGCTGACCATCGACCGCGTTGTGCCTTACTGGAACGAAACCATTCTGCCACGTCTGAAAAGCGGCGAGCGCGTGATTATCGCCGCTCACGGTAACTCCCTGCGTGCGCTGGTGAAATACCTGGACAACATGGGTGAAGACGAAATTCTCGAACTGAACATCCCAACTGGCGTACCGCTGGTGTATGAGTTCGACGAAAACTTCAAGCCAATCAAACACTACTACCTGGGTAACGCGGACGAAATCGCAGCGAAAGCGGCGGCCGTTGCGAACCAGGGTAAAGCGAAGTAATTTTCGCTGACCATAAAAAAAGCGCGGAACCGTCCGCGCTTTTTTATTTGAGCCGTCAGAATTAACCGCGACGCGCTTTCACCGCATTCGCCAGCTGGCGCAGGATGGCGTCGGTGTCATCCCAGCCGATGCAGGCATCGGTCACGCTCTTGCCGTACACCAGCGGCTCGCTGCCTTCCAGGTTCTGGTTACCTTCAACCAGATGGCTTTCGATCATCACCCCAATTACCGCCTTCTCACCGCCGGCAATCTGCTGACAGACGTCTGCGCCCACTTCCATCTGCTTTTTAAACTGCTTGCTGGAGTTGGCGTGGCTGAAATCGATCATCACCTGCGGTGGCAGCCCGGCTTTTTCCAGCCCGACTTTGACTTCGGCCACATGCTTTGCGCTGTAGTTCGGCTCTTTGCCGCCGCGCAGAATGATATGGCAGTCACCGTTACCGCTGGTGTTAACGATGGCGGAGTGGCCCCATTTGGTCACGGACAGGAAGCAGTGCGGTGCGCCCGCTGCGTTGATGGCGTCGATAGCCACCTTAATGGTGCCGTCAGTGCCGTTTTTGAAGCCTACCGGACAAGAGAGACCGGACGCCAGCTCGCGGTGAACCTGAGATTCAGTAGTGCGGGCACCAATTGCCCCCCAGCTCATCAGGTCTGCCAGATACTGGGGCGTAATCATATCCAGGAACTCACCGGCCGCAGGCAGGCCGCTGTCGTTAATCTCCAGCAGCAGCTTGCGCGCAATGCGCAGGCCGTCGTTGATCTGGAAGCTGTTATCCATGTGCGGATCGTTAATCAGCCCTTTCCAGCCAACGGTGGTGCGCGGTTTTTCAAAATAGACGCGCATCACGATTTCCAGCTCATCCTTCAGCTCTTCACGCAGGGTGAGCAGACGGGCTGCGTATTCTTTCGCGGCAGCAGGATCGTGGATAGAGCATGGGCCAATCACCACCAGAAGACGATCGTCATTACCTTTCAGGATCTTATGGATCGCTTTACGAGCATGAGAAACCGTGTTTGCGGCATTTTCAGTGGCGGGGAATTTCTCAAGGAGTGCTACAGGAGGTAATAACTCATTGATCTCTTTAATACGTAAATCGTCATTCTGATAATTCATCTTCGTTCCAGCTCTGCCATATCTTTAGTAATGAAAGCAATCCTTTCAATCTATCTTGTCGCTCAGGAAGTGTAAACACGGTTTTACACTTCACGCAGATAATTCCTGGAATTCGCCTAAAAATCGCCACAAAATAGCGAAAAACGAGATCTAACCTAAGCTTTTTAACTGTAACAACCATTTTTACACGCTTAAACGCGATTCCCGACTGACGTAAGTCCGTATGGCGGAATCTTTCGCCTCTGAAAAAGATGCACTGTTGGAAAAAGTTATCCAGCGTAACGACAAGAACAGGAGCACCATGATGAAAATGACAAAACTGGCAACCCTCTTCCTGACCACCACCCTCACCCTGGCCAGCGGTAGCGTTCTTGCGGCCGAAACGGGCTCATCGGGTAACGGTGATGCAAACGCGGCTGCGTCAGCAGGCCAGGTCGCCCCTGATGCCAAACAGAACGTCGCCCCGAACAATGTCGATAATAGTCAGATCAATAATGGAAACACCAACACCGGCGGCACCATGCTGCACCCCAACGGTACCGACTCCGGCACCATGAATCATGACAGCATGAGCAAAGATGAAGTTCATAAGAACTCCATGTGTAAAGATGGCAAATGTCCCGACCCGAATGACAAAGTGGGGGATGATGCCAATACCAAAACAGATGGTACGACTCAGTAACCTGCTGTGAAATTAATGATAAAAGGAGAGCTAAGGCTCTCCTTTCTTTTTGAGTAACCTATTAAAAACGCTACACTAAAAACGATAACGAATCAGGAAAGATAACATGGCACAGACACATTCCCACGCCGCCGGCGACGACAACGCTAAACGATTGCTGCTGGCCTTCGGCGTCACCGCAACCTTCATGATTATTGAGGTCATCGGCGGTCTGGTCTCCGGCTCTCTGGCGCTACTGGCTGACGCCGGGCATATGCTTACCGATGCAGCGGCGCTACTTTTCGCCCTTCTGGCCGTCCAGTTTGCCCGTCGTCCCCCCAATACGCGCCATACCTTCGGCTGGCTGAGGCTGACGACCCTTGCCGCCTTTGTTAACGCGATTGCCCTGGTGGTCATTACCATTCTTATCGTCTGGGAGGCCATTCAGCGGTTCAGACATCCTCAGCCGATTGCCGGGGCGACAATGATGGTGATTGCCGTGGCAGGGCTGGTGGCGAATATCCTGGCCTTCTGGATTTTGCACCGCGGCAGCGAGGAAAAGAACCTCAACGTGCGCGCGGCGGCTCTGCATGTGCTGGGGGATTTGCTCGGTTCAGTCGGGGCGATTGTCGCCGCGCTGGTGATCCTCTATACCGGCTGGACGCCTGTCGATCCGATTTTGTCCGTGCTGGTGTCGTGTCTGGTCTTGCGCAGCGCCTGGCGGCTGCTGAAGGAGAGCGTGAATGAACTGCTTGAAGGGGCTCCGGCATCCATGGACATCGACGAGCTGAAGCGCAACCTGCGCCGTACTGTTCCGGAAGTCCGCAATGTCCACCACGTGCACGTCTGGCTGGTGGGGGAGAAACCGGTCATGACGCTCCATGTCCAGGTGATCCCGCCTCACGACCACGATGCGCTGCTCGATCGCATCCAGCACTTCCTGGAACATCACTACGACATTAGCCATGCCACCGTTCAGATGGAGTATCAGCCCTGTAGCGGACCGGACTGCCACCTTAACGAGGCGCAGTCCGGTCATTCACATCATCATGACCACTAGCTGGAAAGCGCGCGAGAGCCTCGCTCACGCGCGCTGTTAATCCACATCCGGCTACCGTTCAGCGCGATGAAGGTCAGCAACAGATATTCCAGCGACATGGCATAGACGCCCTGCAGGGCGAAGATCGCCACGCTGATAACGTTGATGATGACCCACAGCAGCCAGTTCTCAACGTATTTACGGGTCATCAGAATCATCGCTGCAATCGACAGCACCATCATGCAGGAATCCCAGAACGGGAAAGCATCCGGCTGGAGTTCTGGCATCGTCACGTTCAGGCCGATGCCGGACATGACCGAAACGGCAATGCGGGTCAGGAACGCAAACACCGGATTGATGAAGACGGTCATTAAACCAATGGCGACCACGCAGGCGACAAACCAGGCGATGGCTTTCGGCAAGGGCAGCCAGCGAATCTGCAGCTCTGCCTCCTGCTGGCTGTTCTGACGCGACCACGCATACCAGCCGTAAATATTGGCGGCGAAGAAGAACAGCTGCAAAAGCAGGCTGGCGTACAGCTGGATCTGGAAGAAGATAATCGCAAACAGCGTGACGTTAATCAGCCCGAATGCATAATTACTGATCTTCTCAAGGCTTGCCAGCCAGATACACAATAGTCCCGCCAGCGTACCAACGGCCTCAATCCATGACAGGTCATAGCCACCTGCACCAATCGGTATATGAACCAGAATGTTCTGTGTGCTAAAAAAATCCATCTTTTCCCCGGGGCGTAGTGAATTAAGTACGTAGTGTAGCCGCAAAATCCAGCATGCGGTTAAGCGGAATTAACGCGCCTTCACGCAGGCCAGCATCCACGTGGATTTCATGCGCCGCACCACCGGTTTCTAACCCTTCGGCAATCGCTTTCAGGCCGTTCATCGCCATCCACGGGCAATGTGCACAGCTGCGGCACGTTGCCCCCTCGCCTGCCGTAGGCGCTTCGAGAAGCTCTTTCTCCGGCACGGCCTGCTGCATCTTGTAGAAGATACCGCGATCGGTCGCCACGATAAGCTGCTTGTGAGACAACGTTCTGGCCGCGTTAATAAGCTGGCTGGTTGAACCCACCGCATCCGCCATGTCGACAATCGACTGCGGAGATTCAGGGTGCACAAGAATGGCGGCGTCAGGATAAAGCGCCTTCATGCGCGCCAGCGCCTGCGTCTTGAACTCGTCATGAACGATACAGGCGCCCTGCCAGCAGAGTACGTCAGCCCCCGTCTGCTTCTGAACATAGTTGCCGAGATGACGATCAGGCGCCCAGATAATCTTCTCACCCAGGCTGTCCAGATGTTCAATCAGCTCAACGGCGATGCTTGACGTGACCACCCAGTCTGCCCGCGCTTTCACTGCTGCCGACGTGTTCGCGTAAACCACCACGGTCCGGTCAGGGTGGGCATCACAGAAGGCCGTGAATTCGTCAATCGGACAGCCGAGATCCAGGGAACACTCCGCGTTAAGCGTGGGCATCAGAATGGTTTTTTCCGGGCTCAGGATCTTTGCCGTTTCGCCCATAAAACGCACGCCGGCCACCAGCAGCGTGGAAGCGGGATGTCGTGCACCGAAGCGCGCCATCTCCAGTGAGTCAGAAATGCAGCCGCCGGTCTCTTCCGCCAGCTGCTGAATTTCCGGGTCGGTGTAGTAATGGGCCACCATCACCGCGTCGCGCTCTTTAAGAAGACGTTTAATCTTCTCGCGGTAATACTGCTTTTCGTCCTGGCTCAGTGGGACAGGCTTAGGCGGAAACGGATAGATTGCGGCTTCAGGATCAAACATCACACTCATTATGGCTTCTCGTTTTACGGGCTTAACAATATTGCCTTTCATTTGCCTGACATAGCAAAACGCGTGGCAATTGTGTTTTGTATACTAAACAAGATAGCGAATCTGGCGTGAAAAGTCACCGGGAATAGATGGGCGGAGCATTTGTTGTACCGCAGATAGCAAAAAGGCGCCTTTAGGGCGCCTTTCTACACTGGTGGGTCGTGCAGGATGACTCGCTTCGCTCGCCCTTCGGGCCGTCGCCGTAAACGGCTCCGGTGCCTCACTGCGTTCGGCTCGAACCTGCTGCAGGTTCGAATCATCCAGATCGCAGATAGCAAAAAAGCGCCTTTAGGGCGCTTTTTTACATTGGTGGGTCGTGCAGGATTCGAACCTGCGACCAATTGATTAAAAGTCAACTGCTCTACCAACTGAGCTAACGACCCCTTGCGGGATTTTTTTCTTCGAAGTGGTGGGTCGTGCAGGATTCGAACCTGCGACCAATTGATTAAAAGTCAACTGCTCTACCAACTGAGCTAACGACCCATTCGGGTGCTGACTTCGAAGATTTTTACTCGGTACCACTTTAAAGTGGTGGGTCGTGCAGGATTCGAACCTGCGACCAATTGATTAAAAGTCAACTGCTCTACCAACTGAGCTAACGACCCGAGTGGTGGGTGATGACGGGCTCGAACCGCCGACCCCCTCCGTGTAAAGGAGATGCTCTACCAACTGAGCTAATCACCCACTCTGTACTGCCGGAACTGCGTTAAGTGGTGGGTCGTGCAGGATTCGAACCTGCGACCAATTGATTAAAAGTCAACTGCTCTACCAACTGAGCTAACGACCCACTTTTATGCTGCTTTCACGTTGTTTGATATCCCGTGGCAACGGCGGCATATATTACTGATTTAAGAATTCTGCGCAACAAAAATTTCGATGAAGATCACTTAACTGCTTAGTAATCATGCTGCACGACCAGAAATAACGCGATTTCTGGTCATGCGATAATCATCCCATCGAATTCAGACGTTTTTGCGCCTGCTTAGCACCTTCGGTACCCGGGAATTTTGCGACCACCTGCTGATAAACCGCTTTGGCTTTCGCCGTGTCGCCTTTGTCCTGCATGATCACGCCAACCTTATACATCGCATCTGGCGCTTTCGGCGATTTTGGGTAATTTTTCACCACTGAGGCAAAATAAAACGCCGCATCGTCCTTTTTACCCTTGTTGTAATTCAACTGACCGAGCCAGTAATTGGCATTTGGCTGATAAGTGGAATCAGGGTATTTCTTAACAAAGCTCTGAAACGCAGCAATCGCGTCATCCTGACGAGATTGATCCTGCACCAGGGCAATGGCCGCATTGTAGTCCGTATTTGCGTCACCGCTCTGTACAGGCGCGCCTGTTGAGGCAGACGTATCAGCAGATGGCGCTGGCGTAGACGTCGCCGCACCGCTCTGATCGCCTGCGGCTGGCTGCGCTGCTGTACCACCGCTGCTCAGGCTATCTATCTGCAACAAGATTTGCTTCTGACGTTCCACAACCTGATTAAGCTGATACTGGCTTTCCTGAATCTGACCGCGGAGAGAGTCAATATCATTCTGGTTATCGGAAAGTTGTTGCTGGAGTTGGGTTAAAAGCTGGCTGTGAGCGTTAGAAATACGCTCGAGTTGAGTGACCCGGTCTTCTACCGAGCCTGAGCCGACACTACTGATTGGTGCCTGAGCAAAAGCGGCCCAGGGGGCCGCTATTCCAACCAGTAACGACAGACTCAACAGATGATGTCTGAAGTTACTGCTCATGCAATTCTCTTAGTAAACCAGTACGGCACGACGGTTTTTGGAGTAAGCCGCTTCGTCGTGACCCAGTACTGCAGGTTTTTCTTTACCGTAAGAAACGATGGAGATCTGGTCAGCAGAAACGCCTTTACCCTGCAGGTACATTTTAACAGCGTTAGCACGACGTTCACCCAGGGAGATGTTGTACTCTGGGGTACCACGTTCGTCCGCGTGACCTTCTACGGTGACTTTGTAAGATGGGTTGCTACGCAGGAAGTTAGCGTGCGCATCCAGCATCGCAGCGAAGTCAGAACGGATGTCGTATTTATCCAGATCGAAGTAAACGATGTTGTTCTGCTGCAGCTGCTGCATCTGAAGACGCGCCTGCTCTTCAGAAGACATGTTGCCATTGCCGTTCGCGTCCATACCGGTGCCGGCACCCATCATGCCTTCGCCGCTCTGGTCATTGCTGGCGTTCTTGTTTGAAGAACACGCTGCGATTGCCATTACAGGCAGAGCGATCATCAGCCCCTTCAGCACTTTGTTCAGTTGCATTTCTATGATTCCTTTAGTAATCAATTAATTATTATTTACAGATACGGCGACCAGGCAGGTGATTTTACCTGTCCATCAGTTGCCGGAATACGCGCTTTGAAACGCCCATCTGTAGAAACCAGATTCAGCACAGATCCCATCCCCTGAGAAGAGCTGTAGATTACCATAGTGCCGTTAGGTGCCAGACTTGGCGTTTCATCCAGGAACGTTGACGACAGAACTTGCACGCCACCCGCTACCAGATCTTGTTTGGCAATGTGCTGCTGCCCGCCGTTGGAGCTGACCATTACCATAAATTTACCGTCGCTGCTCACGTCTGAGTTCTGGTTCTGAGAACCTTCCCAGGTAATACGCTGCGGAGCGCCGCCGTTGATGTTCACTTTATAGATTTGTGGACGGCCGGCCTGGTCAGAGGTAAAAGCCAGGTTTTGACTGTCCGGGAACCATGAAGGTTCGGTGTTGTTGCTGCGACCGTCGGTCACCTGACGGATCTGGCCAGAGCCAATGTCCATCACGTACAGGTTCAGGCTACCGGTTTTTGACAGCGCAAAGGCCAGTTTAGAGCCGTCCGGAGAGAATGAAGGTGCACCGTTGTGACGTGGGAAAGACGCCACCTGACGAACCGCACCGTTTGCCAGCGTCTGGATAACCAGCGCAGAACGGCCGCTTTCGAAGGTGACATACGCCAGCTTAGAACCGTCCGGAGACCAGGCTGGAGACATCAGTGGCTGCGAGGAGCGTTTCACCAGGAACTGGTTGTAGCCATCGTAGTCAGATACGCGCAGTTCGTACGGGAATTGACCACCGTTGGTCTGCACCACGTACGCTATACGGGTACGGAACGCGCCTTTAATGCCGGTCAGTTTTTCAAATACCGCATCGCTGGCAGCGTGTGCCGCGTAGCGCAGGTACTGCTTAGTGACCTTGTAAGAGTTCTGGGCCAGAACGGTACCTGGTGCACCGCCGGTATCCACCAGCTGCCAGGCCACGTTGTAAGAACCGTCCGGATTAGGGGTAACCTGACCCACAACCACGGCATCAATACCCAGTGCAGACCATGCTGCAGGCTGAACTTCCTGCGCGCTACCCGGCTGCTGAGGCAGGCGAGAACGATCTAACGGGTTGAATTTACCGCTGTTACGCAGGTCAGCCGCCACGATGCCACCGGCATCTTCAGGTGCAGCGCCAGGACCGGCCCACTGGAACGGAACAACACCGATTGGGCGTGCCGAGTCCACCCCCTGGGTGATCTCGATACGTACTTCTGCGTGCAGTACTGCTGCCCACAGCATTAAAAAACTAAATGCTACACGTAATGCCTGCTTCATCATATCTCCCTTATCCGGGTAACCTTACCCACGATAATTTAGCAGAATGTTAACAAACTCAAATAGACAAAACTACCCGAACCCTGTGACTAAACCTGGTCTATTTTTCCCCGTTTGCACGGGGAAAATGTAACTTAAGGTTTGAAGTCCAGCGGCGCATTTTTGAAGACTTCGTAGACTGCCTGCGAAGGCGGTTTAGGCATCTTCGCCTGACGCGCTGCAGCCAGGGCCGCAGTACATAGAGCCGGGTCGCCACCTTCAGACTTAATATCCAGCAGCATGCCGTCCGGAGCCAGTTTTATACGCAACGTACACGTTTTACCGGTATAGGAAGACGCATCATAGAATCGGCTTTCAATAGCGGATTTAATCTGCGCGGCATAACCGTTGATTTCAGCCCCTGTCGCACCGTTACTCTTAGTGTTACCACTTCCGGTCGGCGCTGCGTTGTTTCCTTTCGCCCCACCGCCCGTTTTCGGCGCATTCTTACCGGAGCTCAAATCGCCGAGCAGATCGTCAACCCCTGCGGCAGCAGCGGCTTTTTCAGCGGCGGCAGCCTTTTTAGCAGCCGCTTTTTCAGCTGCTGCTTTCTTATCGGCAGCGGCCTTCTCAGCTGCAGCTTTTTTGTCAGCAGCGGCTTTTTCGGCGGCTGCCGCTTTTTCTGCCGCGGCTTTTTCTGCTGCTGCTTTCTCTGCAGCAGCCGCTTTCTTCGCGGCCTCGGCAGCAGCTTTCTTCTCTGCTTCCTGAGCGGCCTTCTTCGCGGCTTCCGCTTCTGCTTTCTTCTGCGCATCAGCTGCGGCTTTCTTCGCGGCTTCGGCTTCCGCTTTCTTCTGAGCATCAGCGGCCGCTTTCTTCGCGGCTTCGGCTTCCGCTTTCTTCTGGGCATCAGCAGCCGCTTTCTTCGCCGCTTCTGCCGCTAATTTCGCCTGGGTATCAGCCTGTGCTTTCGCGTCTGCTGCGGCTTTTGCTGCCGCCTCTTCCGCCTGCTTTTGCTGTTCCTGTGCTTTTTTCGCGGCCTCTTCGGCTTGTTTCTGCTGCTCTGCCTGCGCTTTCGCAGCTTCCTGCGCCTGCAAACGTTCTTTTTCAAGCTGCTTCAGACGTTCCTGCTCGGCAGCCTGCTTTTCACGCAGTTCTTCCGCTTGCTGTTGCGCCTGTTTTTCACGCTGCTCTTCAGCCCGTTTTGCACTCGCCTTCTGCTGCTGTTGGCGATTATAGTTCTGTACTACCGCACCGGGATCCACCATGACGGCGTCAATGGAAGATCCTCCACCGCCGCCAGCTGATGCATCAATATGCTCGTCGAACGAACTCCAGATCAGCGCTGCAAAGAGAATAACGTGCAGCACTGCGGAGACGATTATCGCTCGCTTAAGCTTGTCGTTCTGTTCGGTTGCCTTTGACACTATCGGTTCCCAAAAACTACGCGGATGATCAAATAGGTTGGGTCATTAAGCCAACTGACTTAACACCCGCACTATGTAGCAAGTTCAGCGCTTTAATAATTTCATCGTAGGGTACGTCTTTCGCGCCACCGATTAAGAAGACCGTTTTCGGATTTGACTCCAGGCGACGCTGCGCTTCGGCAATAACCTGCTCAGGTGGCAGCTGATCCATACGATCTTTTTCTACCACGACGCTGTATTGCCCTACGCCGGAAACCTCAATGATAACCGGAGGATCGTCATTGGTGCTCACCGCCTGTGATTCTGTCGCATCCGGCAGATCCACTTCCACGCTCTGGGTAATGATTGGCGCTGTTGCCATGAAGATCAGCAGCAGTACCAGCAGGACGTCCAGCAGTGGAACGATATTGATTTCGGACTTGAGCTCGCGACGACCTCGTCCACGCGATCTGGCCATGGTTTACCCCTTGTTGCTCTCGGTGCTGGTAAACGCCTGACGGTGCAGAATCGCAGTGAACTCTTCCATAAAGTTGTCGTAGTTCAGTTCCAGTTTGTTCACGCGCTGGTTCAGACGGTTGTAAGCCATAACCGCAGGAATTGCCGCAAACAGACCGATAGCGGTCGCAATCAGTGCTTCAGCGATACCCGGTGCAACCATCTGCAACGTGGCCTGCTTCACCGCGCCCAGCGCGATAAAGGCGTGCATGATCCCCCACACGGTACCAAACAGGCCGATATACGGGCTGATGGAACCGACAGTACCGAGGAACGGAATATGCGTTTCAAGGTTTTCCAGCTCGCGGTTCATCGAAATGCGCATCGCACGCGAGGCACCTTCCACCACCGCTTCCGGCGCATGATTGTTTGCACGATGCAGACGGGCGAACTCTTTGAAACCGCTATAGAAAATTTGCTCGGAGCCGGTCAGGTTTTCACGACGCCCCTGGCTCTCTTGGTACAGACGAGAAAGCTCAATGCCCGACCAGAACTTATCTTCAAACGCTTCAGCTTCACGGCCAGCGGCATTGAGGATACGCGTTCTCTGGATGATGATGGCCCAGGATGCGATTGAAAAACCAATCAAAATCAACATGATAAGTTTAACCAGAAGGCTTGCCTTCAGGAACAAATCAAGGATATTCATGTCAGTCACTGCTTAAACTCCGCGACAATAGACTTAGGAAGCGCACGAGGCTTCATTATGGTTGGATCAACACAAACAATCAGCACTTCAGCTGAGTTCAGTACGGTATTCTCTGCGTTGACTATCCGCTGCGTGAAAACCAGTGAGGTCCCGCGCATTGATGTAATTTCAGTTTGGACTTCGAGCATATCGTCGAGTCTGGCAGGCGCAAAATACTCAAGCGTCATCTTGCGTACCACGAAGGCAACTCGCTCAGCCAACAGCACCTGTTGACTAAAGTGATGATGGCGCAGCATCTCTGTGCGTGCCCGTTCATAAAAAGCAACGTAGCTGGCGTGGTAAACCACACCACCGGCATCGGTATCTTCGTAATAGACACGAACCGGCCATCGAAACAGCGTTGTATTCACTTTACATCCCAGTAATGCAACAAAAGTTAGAGCTTTTAAACTTCGCTACTATACGCGCGGGAAAGATGGTTTGGAATGGGGGAAAGTAAACGGAGAGTAAATTTTTATGGGCTCGGGTAAGCCCATAACGTTAACGGACATTTCTTATTCAGAAGAAGAAGAAAATCAAACCGGCGAGTAGCACCAGATCGGCGATTAGCGGGCAAAAAATTCCCTGCCAGTGAACGGCTTTCGGACGAAAGCCCACGCCGTGGATCACACCTGCGCACACCGCCCACATAATGAGGAAGCCGTGCCAGATTTCAAGCTCGCTGGTTTTCGCTGCAAAGCGCGAAGGGTCCCAGAAGATACAGCCTGCCAGCAGTAATGCCATCACTAAAGAAAGCGCCCGTAACGGGCGCTTGTCCATTACCGCGTAAAGTTTCGCGATAATATTCATCAGTGTTTTTCTTCACCCGCTTTGGTCGCTTCTACGTGCTCAAGCGCCAGGGCAGTGATGACACCAAATGCACAGGCAAGAAGCGTCCCTAAAATCCATGCGAAATACCACATATTCAGCTCCTTACTTAATACATAGAGTGGGTGTTGCTTTCGATATGTTCTTTCGTGATGCGGCCGAACATTTTCCAGTAACACCAAATGGTGTAGGCCAGAACAATCGGAACGAACACGCAAGCAACATACGTCATCAGGTTCAGCGTCATGTGGCTGGACGTAGCATCCCACATGGTCAGGCTAGCATTCAGCATGGTGCTGGATGGCATGACGAATGGGAACATCGCAATACCCGCCGTCAGGATGATGCATGCCAGAGTCAGTGAAGAGAACACGAACGCCAGCGCGCCTTTTTCCAGACGAGACGTCAACATGGTCAGCAGCGGCAGCAGCACGCCCAGCGCCGGGATCGCCCACAGCACAGGGGTAGTGTTGAAGTTCACCAGCCATGCTCCCGCCTGACGCGCCA
Organism: Enterobacter cloacae complex sp. IR53041; assembly: GCF_049238285.1. Taxonomy (NCBI): domain Bacteria; kingdom Pseudomonadati; phylum Pseudomonadota; class Gammaproteobacteria; order Enterobacterales; family Enterobacteriaceae; genus Enterobacter; species Enterobacter cloacae complex sp. IR53041. The sequence continues at coordinate 3,011 of NZ_JBMKHB010000006.1, read as the reverse complement.
CTTCTTTGGTCAGCGGGTTAGACGGTGCGGTGTGGTTAATGGCAGACGTCACCACGTAGCCATCAATGCCGTACACCACCCACACACCGGCCAGCGCGAAGCAGACCAGCGTAACCAGCGCAGCAACCTGAGCCGTCGCGCGGGAGCGCAGATGCAGCTCGCCTACGGTACGCATCTGCAGGTAGGTTGCGCCCTGAGTGATGATCATTGCCACGCTGACGACACCGGCCAGCAGACCAAACGGATTCAGCAGCTGGAAGAAGTTACCGGTGTAGTAAAGACGCATGTATTCGTCCAGGTGGAACGGTACGCCCTGCAGCAGGTTACCGAACGCCACGCCGATCACCAGCGGTGGAACGAAGCTACCGATGAAGATGCCCCAGTCCCACATGTTGCGCCAGCGGGTATCTTCAATCTTCGAACGGTAGTCGAAACCGACCGGACGGAAGAATAAAGAGGCCAGCACCAGAATCATCGCCACATAGAAACCGGAGAACGCAGCCGCGTAGACCATCGGCCAGGCAGCGAACAGCGCGCCGCCTGCGGTGATCAGCCACACCTGGTTACCGTCCCAGTGCGGGGCGATGGAGTTGATCATGATTCGACGCTCGGTGTCATTACGACCGAGGAAACGGGTGAGCATCCCCACCCCCATGTCGAAACCATCCGTGACGGCGAAACCGATCAGCAGAACGCCAACCAGCAGCCACCAGATAAAACGCAATACTTCATAATCGATCATTTGATGACTCCTGTCTTAGCGTGCCGGCTGAGTAGTCGCAGTGGACTGCTCGTAGTGATAGCGACCGGTTTTCAGGCTGCTTGGGCCAAGGCGCGCGAACTTGAACATCAGGAACAGTTCAGCCACCAGGAACAGGGTGTACAGACCACAAATCAGCAGCATGGAGAAGATCAGGTCGCCTGCGGTCAGGGACGAGTTCGCTACCGCCGTTGGCAGCACCTCACCGATCGCCCATGGCTGACGGCCATATTCCGCCACAAACCAGCCGGACTCAATCGCGATCCACGGCAGTGGAATACCGTACAGCGCGGTGCGCAGCAGCCATTTTTTCTCGCCGATGCGGTTGCGAATCACGGACCAGAAGGACGCCGCAATGATCAGCAGCATAATGATGCCGCAGCCCACCATGATACGGAATGCGAAGTACAGTGGCGCAACGCGTGGAATTGAGTCTTTGGTTGCCATCTGGATCTGCGCTTCCGTCGCATCAGAAACGTTCGGGGTATAACGCTTCAGCAGCAGACCGTAACCCAGATCTTTCTTCACATCGTTAAACTGATCGCGAACGGCCTGGTCGGTAGAACCGGCACGCAGCTGTTCCAGCAGCGAGTAGGCTTTCATACCGTTACGGATACGCTCTTCGTGCTGCACCATCAGCTCTTTCAGACCCGTCACCTGCTTATCAACAGAACGGGTGGCGATGATACCCAGCGCGTAAGGGATTTGAATAGCGAAGCGGTTTTCCTGCGCGTCCTGATCGGGAATACCGAACAGCGTAAAGGCAGCAGGTGCCGGCTGGGTTTCCCATTCGGCTTCGATAGCGGCCAGTTTGGTTTTCTGCACGTCGCCCATTTCGTAACCGGATTCATCACCCAGAACAATAACAGAGAGAATCGCAGCCATACCGAAGCTTGCAGCGATAGCAAAGGAGCGTTTAGCAAACGCGAAGTCACGACCGCGGAGCATGTAGTAAGAACTGATACCCAGTACAAACATCGCGCCGCACACATAGCCAGAAGCGACGGTGTGAACGAATTTAACCTGAGCAACCGGGTTCAGGACCAGCTCGGCAAAGCTGACCATCTCCATACGCATGGTTTCGAAGTTGAAATCAGACGCGATAGGGTTCTGCATCCAGCCGTTCGCGACCAGGATCCACAGCGCGGACAGGTTCGAACCTAATGCCACCAGCCAGGTCACCGCCATATGCTGGACTTTACCCAGACGGTCCCAACCGAAGAAGAACAGACCTACAAAGGTGGATTCAAGGAAGAATGCCATCAGACCTTCAATGGCCAGCGGCGCACCGAAGATATCCCCTACATAGTGGGAATAGTAAGACCAGTTAGTCCCGAACTGGAACTCCATGGTCAGACCGGTTGCCACGCCCAGTGCGAAGTTGATACCAAACAACTTGCCCCAGAACTTGGTCATATCTTTATAAATCTGTTTGCCGGAGAGAACGTATACCGTTTCCATGATGGCCAGCAGGAACGCCATACCGAGCGTCAGTGGCACAAACAGGAAGTGGTACATCGCGGTCAAGGCAAACTGTAAGCGCGACAGTTCGACTATATCTAACATCATGACTCCTTGCTCATCGCATGAAGACTCCGAGAGTGAACCCCGTCAGAAAGAGATCCACACGCATGCCCCAATACAAATTATTCGCATCCTTGTCGTCGTTATTACCCTGAAGGAGGATAAAAACGATGACGTGAGGTTACAAATACGTTAATAAAAAACTCAAATTGATACCGCAAATATAATACGCTGCAAAACCCTTACAATAAACAGGTTTTTATTGAATCACATTTACGTTTTTCGACGGTGATCAATTTATAGCAAAATTACCACTTTTCGGCCATTTTGATCGGGAACAATTTAGCGCTTTTCAGCACCTTTTTCCAAGGATTAAACTTTGATTTAAATCAAAAACAAACCTTGATGTTAACTATGTTTAATCATGGTGAGAATGGTAAAAACCATGTTAATGATATGTGCATGTAAAGATGTGATTGGTTATCGAGGACGAAAAAAAATATAAACAGAAGTGATTTTAATTAACGCGAAACAAAAGCCTCATTTCGATGCGCGGCAAACAATAAAGCATAGTCGGGCCGGGTTATTTTTCCACGGCATTTATGCAACCCTTCGCAATTACATTTATTTTACTGGTAATGACTCCAACTTACTGATAGTGTTTTATGTTCAGATAATGCCCGATGACTTTGTCATGCAGCTCCACCGATTTTGAGAACGACAGTGA